>CAZYPA010000024.1:0-29084 GCA_964649175.1 uncultured Leptospirales bacterium | reverse complement strand
GACCCGCTGGAAATAACTTTTACAGCTGTGGTAATACCTGAATTTATGGCATCATCAATAGTTGCGTCATTTATAACAGGACCGCCTCTTACTACAAAGGTGATTTTTTCAGAACCTATTAGTTCTATAAGGGGAAGGTCAAAAATAATCTCACCTGCGTTATCAGCAATGTATAAAATCTTATCCGCTTTTTTTATAGCAGATCTTAGTGTGTCAATATCTCCATGTAAAACTTCACTTAGGGCAGTATCAATTTGTTCTATGACTTCTTTTTCATTAAGCCCTGATTTAGCCCCTGAATCAATTATATTTCCTGCAATTGACAGTTTGAGTGCGGATAAAAAGGGGTCTTTTGAAGAATTGATATTAAGTCTGCATTGTTCAATCATTGATAGTGCAAGATGGGTAAATTTTTTCTTAGCATCTTTGTAGGGGTCATCAATTTGAGAAATTGTTCTCATTCGTCTGTGTATTTCTCCAGCTATAAGAGGGGGAGGCTGGGTTAAGTCAAGCTCTGCAGTAAACAGAATAATCTCTTTTAAAATCTTTTCCTGAATTTTGTTATCAGTAAAAGAAAATTGTAATGCTTCTATTGTTTGTCTTAAAAGACAGGGTATGCAATCAATAGATGTAATCATTTATAGATCCTTTTTCTCTTTGAAAATGATTTTCATTATCAGTGATTTTGTAATTTTACGTCAAATAAAAAAATCATGGAGCCTATAATAAAAATAGTTGACAAAAAGTCAACTATTTTAGATTTTAATTAAAATCTTTATTTCTCAATCGGAGTTTGTTATTATGTGGAAGTTACTTGCAATAATTCAAAAAAATCTTACTGTTTCAATACCTGTAGCCATGATTGCAGGTTTGGCAGGTGGAAGTTTAATAAATCCTGAACCGTTTAAAAATTTAATTATACCTCTTACATTTTTAATGGTTTACCCAATGATGGTTAATCTGGAATTAAAAAAAGTTTTTTCCAGTGGTGATTTAAAGCTTCAGAGTGCAGCACAGGTAATTAATTTTGGAATAATTCCTTTTATTGCATTTGGGGCAGGAAAAGTATTTTTCCCTGATAACCCTATGGCTGCATTTGGACTCCTTCTTGCCTCACTTCTTCCTACAAGCGGAATGACTATATCATGGACAGGTTTTGCCAGGGGTAATATTAATTCTGCTGTTAAAATGACAGTTATTGGTCTTATTGCAGGGTCTCTGTTAACTCCGCTTTATGGGAAATGGCTCATGGGTGCTGTTATTGAAATACCTCTTGCTCAGGTTTTTAAACAGATTCTTCTAATTGTTTTTTTACCAATGGCCCTGGGATTTGTAACAAAGCAGATTCTTTTAAAGTATTATGGTGCAGATCATTATAATAGTAATATTAAACAAAAATTTCCTCCTCTTTCAACACTTGGTGTGTTGGGAATAGTTTTTGTGGCAATGGCCCTTAAAGCGGAAAGTATATTGGCAAATCCATTGCAATTAATGTATATTCTTATACCTGTGGTACTTTTATATATGGTCAACTTTTTAATAAGTACAGTTGCAGGGAAGCTTTTTTTTGAAAGAGGGGATGCTATTGCACTTGTCTATGGTACTGTTATGCGTAATCTTTCAATTGCTCTTGCAATAGCGATGATTACCTTTGGAAAAGAGGGGGCAGATATAGCACTGGTTATTTCTGCAGCATATATTATCCAGGTCCAGGTTGCTGGATGGTATGTAAAACACACTGATCGTTTTTTTGGTTTTCCCCTGTGTAGTACGTGCAATATTCCTGAAAATGTCTGTGCTTGTACCACAGTTGAGGCACAAGTTTAGGATATTTGATTTTATAAATTTTGAAAATTCATTCATGCAGCAGGTAATAATAGTTATTAATTACTGCGTTTTTAAAACTGGACAGGAAGCATTTAGATAATATCTTCCTATCCATCATGTATTAAATTCTTAATTAAAAGCCAGTTTTACATATTGTAATCTGCCCGTTCTATTAGCTCAAGTTGCATGTCTTTATTAAGCGTTACAAAGTATGCATTATAGCCGGAAATTCTAACCATTAAATCTCTATATGCTTCCGGATTTGCCATTGCTGCTTTCATTGTTTCACTGGAAACTACATTAAACTGCATTTGCATCCCACCAAGCGTGGCAAAGGATTTAGCGTATGAAAATAAATTTTTTACAGTATCTTCATGAGTATCATTTGTTGACGGTGAAACCTTGACATTAAAGGCTATATTATTATTCATATGCTTAGGCTTTAGTTTAGCAACATCTTTGATGTTATCCAATAGGCTGTTTGAAGCATGAGCTTGTGGAGTTAGCCCAGGAGTAAATGGCTTATAAGCAAGCCGTCCTGAGGGCAGGGCACCTGTTAATGTTCCAAAAGCAACATGGTTGGACATAGACCAGAATCCTGCTGTATATCTTCCTCCTCTAAAGTTTGTATGATTCCACATAGTATCCTTTACAAATTTTGTTATTTTATTTGCAAGCTCAACAGCTTCATCATTCCCGGATCCGAAGAGGGGAATGGTTTTTAGCATCCTGCTTCTCATAATATCGTGGCCTTCAAAGTTTTTAGAACTGGCTTCACATACTTCTGCAAGCGTATATTCTTTCCTTTCAAAGACTAACTTTTTAATCGACATGAGAGAGTCAACTATATCTGCAAGCCCAATGCAGGCATTGCCGGAGGAGTTATATAAAGCTCCTCCCTTTGTACTATCTATTCCACTTTTAATACACCCTTCAATTAAGGCTGACATCATGGGAGTAGGCCTGAGTGTTGCGTGTGCTTCTCCAAGGTGATTGTTGTGTTCACATGCCAGATTTGCCAGGAATGAAAGTTGCGTACAGAAGGCATCATAAAAATCGTCAAAGCTTTTAAAACTATCCGGTTCGCCTGTTTTAGGACCAAAGTCCCATCTCATAAGAGGATGATACCCGTTGAACATAGCCATCTCTAAAGCTGCAACCATGTTAAACATCATGCAGTTAGTGTGACCCATATGCTTTCCTGACAATGTAGGCTCAACACAGCCAGTTGCAGCCCAATCTCTCAGGTGTTCTGCCGGATAGTTGAAGTCTTCTAAAGAATCCATAACTATGGTATCATTGTGTATTGAAGGCGTAGCAGTGGTGTTAACATTAACCTCGCATAATCGTTTTAAATAGGTATCGCTATTTTTTTCTTTGTTATATCTGGCATTTATATTAGGGTCTCTAATTGCAAGAATTTCTGTAACCTTAAGTACTATGTATGTCATGTCATTTACTGCATCTTCGCCATCGGGTGTTACTCCTCCTATTGTGATAGCCTGATCTGATGAACTGCCGCCAAAGAGATAGTTTCCAATATCTGGAATCAATGGTAAATGGTCAGTGCAGCGCATATAGAAGCAGCCAACAAGGTCTATGGCATGTTTTATATATTGCTCTTTTTCTTCTCTGGTTTTTAGTTTGTTCATGTCATTTGCAAAGTAGGGCTGCAGGAATTGATCAAGTCTTCCAATGGAATATCCGGCATTTGTGCTTTCCATATGTACGGCTACCCATATTATCCACAGAGTATTTACAGCCTCATCCAAAGTTTTAGAAGGATTTTTAGGTGCATTTTTCAGGACTTCAGCAAGCTTCTCAAGTTCCTGTTTACGGGCCGGATTGGTTTCATTTTCTGCATCTATTCTGCATTGATTTTCCAGATTTTCAGCATAGGTGATTATGCCTTCAAAGCAGAGCTTCATTGCATGCAGAGTGTCTTTTTTTTGCTGATTAGCCTTTTTGTCATTTCCCAGCTCATCATCAATTTCTTTGATTACTCCAGATAAGCCTAATTGTAGAATTTTTGGATAGTCTATAATTGTATGTGAAAGCGCAACAGTTTTCCAAAGGAACGTAACTGCCCATCTTTCATCAAGCTGTTGTGAGAGCGGCTCATGGTATTTTTCACGAACCCATTCTCTGAAATTTCTATTTTTCCAGTATGGAAAGACATAGTTGTTTAATTTTTCTACTTCTTCAGCAGTTAAATCAGCGTATGGATTTAATACCCTTTTGGAAATTGTTAATAGTTCAGCCCAGAAGATTGTTCCAGCTCCGTCCGGGTATAGGGGAACCCCAATTTCTTTGGTAGTTGTTGTACCTGCAATTAAATCATCTTTTCTTATTATAGGTTTTCTCTTTTCCATTAGATGTTTGTAAGCATGACCTTGTCTTAGCTCAGGTACCCAAGTTTCTCCGTCAGTTTTTGTTTCAAAGCCATGTTCTTTAAAAAAATCTGTTAACAGGACTGCACGTTCAGTACATATTTCCGGTTGCTCCTTAAAATGGATTTCTAAAAACTTTTCCAGTCTTGGAAAATCCTCTAAAGAATACTTTGATAAAAACGGATCATCCTGTAAAAATTTCACATTTTTATCAACACTGTCAGCTTTAATAAATTGTTTTTTTGGTCTTTGGAGTTGTGTTAAATCTTTACCCATTTCTTTGCCAAACACAGCTCTTTCGTGTATTTGCTTGCTCATTTGTCTGGCCTGTTTATTTTTCATTAAAACAGAGATCAGGAAATTAAAAAATTGTAAATTTGTCATATTTCCCAGACTATACATTTCATTTTTCAAAAGAAGATTTAAAATTTCGTTGGGTGGTAATGAAGCGAGTTTGGTTAAGGTTTTTGTGTCTTTTAAAACCAGGGTTGTTTCTGTTCCTTCTGCGCCGGAGCAGACTTTTCCCTTTCCATTTTTAAAAAACAGGCTTTGCGCAACCTTGTTATCCTCAGTTTTGAGAGAAATAGAAAAATCGTGCCAACCATCCGGAGTTTTAAGATATTTTTTTAATGATGGAATATTTCCATAAGCTATTGCCATAAATTTAAGAGCTGTTTTAGTTATAGCATTGGCTATCCCTTTTGGTTTTTCATAAATAGCATTCATCATGTTACTCCTAAATTTTTATTTTTTTGTCTAAATAAATGTCTTTGCATTCCTGTATTTTTTCTTTACTTTGCCACTGGGTACAGTCTTTAATTTTTGGGTCCGTTTCCTTCCCTATGGAAAAGTTTTTTGGATACCATGTTGGATTATATGGTAGTAGCTGAGATTCTTTAACACCTAAGGAAACTAAAAAATCAGCAGTTGCGTTTAAGTTTTCTTTTGTATCTGATATCCCAGGTATCAGAGGTGTTCTCGCTAATAGGGTAAGATTAGAGTTGTTTGAAACTGTTACAAGCTTTTTAAAGTTGTTTAAGATATTTTTATTATCCTGCCCACAATATTTTTTGTGAAGGTCTGTATCAAAAATTTTAAGATCAAAATAAATAGTATCTATGTATGGAAGCATATATTTCTCAAATTTGGCGTAGTTAAAACATCCGCATGTTTCAACCAGGGTATTAATATTATTTTCTTTGCATCTTTTAAGTAATTCTCCTGCAAATTCAGGGTAGAGTGTAGCTTCA
The DNA here is from genome assembly GCA_964649175.1 of uncultured Leptospirales bacterium. Taxonomy (GTDB): domain Bacteria; phylum Spirochaetota; class UBA4802; order UBA4802; family UBA5550; genus JBBAGC01. The sequence continues at coordinate 23,617 of CAZYPA010000024.1, read as the reverse complement.
CCCCCTGAAAGAGTAACTCCGCCATTGGACACATCATAAAAAACTTTATCTGATAGTATTTTTTGCATTAAATTATCAAGATTCCATTCCTTTCCGGCTACTTTTAAAGCTTTTGATGGGCAAACGCTTACACATTCAAAGCATTTGGTGCATTTTTCTCTATCAATAAAATATTTATTGGAAAAGTCAATAGCTCCATGTTTACAAAGAGCAATGCAGGAACCACATTTTATGCAGTCTTCTTTTGAATAATATAATTCAGCTTCCTGGCTTTTGCTTTCAGGATTATGACACCAAACACAGGATAATGGGCATCCTTTAAAAAAGACCACAGTTCGTATTCCCTGACCATCATCCAGGGAATTGCATTTTATATCTAAAATTACAGGATTTTGCATACTACATTTCCATTATAAGTGTAAATTAAGTTAAAATATTAATAGCATAGATAATGTCAATATTTTAATCAAGCAAAGTTAAGTAGGGGTTAATTTATTATTTAAAAATATCCATATATCATTATTTTTAATAAAGTTGAAAATGGTGAATTATTCATCAAAAATTAATTATCTGTTGACTTCCATTTGCCTTTTTATTATTTTAAATGCGAATGGTTCGCAGTGATGGAGAAATATAATGGCATTGAATCTCACCATGCACAGAGAGGAAATTTTAAGCATCATTATGAAATCCCCTGTGCCTATTAATGCTGCAACTATTCATGAAGAGGTTAAGGATAGAATAAACCTTGCCACAGTTTACAGGGCTTTGAAGTTTCTTGAAAAGCATAACATGGCTAATGGATTTACAATCCTATGCAAGTCACAGGGCACAGTGCGGTTTTATACTGAAAAAAGCAGGCATCATGATCATTATTTTCATTGTGAGGAATGTCACAGGTTTTTTATTTTTGGTACATGCAAGCTTAGTGAGTCTATAAGAAATTTTGAAAAGAATACTGACAATACAGTTCATGAGCATACGCTTTATTTAACAGGGATATGTAAAGACTGTAAATCTGAATATATAGAGAATTAATCAAGAGGGCTTATAAATGAAAAAGTCAGGGCTGGTTTCAATTTTAATAACAGCAATTTTTTTAATACTGCTTACAGGCTGTACAAGGCAAGCGCCTGATCCCAGGCCTCTGGTAATTACTACACTTTTTCCACAGTATGATTTTGTTAAGCAGATTGCAGATGAAAAAATAAACCTTAAGCTTTTACTTAATCCAGGAGTAGAGGCTCACGCGTTTGAACCCACACCCCGCGATATTGTTGAAATTTCCAAAGCTTCTCTTTTTATATATACAGGCGATTTTATGGAACCCTGGGCAGGCAGAATTTTAAAAGGGGTGAAAAATGACAGGCTTACAGTAGTTGATGCAAGTAAAAACATAATCCTTCTTGGTGCAGATGATCATGAACATGGCCTGGATATAGATGATAATGACATTCATAAAAAAGAAAATTTTCATAATGGTACTAAAGATCCTCATATATGGACAGACCCTTTGAATGCTCTTAAAATGATCGATAATATACTTGAAGGCCTTGTGAAAGCTGATCCGGAGAACAGCGCCTATTATATTGAAAATGCAGAAATTTATAAAAATGAAATTATAAAACTTCACAAAGATTTTGTTAGTACATTTAAGAAAATAAATAATAAAAAAATAATTTATGCAGGACATTTTGCCTTTGGATATTTTTCTCATCGTTATGGTCTTGAACATGAGTCTCCATACAAAGGGTTTTCTCCAAATGCTGAACCAAATCCCAGAGAAATTGTTTCTCTGATAAAATCTGTTGAGAATAGCAAAATAAAGGTTATATATTATGAGGAGCTTATTGATCCCAGAGTAGCACGGGTCATTGCAGAGCATACTGGGGCTGAGATGCTGCTTCTTCATGGAGCACATAATATTTCAAAAGATGAATTTCAGGAGGGGGTTACTTATATCTCAATTATGAAAAAAAATCTTGAAGCTCTGAAATACGGAATGGGGTATTCTGAATGAGATCAGTCCTTGAAGTTAAAAATATCCATGTTAAATACGGTAATGAAACAGTTCTTCAAGATGTAAGTTTTACTGTTAAACATGGAGATTATATTGGGGTTGTGGGGCCCAATGGTTCAGGGAAAACAACCATGATGAAGGCCCTTCTTGAGCTTGTTCCGGTTTCAGGTGGAACAATAACCTTCCCTGGGAAAGATTTAAAAAAAGAGAACATTGGCTATGTACAACAAAAACAGGGCGGCAATGATATAAATTTTCCGGCAACTGTAAGAGAGATAGTTTCAACAGGCTTAATTGTTCATAAAAAAGGAATTAAATATCTCACATCTCAGGATAAAGAACGGGTGGATGAGATTCTTGCAAGTTTAGGTATTGATAATCTGAGTCATAAAAAGGTAGGCCATCTTTCAGGTGGACAGTATCAGAGGATGCTCCTTGCACGTGCATTGGTGAGCAGGCCTGGAATGCTTATACTCGATGAGCCTGCCAGTGCACTTGATCCTAAAATAAGAGAAGATCTTTTTCTTATTCTTTCTGAGCTTAATAAAAATCAGGGTATAACAATACTTTTTGTTTCTCATGATATAGGTTCTATAGGGAAATACACTAACAAGATGCTTTACCTGGACAGGAAGGTTATATTCTTTGGTGATTATGAGCAGTTTTGCCAGTCAAAGGATATGACTGAATATTTTGGATATGAAGCACAGCATAACTTCTGCTGGAGGCATAATCATGAATAATGTAATGATGCTTTTGGCTGAAGCTGTCAGATATGATTTTATTATCAGGGCACTGATTGTTGGTTCTTTTATTGCTGTGTCCTGTTCTTTTCTGGGAATTTTTCTGGTATTAAAAAAACTTTCACTCATAGGAGATGGGCTTGCACATGTCTCCTTTGGAGCTGTGGCAATTTCTCTGGTACTGGGCGCATCTCCATTGTTTTTTACAATACCGCTTGTTGTTGTTGCATCTTTCCTTATATTGCGATTAAAAGAAAAGGCCAGGATAGATGGTGATGCAGCAATAGGCCTGGTATCTGCCACTGCTGTGGCTATTGGGGTTTTTCTTGCAAGTAAAGGTCAGGGATTTAACATTGATCTTTTTAGCTATCTTTTTGGGAACATTCTTGTAATTAACAACAGCGATCTCTATATATCTATAATTTTATCGATTTTTGTAATAGGTTCGGTTTTGCTTTTTTATCATGATATTTTTGCTGTGACCTTTGATGAGGATTTTGCAGGGATAGCAGGAATAAAAAGTAAAACAATTAATAATCTGGTAGTATTACTTACAGCTGTTACAATAGCAGTGGGGATAAGAATTGTAGGTGCCATGCTTATTTCAAGTATGATAATATTTCCTGTTGTAACTGCTTTGCAGTTTGAAAAAGGCTTTAAACAGACTATAATGATAGCTGCAGCTGTTTCAGTAATATGCGTTATAACAGGTATTTTGCTTTCATTTATAATCAATACACCCTCAGGTGCAACCATTGTTATAATGAACTCCATTATGTTTGCTTTTATATTCGTCACAACAAAAATAAAGGGGTAGTCGCACTTCGCCGTGCAACACAAAAATTATTGGGGCAATTGATGAAAATTGATTGCCCCATATTTTTCAAATTCTCTCATTTTGAAATTTATCATTGACTGAAATTAAAACTTTACAACACGTTTAACATTCTGTAATTAGTCGAATAAGACTTTTTTGAAATGGTTGCTATGAATCTGGTGGATTTAGCAAAGAAAAGTTAAAAATTATTAAAACAAAAAACTTTAATAAATATAGTTTTCTAACTATTCAAAAACAAGATATAAAACTGTCTTTCGTCGCACCTTAGGCGTGGCAGAGATTAATAAATTATAATTTTAAGCAGTTATTAAATTCGCATATAAAGTGAGTAACAGCAATGATAATGCTTGGTACATTTGTAAATTTTCTTGCAATACTGATTGGTGGATCTCTGGGTTCCATTTTACGAGGGGGTATTAAGGATAACTATAAGGATATTGTTATGCAGGCAATTCCCCTTGCAGTAATATTTATAGGGATATCAGGGGCTCTTAAAGGACTTCTTTCGCCAGGAGCTGAACCTCTTCTTTTTATAATAAGCCTTGTAATTGGGGGTTTGATTGGTGAAGCAATGGGAATTGAAAGGGGACTGGAAAATTTTGGAGAGTTGATCCAAAAGCGTTTTATCAAGGGTGAAAGTGCTTTTGCAGAAGGCTTTGTCTCAGCGTCTCTCATTTTCTGTGTGGGTTCAATGGCAATATTAGGCTCACTAGACAGCGGTATAAAAAACAACCATGATATTCTTTATGTTAAGTCAATGCTGGATGGAACTTTTTCTTTAATGTATGCTGCCACTCTTGGCATAGGGGTTGCTTTTTCTGCAATACCTGTGCTTGTTTATCAGGGATCGATCACAATTATGGCTAAATATATTGCGCCTTATCTTTCAGCTGATATGATAAGAGAAATTTCAATTGTAGGGGGTATACTCATATTTTGCATAGGTATAAATATGCTTGATATAGTAAAGATTAAAATAGGGAATCTTCTTCCTGCAATGATTATTCCAGTAATATACTACCTGCTTAAAGATCCGGTTATGTCTTTTTTTATGTAATAACTGTTTATTCTTTGTCTTTTGTTTTTTAAATTTGATACAATTGTCAGAGGAATGAAAAATTTTTTAACTAAAACAAAAAAGCCGTTTTAATTCAAACGGCTTTTTTGTATATATTTTTTTAGCCCACAAGTATCATAAGGAATACCATTACAAAAAGAGCAACAGTCTCAATAATACCTAAAACCATGAGATAGTTTGTAAATCCCTTTCCTGTTTCAACAAAGGCATCTGCCCCAGCTGCAGCTGCTTTACCCTGCTCCCATGCAGAAAACCCAATAGCAAGTCCGCCAAAAATACCAGCGCCAAGTTTAATCATTTCAGGTGCTGCACTTTCAGCCAATCTGGTCATAAGTATGTAACCATAGATGGTTTGCGTAAGAGGCGCACCAACAAATGCAAGAAGAAGAAAGGGGGCGGGTTTATTTTGAATAAAACATTTTTTCCATGCGCCTATAGCTGCCATTCCAGCTGCACCTGTTCCAAGAGCTGAACCGGTTGCAGAAAGAGATATTGCTGCGCCTACTGCTATTAATCCTATTTCCATTTACTACTCCTTATTCTATATTCTAATTTTTTTTAGCCGGATTTGTTATGCCTTTAAAAGGCGCATATCTGAATCCCGTCCATTCCATGCCAAGATGGCCGGAAAACTCCAGAACATTAAGTCTTACACCATGTACAACGATTGCAAGAGCAGCCATTAGTATGTTCATTGTATGGCCCATAAAAAGTATCAATGCAGAAATTAACCCTGATGTTACAGAGCTGAAATCGCCGCCCATTGCATTAAAACTTTCTGCAACTGCAACTGTAGCAAGCCCTACTGCAAAAAGTCTTATATATGAAACTATATCTGCAAAAAAACTTATGCTGTTAAGTATTTTAAGTATTATAAGGCTTAATCCCTCTTTAACACCCTTAATAAAATTTCCTTGTTGTTCGGAGAATATTACTATGGATAAAAAACCGCCAAGTATCATTGGCACTGCTGCAGGGTTAAGAGGCTCCTTTAATACAAGAAACTGAATCATGAAAAACATTCCCCATAAAAGCGCTAAGCTTCCAGCCTCTGCCACAAAGGGGAGGGAGGGAAACATGGCAATCATTCTTTTGCCATGGGCAATTGTAAGCTGTACTGCCCCAAGCAAAAAACAGATATTCATTATTAGATCCCTTGATGCAGAATCAGCTCCAGAGAGCTGAGGTAAAACAAGGCCCTGCAAAAAGGGGATTTGAACGAGTGTTGCAGATGCAAACCATACTCCGCTTAATGCACCCCAGATTATTGTTGCTGTACTGAGTACCGCAAGGAGCCAAAAAGCTTCTGCAGGCGCTTTAGGCATCTTGATTCTTACAAACAGTGTAATTCCAAGGAATAAAAAACCGTAGCCTGCATCACCAACAAGCATTGCAAAATAAATGCTAAAAAACAATAGAAACCAGAAGCTTATATCAAATTCCTTATAGCCTGGAATTATGTCAAGAAAGCGGAATGCTGGCTCAATAATCCGTACCCAGGCCGGGTTTTCTATAAGTGAAGGGACCTCATCATCAGGTAAGGGGTCTTTGATAAGGATAGCCCATTCATTAGCCTCTGCGGCTTTTTTTAATTCCTCTGCTTTTTTAGCCGGGATAAAACCTGTAAGGCAGCTTAAGCTTTCATCTATAAGCAAACCTGCTCTTACAGTTTCAAATTCCAGTTCTTCTTTTATAATTGATAAAGCTGTTTTTAAATTTTCAGATTCAGCTGCATGCTTCTTAAGATAGATATTGATGTTTTCAAGCTTCGTATTTAGCTCTGTGATTTTTGATTCTGTTTCTTCTGCAGAAAACTGGGGGAGCTGAACTTCCCCGCTTTGCGGCAAATATTTTTCTTCTGTATTCAGGAAGGCTACTTTTATGCTTTTTTTGATTTTTGAAAGAAGAAAAAAATCAGCTTCTTTAGGCAGCTTTTTAAACTCTTTTTTTGAGAGCTCGTAAAGTTTTAAAGAATTTCCTTTCTCTTTAAGATACTCAAGATCTGACGGATCAAAGCTGCTCCAGTTTTTATAGAAATCACTGTCTTTTGCAAGTTTGTTAAGGTTTTCATTAAGTGCGGTTTTTTCATCTGTAAGCTCAAGAAGCTCATTTGCAAACTGCAAACTGTTTGTAAGGCTGAATGTCGAAGTTTTTGCTTTTTTATCAGCTACTGGTAAAAGATAAACTGCTTTTTCAAGAGCTGATTTTTTTTCTTCAAGAGCTGTAATATCCTGACTTAATACGGGTTTTTTATTCACATGAACAAGTGCTGTAAGACCAAGTTTTTCCAAATCCAGGCTTTTATTTTTTTCAAGACCTACGATATAGACCTTTTTCATTTTTGCAATCATTCTAGCTCACCTTAACCAGATTCTTTTTCGCTATCTTACCGCGTACAACTGCAGCAGTCTGCTGGTCGCCGAGGTAGATATTGATTATTCTGATGTTTTCTTTTGCTTCCGGAATTTTTACCTTTTCAAAGAGATTAACCCTTTGCGTAGTAATTCGTAATTCTTCACTCAAAAGCCGTATCTGCTCTTCAAATATACTTATTTCTTTTTTTAGTGCTGCAAGTTCCTTGATCTTTTCTATACCCTTGTCTGCCCATAGAGGTTTATCAAAAAGATCGTATTTAATTCTTTTAAAGACAAGATGGTCAAAAACAGGAATATCTACACCAGCAATGTTGCCTGTATCAGTAACAAGGGATTCGATTTCTATAAGTTTTTCAAGCCCTGCATTTTCTCCAAATACTTCTATCCAGTTTTGAAGTGTGTTAAATGCAGCTTTATATTCCCTGTTTTTTTCTGCAAGTTCTGCTTCTACTCTACGGATTACCATTTGCAGTTGCTGTTTTTTAAGCTGAAGGGTAGGCAGATAGCGCGTAAAGCGCTTAAGCGAGTCTTTCTGCTTTTTCAGTTCATTTTTTGTAAACTTAATTTTAGCCATCAGTTTTTTCCTTAATTAGACCAGAACCTGGAAATAAGATCAGACCTGAGTCCTGTTTCTTCAGGTGTAAAGCATTCTCTTAATATTTCCCAGCCAGCGTCAAGAGCCTGCTCAAGGGGAATGTTTACTGAAAGATCCATCATCTGCTTTTCGAATATTTCACCGTACTTAAGAAGTTTATTATCCCAATCTGTCATTCTAAAGCCCATGGATTTCTTTTCAAGGCTTTCTTTGTAGTTGGCATAAAGCTTAATCATACCGTCCATAAGCGCACGGTGGTCATCGCGTGTTTTACCATTTACCAGCTGCTTAAGTCTGGAGAGGCTTCCAAAAGGCTCGATTCTTCCGTTTTTAAGGTAGTACTGCCCTTCTGTGATGTAGCCGGTGTTGTCCGGAACCGGATGAGTAACGTCATCACCAGGCATTGTTGTTGCTGCCAGTAAGGTGATGGAGCCGGCACCTTCAAAGTCAACTGCCTTTTCATATCTGGAAGCAAGCTGGCTGTAAAGGTCGCCCGGATAGCCCCTGTTTGAAGGAACCTGTTCCATTGTAATGGCTATTTCTTTCAGGGAGTCGGCAAAGTTGGTCATATCTGTAAGAAGCACAAGAACCTTTTTGCCTGTAAGAGCAAAGCGTTCTGCTACTGCAAGCGAAATGTCCGGTACCATAAGACATTCTACTATGGGGTCACTCGCTGTATGAACAAAGAATATTGTTCTGTTTAGTGCGCCGCCTTCTTCCAAAGTTTCCTTAAAGAAAAGGTAGTCGTCATATTTAAGGCCCATACCTCCGAGTATGATCATGTCAACTTCTGCCTGCATGGCTATTCTTGCAAGGAGCTGATTATAGGGTTCTCCGGAAACTGAGAAAATAGGTAGCTTTTGACTTTCAACAAGTGTGTTGAACAGGTCGATCATGGGGATACCTGTTCTAATCATGTTTCTTGGTATGATCCTTTTAGCCGGATTTACAGAAGGTCCGCCTATTTCTATCAGGTTTTCAGACAGCTCCGGACCGTTGTCGCGGGGTTTTCCGCTTCCTGTGAAAATTCTCCCTAAAAGGTTATCCGAGAATGAGACCTGCATTGAATGGCCTAAAAACCGCAGTTCGTCTCCGGTTGAAACACCCCTGCTTCCGGCGAAAACCTGAAGTGAAACCTTGTTGCCATCGAGACGGATAACCTCTGCAAGGCTGTCTCCGTGACCGGAGCTTACCAGGGCAAGGTCACCGTATTTTATACCATCTGCAGTAACTGAAATAACGCTTCCTGCGATTGAATCAATTTTACTGTATACTTTCCGCATTTTTTTTGCCTCTGTTAACTTATTTGCTCAACAAGGCTTTTGCCTTGCTTTCTATGCCTGATTTTTTGCTTTCAAGCATGGAGATAATTTCCTGTTCCAGGGTTTTAAATCTGTCGGAATCTTCTTCCGATCCATTATAGTCTATAAATTTCTGTCTAAGCTGATAGAAATATTGTCGTGCTTCGTCTTTGGTCTCAAGGTCGAGTTTAGCTCCAAGTATGTCAAAGAGCAGGTCAAACACATGCCTTTGTCTTTCTGTGCTTACAGAAGCATCAACCGGATCAAAGGAGTTTTGTTGAAGATATACGGAATCAAGGAAGTCGCTTTTAAGGTAGAGGATGTAGTCTTCAGTGCTTGTTCCTTCTTCACCAATTACTTTCATCATCTGCCCAATCTCGTCTCCCTGGAAGAGTATTTCTTTTGCATAATCTGTTATATCTTTGTCAAGGGGACCTTCGTATTTGCTCCAGCTATCAAGCGGGTGGATTGAAGGATATTTTCGTGCATCACTTCTTTCTCTGGAAAGACCATGGAAGGCGCCTACAACCTTAAGTGTTGCCTGTGTAACCGGTTCTTCAAAGTTACCGCCAGCAGGGCTTACAGTACCGCCGATTGTAACAGATCCTTTTTCTCCTGTTCGTAGTTTTACCACTCCGGCTCTTTCATAAAAACCTGCAATAACTGATTCCAGGTAAGCAGGGAAGGCTTCTTCACCCGGAATTTCCTCAAGACGACCTGACATTTCCCGCATGGCCTGTGCCCATCTTGAAGTTGAATCTGCAAGGAGCAGAACATCAAGCCCCATCATTCTGTAGTATTCAGCAATAGTTACAGCAGTATAAACAGATGCTTCCCGTGCAGCTACAGGCATGGAGGATGTGTTACAAATAATGACAGTTCTTTCCATAAGTGTTCTGCCTGTACGCGGGTCTACAAGCTCGGGAAATTCCTTAAGTGTTTCTACTACTTCTCCGGCCCTTTCTCCGCAGGCTGCAAAAATTACTATGTCGATTTCTGCATTACGGCTTGTAACCTGTTGAAGAACGGTTTTTCCTGCACCAAAGGGACCCGGAATACAGTAGGTTCCCCCTTTTGCAACAGGGAGAAAGGTGTCTATAATTCTTACCTTTGTAATCATAGGTTCAGTGGGTTTAAGCCTTTCTGCATAATTTGTTATGGCTCTTTTGACTGGCCAGTCAAATTTCATGGAAAGTTTATAAGTGTTCCCTTTGCTGTCAGCAATCTCTGCAACTGTTTCATCAATTGTATAGCTGCCGGCAGGAGCCAGGCTCTTGACAGTGTATCTCTCCCTCATATAAAAAGGAACCATGATTCTGTGTTCAAAAATTCCTTCAGGCACGATTCCAAGCATATCGCCCCCTGTAACAGAGGAGTTGACTTCAGCTTTAGGTGTAAAATCCCATTTAATGTTTTTATCAAGCGGCTCTAAATATACGCCTCTTTCCAGAAAAAAGCCGCACTGTTCTGCGAGCTTTGGCAAGGGATTTTGAAGGCCATCGTAAATCTGTCCAAGCAGCCCAGGCCCAAGTTCAACAGAAAGAAGGTCATTGGTTAATTCAACCCTATCCCCAATTCCAATACCCCGGGTCATTTCAAATACCTGAAGTTCAGCCTTTGAACCGTTAATTCTTATAACTTCACTTTTAAGTTTTTTATCTCCAAGAATTACATAACCTACTTCATTCATGGAGACATTCCCTTCAACTTCTATAGTAATCATGTTTCCATTAACGCCGATTACCTTACCTGTTGTTGTTATCATTTATTATACCCCAGTAATCAAACTAATATTTTTCAGATTCAGACAGCACTGCTGCCTGTTACAGTTTCATATATTTGGCTGTAATTTTCATTTCCTTTTTCTTTGGTAAACAAAGCTTTTCTTTTAAGCAGTTTAAGTTTAAGCAGGTAGGCTGTAAGTTTTTCCACACTGAAATATTCAAGGGCTTCCAGTTCGCTAATTTTATTCCATCGTATTTTATCTAAAAGAATTTCAGCCTCAAGAGGGTTTTCCTGATTAAAGATCTCTCTTGCTTGTTCAGCAAGGCCGGCGTAGATGCCTCCTTCCTTTAAAGATTCATCTGCGTCAAAACCTAGCCTGGATGCTCTTAATTTTACCAGTTCGTTTTTTAATGCAATATCCCATGCTTCAAATTCTGATGACAGTTGACAGCCTGATGCAGTAGAAAATTTAATAAAATCCTTTTCTGTCAACTCCTGTCTGCATAGTTCAATAAATTCATCTATGTTGATTGGCAGTTCTGAATCGAATTTTAGCACGGGCAATGCAGCAATTAAATAATAGTACTGCATAAATTACTTATCCTCTCCGCTTATAAGTACAGCAAGCTTTGGATTAAGGTATTCAGACAGGGCTTCTGCAATACCTTCATCGGAAAAATTGAAGTATGCACTTCCATCTTTGCTGGAAATAAAAAAGCCTTTTTCCATGTTTCTTGCTGCCTTAATTTCAAGGCCGTTTTTAATCTCTTCAGACAACCTGGATGTCAAAACTTTTTGAAGGGCATCTGAATCTTTTTCCGGTATTTCTACAGTAAAGTTTCCTGCCTCAGTTTTATTCAATTTATTAATAGTATTTACTATAATTTCTTCCATCACATTAGCTGATAAAGCTTTGTCTGTTTCTGCTTTAAGAAGTCTGTTAAAAATGTCGGAAAGATTTTTTCTTACAGTAAGCACCACATCTCTTCCGGCCTGCTTTACAGATGCGTTAGCACTGTTTTCAAAGCGCAAAGCATCTGCCTGAGCTGCTGCAATCAGTTGATCAGCTTTTTTTTCTGCATCTTTAATAATACTTTCAGCTTTTTGTTCCGCATCCTGGATAATTTTTTCAGCACTGTCTTCTGCTGTTTTGATTCCTTCATTTTTGATTTTCGAGATAAGTTGTTCTAGTTGAATTTCCATTCGTTTACCCATTTTAAAGATATTCTTGTTATGCTATATTTATGAAAAATAATTCTAGGGTTAAAGAATAATTTAACATACAAATATAAGCAAGAAAAAATTTAATTCATATGTGGATAATTGGAGAAATTTGTTCACTACCGGGTTTTTTTGCTTTTAATGCAGATGTTTAGGCTTTATCCTGCACATAGCTCTGTGTCCTGCAAAGGATGCAGTTGGTAATTTAAGAGTTATTTTCTCATTAATAATACCTACAAGCCCCGCATGTTTTCAGGCTTGAGAAGTTTTGTGTTTCCTGAATCAAGAATTTCATTTATTACAGAGAGCATTTTATTTTTATCTTTTTGTAATGTTCCGTTTATTGGCAGATAATTGGAAGCATGAACTCCAACAAATTTAAGATTATCAATAGTGATGTTTTCAAAAATAATCTTCATCTCTTTAAGGGTTTCTAAGGGGGAGAGTATTTCTATTTCACCCTTTTTAACTCTGTTGTAAAAAACAGTACCAGGAACAGGAGTTACTGTAAGTGCTGCCAGGTATTTAGGCTGCATTCTGTTTGTAATTTCTGCAGTTGCAATGGCGTGCTCTTCTGATCTTTTTCCTTTGCCTGCAAGACCCAGCAGAACCATGGATGAAAGGTTAAATCCTGCTTCATTAAGGTTAAGCCCTGCCTGCAGCATTTCAGCAGCACCTACACCTTTATTCACTTCATGGAGAAGAGCGTCATCACCTGTTTCCACACCAAGGTATGCCTTTTTAAGGCCTGCATTTGTAAGAGCTTTAAGTTCATCCATGCTTTTTCTAAGAACACTTGTTGGTCCCACATAGGTTCCAACATGGCGCAAAGATGGAAATGTATTTTTAAGATCAGTGAGGATTTCAAGGAGCATGGGAGTTTCTATGTCAATGGCATCTCCATCACAGAGGAAAACTTTTTCTACATTGGGCATGGCTTTTTTTGCCATTGCAATATCCTCTTTAATATCAGAAAGGGATCGTACCCTGTATTTTTTATCCTTGTACATGCCGCAGAAAGTACACTTGTTATGGGAGCATCCCACAGTGCACTGAAGTAAATAGCTGTCTGCTTCGCTGAATGGCCTGAAAATATTTCCTTCGTATCTCATAACTAACCTGTTTTTAAATAAATATTTTAGTTTTGTATAATAAAAGAGATCAGAGATAAAGGTGTCAAGGAGGATAAATATATCTTTTATTACCTTTATTTTTTAATTGAATTAACCCTGTAGATTATAGAGATTGCTTTGTATGAAACACTTTTTTGAAATATTAGTTTTAGCCCTTATTGTAGCAGCCCTTTCATGTGCCAGTGATCACAGGGAGGAGCCGGGTGGATATGTAATACCTGAATTTTATCACAGCCCTGAAGAGATAAATATATTTCTTGAAGATATACATAAAAAATATAAAGATATTACCCGTGTTATAACCATAGGAAATAGTGTAAGTGGCAGAGATATTAAAGCCATAATTATATCAGGCAATCCTTATGCACCTGAATCAAAACCAAGGATTCGCCTTACAGGAGGAATACACGGTTCGGAAATAATCTCTTCTGAAATTATGATCTATTTTATCAGGTACCTTGTTGAAAATTATAATGTCAAAGATACAGATAATGAGATAACTAAATTAATTGATTCCCGCTATATAGCAATTATTCCTGTGCTCAATCCCGATGGCCTTGCTGTTGCAGGGAGGCGAAATGATAATGGTGTTGATCTTAACAGGAATTTTGATGCAAATTGGGCCTCTGGTTCAGGACATGGCACAGAAGCCTTTTCAGAACCAGAGTCACAGGCTTTGCGCAAATTTTCCCTTGAGCAGAATTTTCATCTTTCCGTCACATTCCATTCAGGTGCTGTGCTTGTTAATATTCCCTTTGATTATAGGAAAGATGTGCCTTTAGAAAATGATCTTGTACGGGAATTTGCCTTTGCCTATTCCAGGGCAGGTGTCGAGCCAAACCGTTTTATGGATAACCCTGATATTTATAAGTCCCAGGATATGGAGGATGGTATAATCAATGGTGGAGACTGGTATGTTATTACAGGATCTTTGCAGGACTGGAGTTACCTTAAAACAGGTTGTCTTGACCTTACTGTTGAGGTGGCAAAACGTACTCCCAAAACTGAGGAAGAGGCAATGCGGGTTTTTGATTATAACAGAGATTCTATTGTTGCATATATTCAAAAGGGAGGACAGGGGGTTTACGGTAGAGTTACAGATGGAAATGGAGCAGGGGTTCGTGAAGTTGAAATTAAAACTGTGTATAATAATGGTGAAGCTTTTACCGGTGATATTGTTATAAAGACAGATGAAGATGGATACTATCACAGAATTTTGCTCCCGGGGGATTATAGACTCTCCTTTCAAAAAACCGGTTATGAAACAAGTAGTATAGATGTAACTGTTCCTGATTCAGATTCAGGTATATTAGAAAATATTACATTAACGCCATAACAAATTTTTATAAAAAACATTGTAATTATCCTTCCTGTATTTTATATTTATTTTAAATAAACTCCGGAGAGAAAAAATGAGAATAAAAATATCAATGTTTTTATTATTAATATTATTACCAGTTTATGCCTATTCAATGAAGGTCTCCTTTTTTTTGGGTGATGTTAAAATGGAAAGAAAGGGCAAGGTTACTTCTTTGAAAATGGGAAACACTGTGGGCAATGGCGATGTTATAAAAACCGGCAAAGGCGCAATGGTTGAGCTTTCCTATTCAAACAATAGCAAAATTACTGTTCAAGGCGATACTGTTGTAAAAATCGGGAGTGCAAATATAAAGGATTCAGATGAGGTTTCAGTTATTTCCGGCCAGGTTAAGGGGAAGTTAGAAAAACTTCAAAAGGGTGAATACAGGTTTTACACTCCCACAACTGTTTGTTCTGTGCGTGGAACCGAGTTTGATGTTGTTGTAAGCAGGGGCGGTGATTCCATGATAAGCCTTGAAGAGGGTGGGCTTGATATTGAAAATTTTTATGGTTCAGTTGAGCTTAAGCCTGGAAATTCTGTTGAGGCTGGAGTGGCACTGAAACCATCTGCAAAAAGGAAAAACCTTGAACCTGATTCCTGGGAGAGCAATAAAAATGAAGAACTTGAAAAGAGAGCGGACAGACAGGCCAGGAAGTATAAGAGGTATATGGACAGATTTGAACTGGAGAGCGATAAAAATAGCATAGCTATAAGTGAAATAGGTAAGGAAGTTGAAGGAATTGAATCTGAAGATGACCTTGGAAAATCAGGTGAAAAAATAATAAAAGCTGAAAAGGACACAGCTGCATATTTAATGCTTTGTGAAGCTTCCAGCATGAATGTGCGCAGTCTTATGACTGATTTTGAAGATAGTGATGTTTATGGGAAATTTCAGGAGGCAGCTGATAAATCCGGGAAAGTAAAGGAGCAGCAGCTTGCAAACTATCAGGCTATTCAAAAGGTTAAAGCGGATTATCAGGAAGCATATGGAAAAATTATGGGGAAATATAAGGACGATAAAGACAGGATTTTAAAGGGTCTTAAGGATTTTAAAAAAGATATGTTTAAAAAGGATGTTGAGAAATAATTATTTTTTATATTATTCTTCCCAGGGACAGGCTATCTTGAGCGTCCCCGGGAAGTAAAATTTTTAGCGTATAATCCTTCTGCACATTGAAGCGTCTTCCAGTTCATTTATTTCAACAAGATCGCTGTCTTCAGGGTTTTGCCTGAATCTTAGCACATTGAGCATAAATATTTCCAGCTTGCTTATTATATTTGGAGGAAGCACTGCACCGTCAATTTCTACTGACATAACAGGATAATTTCTGTCCCTGCTCCAGGGTGTTATAAGCCCTTCAATTACCCTTCCTATTAAACAGGCAAATGGTGAGATGTTTATAACCCCTGAATAATCATGAAGCATTGCTGTTGATGCTATCCCGCTTGAAATTGAAATTTCAGAATCGAGCTCCTTTGATACAAAATATTTTTCGGAGTTATCCATTATTTCCGTCATATCATGGGGAGTTTCCGGAATAAGTCCTGTTGAAGCAAGTGTTTCTTTTACTTTATGTTCAACACGATGTTTCCACTTTTCTTCAATTTCCCAGACAATGCGGTCTCTTAACTCTTTTGAGAAAAGTTTTTTGTACCATGGAAGAAGTTTGTATCTTTTCATTATCTCATTTTTCCGCACAAAGTCTGTGTAGTATATCCATTCACTTATGCCGGAAACTTTTCCTATTATGCCCTTTTTGCTCATAAGTCTTATAAGCTCATCTACTGCAAAGTCGTCTCTGCGTACATAGATTTCACCTACAATAAGAACCTTTGGAGTATCCTTAACCTTTTGTTTAAGTGGAATTTTGGATATTTCAGATGCTATTTTTTCAAGTGTTGGTATAATTTTTTTTATATCTTTTTCAGCAACCTCAACAAGCTTATGCCAAAGCTCATCATACTTTGCTATTGCTGCTGCAGGATCAAGTGCGCAGGTTCTCAGGGATGTTTCCACATCTTTCATGTAATCTGCAATTATCAGCCCCCACCAGGCGTTTTTGGAAAAATCTACACCAAGTTCATTGTATGAGTTATCAGAATCAAGTGTTATTACAACCACATTCTCCATCTTTAAATCCCTGAAAAGATTTTCATAAAAGATAAAGTATTGTCCTGTTCTGCAGGGACCGGTTGTTGTTGGCACAAAAAGGAGATATGTTTCATCCTTCCTGTATTTATCAGATTGCAGATATTTTAACGCACTTCCAAGTACAAGCTGAGCAGGGAGGCACTCTTTGCCGGACATAAAGCTGCGCGCTGTTTGCAGGGTGTATATGTCAGGAAGCGGCATTGCTTCTGCATTTACATTTATGCCCCGGAGAGATGCTGCCAGAAGTTCACTGGATAGCCTTCCCATGTTTGACAGCAGAAGTTTAGCTTTAGGATTGTTGAAGATATCTATTTTTCTTTTATTGATGGAATCATAAACATGAAGAGGTTCTCTTTTGTTGTTTATAAAACGAAGGCCATTGTCGTATCTGTTTTCATCTGCCCCTGAAAACTTTGTTCTGTATCCTTCAATAATATCGAGAAAAGCCTCGATCCTTGTGTCTATGCCTGCATCAGCTGAATGAGAGTCTAATTCCAGGATAAGGAAAGGTTTTGTTCCCATGATCCATTTTACATAGTGCAGCATAAAGGAGTCAGGTGCACATGAGAAGTTGCTTATGAATGTAATAAAGATGTTGTCTTCATCTTTTAAAAATGATGCGGCTTTCATGTCCTGCTGACCATAGTACCAGTACATATTATTATAGATTTGAACCTCTTCAAAGGGGAGCATATCAAAGGGGATTATGGAATAGCCCCTGCTTGTGAATTTTTTTGGAATACCCATGTTGGCATCTTTGGTAAAGGCATTGTAGGGCCTGCCAAGGAGGGCTATTACAGGGTGGTCTGTTTCCCGGGCTTTTTTAAGCGCTTCAATACCCATGTTTTTGTAGAGTCTGAAAAACTCATCCTGTTTATTGCATGCAATTCTAAAGGCCTTTTCTATTTCGTGCTGGGATACTCCAAGCTGTGTGCCCATTTCCAGAAAACCTTCAAGGGCTTTTTCGAGTCCATATTTAAAGCTTATTACAGGAGCAAGAATCCGGTTATCCTCAATTTCAGGGAAAGCTTTTTTCATGTAATAGGGAAGACTTTGTGTTATTGGACAGAAGTTGGCATGAACATCTTCTACATAGGATGGCATGTCCCTGAAGTGAGGTATAAAGAAAAAATCCACTCCCTGATTTATTGAAGACTGCATTGCACCATGCACTATTTCCGCAGGGAAACAGTAGGCGCTTTCAACCTTGGCAACTCCGTCCGGCTCTATTGTTTCTGACAGCTTAACTTTTATTCCCAGGGTATGAAAAAACCATGAGTAAAGGGGCCAGAGTGTATATACGGAAAACCCTTTAGGTATTCCTACTGTGTAATTTTTCTTTTGAACGAATTCTGATTCAGGGGGTGCGCAGTCTATGAATAGCAGATCATCCCGTTTGTCTATATAATTGAATACAGCTGCTTCGTCAATACTGGTTTTCTTTCTTGAGTTTGCATACTTGTTGCAGCGCCCTCCAAACATATACTGGTGGGAATTGACTTTTAAAATTCTGATTGAGCAGTAATTATCGCATGAGCGGCAAATGAATTCTTTTTCATATATTATATCAGTTTTAATTATTGAATCAATATCAAAGGATTTTTTTTCAAGGAGTCCTGCATCGATTTTTTCCTTTGCCATTAAAGCAACGCCAAAGGCTCCAAGGAGTTCAGGATCCGGCGGTACTGTAATATCCTTGTCAAGGAGCATTGCAAAGGCAAGCGGCACAGCTTTGTTTTTTGCAACACCACCCTGTAGTACAATATTCTGGCCAATGGTTCTGTTCCCCACAACCCGGTTTAAATAGTTGGAAACTATTGATGTTACAATCCCTGCTGTAATATCCTCCCTGGATGCGCCGTATTGTATGGCTTTACGTATATCAGAGTTAATAAATGCAGAGCAGTGTTCCCCGAATTTTAAGGGGTTATCTGCCATTAGGGCAATGTCTCCTATTTCCTTTACATCTGTAATATTGAGATCCCCTGAGGCTGATTCTTCAAGAAATGAGCCTGTTCCTGCTGAGCATGCTTCATTCATGGCATAGTCAATGGGTACTCCATTTTTTAAATAAACATATTTCGCGTCCTGTCCGCCTATTTCGAAAATTGTATCTATATCTTTTTTGAAATAGGTGGTCCCTGTTGCGTGGGCTATGATTTCATTATATATGGCAGGTGTTTCCATAAAAACACCGAGTATTTCCCTGGATGAGCCTGTTGTGGCTGCCATGCTTATGGTTATGGGGGAGTCTTCTATTTTTTCTGTTATTTGTTTTTTTATTTCTATAAGGCATTGTTTTAAGGCTTGAACCGGATCACCATGTGTTCTTCCATAATGTTCAGCAACTATACCGCCGTTTTCTATATCAACAAGGGTAACTTTTGTGGTTGTTGAGCCTCCATCTATACCCAGAATATATTCTCCACCTGCTTTTACTTCTGTTCTGGATGAGGATATATAGTTAACTTTACCGTTTGCAGAAAGAAGAGAGGGATATTTCCCAAAGCCTAAATTATTGTTTTTAAACAGTTTTGACTGTGGAAGCATGGGGTTGCCTAATTTTTTTGCCAGGAGTGCTGCTCCATATGCTTCAAAATAAGTAGCCTGTTCAGGAACTATGATTGTGAGTTCAGGCAGCTTTTCTTTAAGAAATTTAATGATAAAATTATTTTGTGTCACTCCTCCTGCAAGAAGCACTCTTCCTGAAGTAATTTTAGCTTTTTTCAGGAAGTCGGCAACTTTTGAAGCCATTACATCAGTGAGGGAAAGTACTATATCATATTTTGTGGCCTCTCCTTTATTCAGTTTGTGTGTGCAGTCGCTTTTCATAAATACTGAACATCGTGATGAAAGAGGGGAGATCTTTGCACTTTCCGGAATTTGTACAACATCTGCCAGGGTCATGTCCATTCTTCCTAGCTGCTGTTTGAAAAACTCGCCAGTACCTGATGCGCATTTGTTTCCTGAAAATTCTGTTATAATTTTAAGCTCTTCATCTATAGAATAGACAATAAAATTCTCTCCGCCAAGAGATATAACTGCATCTGCTTTCTCTTCAAGGTCTTTGAGGGCTTCTTCAATACATATTGATTCAATTACACTGTTGAAGTTCAGAAGGTATCTACCCTCTGTTCCTGTTACAAGAACCTGTACTTCATCAGGTATATTTTCATTGCTCAGAACAGCTTTTATGGTGTTTCTGAAATCGCCCTCATGGGGTAAAATCTGGTGCCATATTATTTTTTCTTCATCAAGAAGCACCGCCTTTATACTTGAAGAACCAACATTTATGCCAAGACTATACATTTTTATCTTAACCTCCGAGTATCCAGTTGAATTGAAATAATAATATATTCTCCCTATAGCTTTAGGAGTATTTAATGAAAAATTGCTGATAATTATTTTATATCCTATATAATAAAAGTGAAAAAAATGTAAAGAAGATAATCTCAAGAGTTTTTAAGTGTTGATTTTTAAGGTGTAATAATTTTGAGGGATGATAAAAATACACATAAAACCACTGGTTTTAATGCAGGGGTTGTTGAAGGTTTATTAAATATTTTTAAGATAAAATCTGATTGATGTATTTTTAATCCTGCTTTAAATATTCATTTTCCAGCTTATTCATCATAAGTTTGTAATAATCATTTGCCAGGCATTTGTATACGTTCATGCGCACTTTGCCGAATTCGTCTAGAATTTTTCTAAAGTCACATTTGCTTGCTGTGTCTGTGCATATGCCGTGTCTTTTGCCATAACCACATTCTATGCATGCCGGGTTGTATCTTCCAGGCTTTGTGAGGGCATGATCATAGTTGTTTTTATAACAGAATGGGCAGAGTTTGAAGTTTAGTCCAGAGGCCTCATTTTTATCAATACAGATCTTTATTTTTTCCCATATCTTTTTTGACGTTTCCTGATCCCAGGATAATATCTCTTCTTCATCAGCATCAATAAAGTACCATTCAGAGGGGATATTGCAGAAATCATTTATCCATACAGATTTTTCTTTCATAAATTCAGAGAGAATTTTACTATAATTATTCATTTGTTAACCCAGATTTTAAATAAAATATTTATTCCAGTCTAATGTACAGATTTTCTATACATTAGCAACTCAAAATTTCAAAAATTTTGAAAATAATTCTCTTTTTCTGGTTTATAATTGATTTTAATACTTTAATTGTGAATAATTTTTTAACATAAGTATAAATTTAAATATTTTCCTTGAAATAATTGTTCTGATAAATTACAAGAGTCACCGTATCTTTGAAAGAGATTTATAAGGTGAATGAAAATGGCATTCTTTTTTTATTTTAATATTTCTATAGTCTCCTATCTTGCACTTACAGCAGGGTCAGGAGATTTTTTATATTTCTGGTCATATGAAGAGTTTGGTGCAGGTGTTGTTATGAGCATCATCATAGCTGCAGCAGGGCATAAGCTGGTGCCAGCTACTGTTTCTGGACATCTTTTTAATCCTATCAGATGGGCGGCTTTGGTTATTTATATGACAATACCTTTTTTCCTTTCGCTCCTTGTTGCTAATATTGAGGTTATGTACAGGGTTATTACAGGGAGAATTAATCCTGCTGTAATAAAACTCGAAACCGGATATAAAAGTGGTATAGGCGCCTATTTCCTTGCTAATTCAATCACTCTTTCACCAGGAACTCTTACTCTGGAAATGGATGAAAAGGATAATTCTTTTTATATACACTGCCTTTCCTGGAAAAAGGGAGCAGGGGAACCCTTTGAACCTAAAGAAGTAGCCCCATTTGTTCATTACTGGCTCAAGAAAATTTATAACTAATGCAGGATCATATGACACGATACCTTTTTGTTATTTCATTAATTATATGTGTTTTTGTTCTACTTACTTTATTAAGAATGGTTTTTAGTAAAAATATTCCTGAAAGAATAGTGGCCCTTGATACAATCAATACCTTGATTGTTACTTTACTTGTTGCCCTTGGTGCTGCTTTTCGCAAGGCTTTGTACATTGATATTGCCATTATTTATGGTCTTTTATCCTTTGTGGGTACAATATTCATTGCAAGGTATCTCAGGGAAGAGAGGAATAAATAAATGGCTAAACTTGAAATCGTGGTTTATGTGTTTCTTTCCATAGGAATTTTTGTTAATGCTTTGGGAGTATTGGGTCTTCTCAGGTTCCCTGACGTTTATACAAGGCTTCATGCTGCTACAAAAACAACAACCTTTGGCTGCATCTTTATTGTTGGGGGTGTAGTAGTAATGAATATTTTTCAGTATGAAGAAACAAGCCTTGTAATAATTTTACATTCCCTGGCTGCCCTTTTTGTAGTAATTTTTACAAATCCAATCAGCGCACATGCTATAGGAAGGGCTGCAATGCTTTCAGGGGTTAAGCCCTATGGGGCTAAGGTAGATCAGTTTTCTGAAAGATTTAAAAAAACAGATAAAGTTTCTGCTCAGGTAAACCAGGAGAAATCGGAATAATAAAGGATATTTAACAGGGTAGGGTTTATGTCATTATCTATAATTTTTATTATTTTATCAATAGTACTAGTGCTTTCTGCGCTTATAAGTTTTTTTTTACGGGATCTGCTTGCGAGCATTATAAGCTTTTCCGTGTTTGGCCTTGTAATGACAGTTCTTTTTTATATACTTGATGCTCCTGATGTGGCAATTGCTGAAGCTGCAATAGGGGCAGCACTCACTGTTTGTATTTTTGTAATAGCAATAAGAATGACAAGAAGGAGAGAGGAATGATGAGATTAGGCAGCTTTCTTTCCCTTATACTTATTACAGGGTTTCTTTTTATGGCTGTTATAAGGCTGCACCCTGTTGGGGAACCTGCTGGAAGTGATGATGTTTTTAAGGACAGATCCAGCCAGGTTACAGATGTTAATAATGTTTTAACCATGGATGATTATTTTCTTAGAAATGGGCAGCGTGAAACAGGTTCCAATAATATTGTAACCTCAGTTGTGTTTGATTACAGGGGTTTTGATACACTGGGTGAAGCTACAGTTCTTTATATTGTTGTTACAGCAGTTGCCATGCTTCTTTTGTTCATAAGCGGTTATGGAATAGCACCAAATACTAATCTTCTGGGGGATGATGGTTTTCCTCTTAACAGAACAAGAATTATAACAACAGGAGCTTTTATCCTTTATCCTATAATTATGATCTTTGGCGTATATCTGGTTTTGCATGGCCATCTTTCACCAGGAGGGGGTTTTCAGGGTGGTGCTGTGCTTGGTACAGGCACTGCACTCCTCATTGTGAGTTCATATATGACAAAAAATTTTGAAAAAGCATATAAAATTTTTGCCTATTTTGAAACTGTTGGACTAACCCTTTTTATAGGCCTTGGCTTTGCAGGGCTTGGGGCTTCTTTTCTTATGAATTTTCTTGCTAATGGGGATCCCATGATTTTTGGGCGTGTTATTGAAATGGGACCTAATCCGGGGTATTTGAATTCTGCAGGAATTCTTCCCCTTTTAAGCATTGCTGTGGGTATTGAAGTTTTTAGCGGAATAAGCATTATACTTATATTTTTGAACAGAGCCCTTTATCAGGGCAGGGCTGAGAAGAGCAGGGAGGAAAGAGGTGTCTGATATTACTTTATATGTCACAGTTGTTGTACTCCTTTTTATAGGATTTGCAGGAGTTTTATATAAGCGCAATCTTATAAAAATTGTTATATGTCTTAATATTGTTTCAAGTGCTGTTAACCTTTTTTTTATAACCCTTGCATACAGGCCTGATGCAACTGCACCAATTTTTACTTCAGCTCCTGCTTTGGGTAAACTTAAAATGGTGCTCCCTGCACCACAGGCTCTTATTCTCACCAATATTGTAATAGGTTTTGCAACTACAGCCCTGATATTAACCATGGCTGTTTTAACATACAGGGCAAATGGAACCCTGGATATAAGAAAACTTAAGGGTGTGGAAGATAATGAGTAAACATATTCCTGCAATAATAATAACTCTTCCTCTGCTCTTTGCGTTTCTTTTGCCTGTTTTAGGTTTTGCAGGAGCAGGACCAAGGGTTCGGAATTTTCTGGTAACAGCTGTTTTTG
>CAZYPA010000023.1:0-29428 GCA_964649175.1 uncultured Leptospirales bacterium | reverse complement strand
TCTGATCTTTTGAAAGAACGTCCCCATTATAAAGCCACACCTTAACGCCTATCAGTCCAAAAGTTGTAAGAGATTCCGCAAAACCGTAATCAATATCTGCTCTTAAAGTATGAAGGGGTACACGCCCATCTTTATAAATTTCTGTACGAGCCATTTCCGCATTATTAAGCCTGCCTGATATAATAACTTTAATACCTAAAGTTCCGCTTCTCATTGCATTTGTTATTGCCTGTTTAACAGCTCTTCTATATGGGAACCTGTTTTCTACTTGAGCAGCTATCTGCTCAGCTATCAATTTTGAATTTCTTTCAGGCTTTTTAACTTCTATAATATTTATATATACAGTTTTTGTAGCAATTTTCTGAAGCTGATTCTTTAATTCTTCTATATCAGCTCCTTTTTTTCCTATAAGTACGCCGGGTCTTGCGGCATTGATATTTACATTCACTCTATCAGGGAATCTTTCAATACTAACTCTGGCTATACCAGCGCTCTTTTTCTCTTTTTCAATATAGTTTTTGATTTTAAGATCCTCATGAATATTCCTGGAATATTCTTTTTTTTCACCGTACCAGATTGAATCCCAAGTGCGGTTAATTTTTAATCTTATTCCTACTGGATTTACCTTTTGACCCATCTGCTATTCCCTTTATTCCTCAATTAATTTTCATCAGACAATATTACTGTAATAGTGCTTGTTCTTTTTTTAATTCTTCCGGCACGCCCTCTTGCCCTGGGCATAAATCTTTTAAGAGTGGGACCTTCATCAACCGCTATTTTTTTTATAAATAATGCTTCTTCAATTATATCAGGATTATGATATTTTGCATTAGCGCCTGCAGAATACAGGGTTTTAAGAACTAGCTTCGCCCCTTTTTTAGGCATAAACTTCAGTACATCAATGGCTTCAGGAAGGGAGTATCCCTTTATCTCATTTGTAACAAGCCTTACTTTTGATGCTGAGATTCTGTTATATTTGGATATGGCTGATGCTTCCATTATTATTCCTCTTTAATTTTTCTTCTTTGCCACTCGATCATCTTTGCTTGTGTGGCCCCTGTATGTCCTTGTTGGAGAAAACTCGCCCAGTTTATGTCCTATCATATTTTCTGTAACATAAACAGGTATAAAAGTTTTTCCATTATGAACCATAAGCGTATGACCTATCATTTCAGGAAAAACAGTAGACCTTCTTGACCAGGTTTTAACAGCCTTTTTGCTGTTACTTAGATTCATCCCTTCAATTTTTTTAAATAGCTTGGGATCTATATATGGTCCTTTTTTAACCGATCTTGCCATACTAGCCCTTCCTTCTTGTTATAATATATTTATCACTATACTTATGTTTTTTCCTGGTTTTATAACCCTTGCTTGGTACACCTGTGGGTGAAACAGGATGGCGACCACCTGCAGATTTACCTTCCCCTCCACCAAGAGGGTGGTCTACAGGGTTCATTGCAACTCCCCTTACTTTTGGACGCTTATTCATCCACCTGGAACGACCTGCCTTACCAATTGTTAAATTACCGTGATCCTTATTCCCTACTTCACCAATTGTTGAATAACACTCTTTATGTATTTTTCTTATTTCCCCTGAAGGAAGCTTAACAAGACAGTAATCACCCTCTTTAGCAGCAAGCACAGCGGATGTACCAGCAGACCTTACAAGTTGTCCACCCTTACCTTTATGCAGCTCAATGTTATATATGCTTGAACCCAGGGGTATGTTTTTTAGAGGAAGTGCATTCCCTGCCTTGATCTCCACTTTTTCACCTGATTCAATTTTGTCACCAACTTTAATTGAACTGGGAGCGATTATATATCTTTTTTCGCCATCCACATAGCTTACAAGAGCAATATTTGCAGATCTATTAGGATCATACTCAAGAGTCTGTACTTTCCCTGGAATACCAAACTTGTCTCGCTTAAAATCAATAATACGCAATTTTCTTTTATGACCACCGCCTCTTCTTCTAACTGAAATCTGACCTTTGAAGCCCCTCCCTGAATCACCTGTTTTCCCTACAGTGAGGGGTTTATAGGGTGCTTCTGTAGTAATTTCAGCTTTATCAAGTACTGTTTTGTACCTGAGAGTTGACGTTGCTGGTCTGTATTTTTTTATACCCATTTTATATTACCTTCTTGGAATAACTTGTGAGCTATTGCCCATCAAAGATTTCAATTTTCTGACCGACAGTTAGTGTAACAATAGCTTTTTTCCAGGCAGCTCTTTTACCAACATGAAACCTAAGCCTTCTGTTTTTACCTCTGACGTTCATTATGTTTACTTTTTCAGCATCTATTTCAAAAAGATCCTTAATCGCCTTTTTTACCATGTGCTTATTAGCTTTTCTGGACACCTCAAAAACATATTTATTCTCTTCCATTAGTCCAGTTGTTTTCTCTGAAATAATAGGTCTGATAATTATATCATTCGAATTCATTTTACTTCACCCTGGTAAATTTTTCATTTATCTGATTCACTGCACTCTCTGTAATTATCAGCTCTTTAGAATAAAAAATATCTCTTCCTGACATTCTGGCAACATTGTTGTACCTGAACCAGGGCAGATTCCTTATAGCTCGCTTTAGTAATAAATCTTCTCCATCAGCCTTACCTGAAACAATTACAGCCTTTGTTACAGAAAGTGCCTTTCCTATATTGGCTATCTCCTTTGACTTCCCGCTTATTGTAAAATCTTCTACCACTTTAATCGCGCCTTCTTTTGCTTTAATCGAAAGAATGGAAATAAAAGCCGCTCTTTTAATTTTCTTAGGAAGCTGTATTGAATAATCACGTGGACTTGGAGCAAATATAGTACCACCTCCTCTCCATATTGGAGATCTAATAGTACCGGCTCTTGCCCTTCCTGTTCCTTTTTGTCTCCAGGGTTTTACACCCCCGCCTCTTACCTCAGCACGCTCTTTAGCAGAATGAGTGCCCTGCCTTAAATTAGCGTTTGCCGCCTTGACATACTCATAAACAAGCACATCATTTATTTCAGAACCAAAAATTTCATCAGAAAGTTCTACTTCCCCGATTTTAGTTCCATCTATAGAATATTTGTCTACCTTCATCACAATCCTCTACTTTCCAGTCACTTTTATCAGGGAGTGTTTTCTTCCGGGAATAGCTCCAGATATTAAAACAATGTTTTTATCCAAAAGTACTTTAACTATTTTCAGATTTTTCACAGTAACCTTTTGATTTCCAAAACGACCTGGCATTTTTTTTCCCTTCCAGATTTCGCCGGGATCTGCACATGCTCCAACTGAACCTGGTGCACGATGAAAATGTGACCCGTGTGTTGTACGACCACCGCCAAAACCGTGTCTCTTTATGACACCGGAAAAACCATGGCCCTTGGAAATTCCTGTTACATGAACTATATCATCTTCCTGAAAGATACTACAGTCCAGGTGAGCCCCAACCTCAATCGAAGTATCAAACTCTTCAACTTCTGCCATATATCTCTTAGGGGTAATATTTTTCTTTTTCAGATCTTCTGCAATAGGCTTTGTAACTCTTTTTTCCTTCTGGTCACAAAACCCGAGCTTCAAAGCACTATACCCATCTTTTTCAATATTTTTTTTCTGTATCACTACACAAGGACCCAATTCACAGGCTGTTACAGGCACAACTGTACCATCCTCTTTTGTAAACTGCGTCATACCTATTTTTCTACCCAATAGTGCCTTTTTCATCACCTTAACCTACTCATCGTAATTAATTCTTTCTTACACAGATCGCTATAAAGATCCTCCAGCGTTCAGGATCTTCTTTCAATTTTTCCAAAAATATCTATAGCTTAGGACTTAATATCTACGGAAACACCGGCTGGCAGTTCAAGCTTCATCAAAGCTTCTACTGTATCAGAATTCGGGTCAATAATATCAATCAACCTTTTATGAGTTCTAATCTCAAACTGTTCCCTTGCTGTTTTATTAACATGCGGTGATCTTAAAACACAAAATTTCTCAATTTTAGTTGGAAGTGGGATCGGTCCTGCTATTTTCGCACCACTGCGATTAGTTGTGCTTACAATTTTTTCAGCTGACTGATCCAGTAGTTTTGTGTCATACGATCTCAACTTTACCCTTATTCGCTGTCCTGTTAGCTTTGCCACTTCTTTTCACCTTACGCATTATTTAGATAACAATTGTCAGGTTTTAATGCCTGACAATTATCTGATTTATATCAATCTAATTTATTCAAGAACCTTTACAAGTACGCCAGCTCCAACTGTTCTTCCACCTTCACGAATTGCAAATCTAAGCTCTTCCTCCAGAGCAACAGGGGTGATAAGAGTAACAATCATCTCTATATCATCACCAGGCATAACCATTTCAACGCCTGCTGGAAGCTCGATTGTTCCTGTTACATCAGTTGTTCTCATATAGAACTGTGGTCTATAGTTAGAGAAGAATGGGGTGTGTCTTCCACCTTCTTCTTTTTTCAGAATATAAACCCTTCCTGAAAACTTGGTGTGCGGCTTGATAGAACCCGGCTTGGCAAGAACCTGACCTCTTTCAACCTCCTCTTTAGCTACACCTCTAAGAAGACAGCCGACATTATCACCTGCTCTACCTTCGTCTAGAATTTTTCTAAACATTTCAACACCGGTGCAGACAGATTTTCTTGTTTCAGTAAAACCTATTATTTCAACCTCTTCACCAGTTTTTACAACACCCCTTTCAATCCTGCCAGTAACAACAGTTCCCCTTCCTGTAATAGAAAACACGTCCTCTATTGGCATAAGAAAAGGCTTATCTGTTGCACGCTGTGGCTCTGCAACATATGCATCAAGGGCTTCACCAAGCTTGATAACTGACTGAAACCATTCATCATCCTTATTTCCTGCATCTGCTGCTTCAAGAGCTTTAAGAGCTGAACCAGCTATAACAGGTACATCATCTCCTGGAAAGTCATTATTGGAAAGAAGCTCTCTTATTTCCATTTCAACGAGCTCTACCATTTCTGCTCTATCTGCAAGGTCAAGCATATCAACTTTGTTGAGAAAAACAAGAATCTGAGGAACGTTTACCTGGTGAGCAAGAAGAACGTGCTCTCTTGTTTGAGGCATTGCTCCGTCAGTTGAAGCAACTACAAGAATTGCTGCATCCATCTGCGCAGCACCAGTAATCATATTCTTGATGTAGTCAGCGTGTCCTGGACAGTCAACGTGAGCATAGTGCCTGTTTGGAGTTTCATATTCCTGATGAGAAGTAGCAATTGTTATACCTCTCTGTTTTTCCTCAGGTGCATTATCAATTTCATCAAAGTTCATAGACTTACCTGTTCCGTAAGCTGTATGAAATACCTTTGTTATCGCTGTTGTCAAAGTAGTTTTACCGTGGTCAATATGACCTATAGTTCCCACGTTAATATGCGGTTTAGTCCTTTCAAATTTTGACTTTGCCATTAGAATTCTCCTTACCTATTTTAATGTTTTCATATAATTACTTTATATCAAATAAATCATGCAACAAAAAAATTGCATTGCATTTACATACGACACCCGCAACTTTTTAGAAAGCAAGTTTTTGAAATAAAAAAAAACTTGTTATTCTGTCAAGCAAATTAATCAAAAACAGCCTGTAATCTTAAAAATATTTAAAACTACCCTGCTTTTCAACAAAAAAGAGATATTTCAATAGAAATCTCATTTTATTACTAATGGACAGAATCTAAAACATTGCTTTATTTTGTAAAACAAAAAATCTTTTTTCTAATAAATTAATCCGCTTATTCGCCCAATTATCCTGTTCATTACGCTTTCCGGGACATTCTCATAATGAGAATACTGAAGATTCTGCGTAGCCCTGCCCTGACTCATTGATCTTATAGCAGTTGCATAGCCAAAAGTCTCTGAAAGCGGTATAAGAGCATCAACTACTTTTAAATCCCCTCTAAAATCAATATTCTCAATTTTGCCCCTTCTTGAGTTTAAATCGCTTATTATATCACCAGTGTACTCATCTGGACAAACAATCTCAAGCTTCATTATAGGCTCCATTAAGGTTGGTGCAGCCTTTTTTGAAGCTTCTTTAAAAGCCATATTTGCTGCAATCCTATAGCCCATTTCTGTTGATTTCAATTCATTATAATCTGCCTTGAGCAATGAAACCTCAACATCTTCCATCTTATAGCCAGCAAGTACCCCTCCCTGCATGGAATCCGAAAAACCGGCTTCAATTTCCTTTATAAAATGAACTGGTAAATCCGATTCTGTTAACCTGTTAACAAAAACAAGCCCCTTTCCCCTTCCAGCAGGAGCAACAGATATTTTAACATGGCCATAGTTATCCTTGCCGCCTATCTGCTTTTCATAAGACTCCTCTGCAACAGCTTCAGATGTAACTGTTTCCTTATAAGTCACCTGGGGCTTGCCTACATTAGCAGGAGTATTAAACTCCCTGAGCAAACGGTCTACTATTATATCAAGATGAAGCTCCCCCATTCCTGATATTATCAGCTGCCCTGTATCAGGACTTACATTTGACCTGAAAGTGGGGTCCTCGTCAATAAGACGAGAAAGTGCAATATTAAGCTTCTCCTCATCAGCTTTGGACTTGAGCTCTATTGCAACCGATATTACAGGTTCAGGAAAATCAATTTTTTCAAGAAGAATCGGTGAATCAGGTGCGCACATGGTATCGCCTGTTCTTCCACTTTTAAGGCCCACTGCAGCAATAATCTCTCCAGTGTACACAGCTTCAACCTCTTCCCTGTGATTGGCATGCATCTTTAAAAACCTGTTTATTCTTTCCTTTTTACCAGTACTGGCATTGAGAAACTGATCCCCTGCCTTTCCAGTCCCGGAATAAACCCGCATATATGAAAGCTTACCCACATGGTGGTCAGTCATTATCTTAAACAATAGCGCACAAAAAGGCTCCTTATCATCAGCCTGACGCAGAATGGTTTTTTCTGCTTCATGAATATCATGTCCTTCAACAGCAGGGATATCCTTTGGAGATGCCAGATAATCAACAACAGCATTAAGAACAGCCTGCACCCCTTTATTCTTAAGTGCAGACCCGCACAATACAGGGAAAATCCTGTTTGCAATTACGCCTTTTCTTATGGCCTCTTTTATTTCAGATTCTTCAGGTTCCTGGCCTTCTAAAAATTTTTCCATGATCAGATCATCACAGTCAGAGAGCTTTTCTATAAGCTGCTCTCTCATCTCTGCTGCCTTATCAGCATATTCCTGAGGAATTTCTGAAGTTATAAATTCCTTTCCATCAATATCATCCCAAAGCAGCGTTTTCATCTGAACAAGATCAACAACACCCTTAAAACTTGATTCAACGCCAACAGGCAGATGGAGAGGGAGAGGCTCGGCAAATAAACGATCCCTTATCATCTCAATGCAACGACTGTAATGCGCCCCAACTCTATCCATCTTATTTATAAAACAGATACGGGGAACCTTATATTTATTGGCCTGACGCCATACAGTTTCACTCTGAGGCTCAACACCAGCAACACCATCAAAAACAGCAATAGCAGAATCGAGAACCCTTAAACTTCTTTCAACTTCAATTGTAAAATCCACATGTCCGGGAGTATCAATAATATTTATTATTGTATTATTCCACACACAGGTTGTTGCAGCTGCAGTTATTGAAATACCGCGCTCCTTTTCCTGTACCATCCAGTCCATTTCAGCATTGCCATCATGAACCTCACCCATTTTATGGGTTTTCCCGGTATAATAAAGAATTCTTTCAGTAAGGGTTGTTTTACCAGCGTCTATATGCGCCATAATCCCTATGTTTCTGGTTCTCCCTATTGGTAATTTTCTCGACATCCTATAGCCTTATTAATGATTTTACTATACTGATAAAACACCAAATACCAGGCGTAACCCTGGTATTTGGCAGACAAAAAACTTATGTTAAATATTACCACTTATAATGTGCGAAAGCCTTGTTTGCCTCTGCCATTTTATGAGTCTCTTCCTTTTTCTTTATAGTTGCACCTGTATTGTTATATGCATCCATAAGCTCTCCTGCCAGACGCTCATACATGGTTTTTTCAGATCTGTTTCTTGAATAATTTATTATCCACCTGATACCAAGGGCCTGCCGTCTTTCGGGTCTTACTTCAATAGGAACCTGATATGTAGCTCCACCAACCCGTCTTGATTTTACCTCAACAAGGGGCTTTGCATTTTCCAGACTCTGAATAAACACCTCAACAGGATCCTTTTGAGATTTTTGTTCAATTATTTCCATTGCCTTATAAAAAATTGTTTCTGAAACACCTTTTTTGCCTTCAAGCATCATACAGCTTACAAACTTTGATACCAGTTTACTTCCAAATTTAGGGTCTGGCAATACTTCCCTTTTTACAGGTCTCCTTCTGCGCATAAATATATCCTCTTTAAAAGTTCAATTATTAAATTTTACAGCTTAAGCTTTTGGCCTTTTGGCTCCATACTTGGAACGGCTCTTTTTCCTATTGGCTACGCCAAGTGAATCCAGGGTACCCCTGACAATATGATACCTCACACCAGGAAGGTCCTTTACTCTCCCTCCGCGAATAAGAACTGCTGAGTGCTCCTGCAAGTTGTGGCCAATACCTGATATATATGCTGTTACTTCTATGCCGTTTGTAAGCCTTACCCTTGCTACTTTTCTTAAAGCAGAGTTAGGTTTTTTAGGAGTAAAGGTCATAACCCTTGTGCAAACTCCTCTTTTTTGAGGACACTCCTTTAATGCTGGAGACTTGGAACTTTTAGATTTATGATCCCGCCCCTTTCTTATTAACTGATTAATTGTTGGCATTTGAACCCCTTACTTCATATCCTAAAATTTTTATAATATCTTCAAATTTACTTTGAAAAAACTTCACATGCATAATTTATTTTATCCTTAATTCAGGCCTGTTTTTGTCAAGCAAATATTAGAATCAAATCAGTTTTCAATTCCATTTTCAATATTTTTCATATCAACAGCTGCCTCTTCTGAAAGATCAACAACCTGGACAGCTTCCTCAGCTCCTGCAGCTGCTCCATCAAGGTCTCCCTCTACTTCCTGATAAATATCAATATTTTCGTAAATTCTGGCCCCTGTACCTGCGGGTATAAGGTGTCCAATAATTACATTCTCCTTTAATCCGCGTAAGTGATCAACCTTTCCTTTTATTGCTGCATCTGTAAGAACACGTGTAGTTTCCTGAAAAGATGCAGCTGATATAAAGGACTCAGTATTAAGAGCTGCCTTTGTAATACCCATAAGGACGGGCATTGCTGAAGCAGGTTTACCCCCCTCAGAAAGCACCCTGTCATTCTCTTCAATAAAATCGAACTTATCAACAACCTGTTCAATTACAAAGTTTGAATCACCCTGATCAGTTAACCTTACCTTTCTTAGCATTTGTCTTACAATAACTTCAATGTGCTTGTCATTGATTGCAACACCCTGCAGCCTGTAAACAGCCTGCACTTCATTAACAAGAAACTTTTGAAGTTCTCTGGGTCCTTTAATTTTAAGAATTTCATGTGGATCTACAGAACCATCATCAATTTTCTCACCCTTGGCAATCCAGTCTTTATCCTGAACACGCAGGAATTTTGAAACAGGAATTGAATATTCCTTAACTGTTTCATCCTCAGAAGTAACAATTATCTTTCTTTTATTCTTAACAGTGTCGCCAATTGTAACATGTCCGTCTATAGCTGAAAGGGTTGCAGCATCCCTGGGTGTGCGCGCTTCAAAGAGTTCGGCAACCCTGGGCAGACCACCTGTAATATCCTTGGTCTTTTCAGCACCCCTTGGTATTTTAGCAAGAACAACACCTGCATTAACAGTATCCCCATCATGAACCATAAGGTTAGCACCCTTTGGCAAAAGATAGATAATAGGCTCAGATCCTGTTCCGTAAATATTAACGCTTGGCTGAAGCTTTTCGGTTTTATACTCAACAATTACCCGTTTTTTAACCCCGGAAACCAGATCTACTTCCTCAATTAAACTTTTATTCAATTCAACATCAACAAATTCCACCCTTCCTGTTATTTCAGTAAGAATAGGCTCAAACCATGGATCAAACTGTGCAATTATTTCATTTGAAGCATATGGCCTTTGAACAGGTTCATAAGTTCCTTTCTTTTTATCAAACTCCAAATCACCAACTATCTCTGTTCCTACATTAATAGGAATAGAATAGGGATCACCAAGAATATAGGCTTTTTTCTTTTCTATTTTAAGAAATCCGGTATTGGAAGCCTTATATTCCTCTCCAGCCTGGGATGTGCCAAATACCTTGCCTGCATAAACCTTTTCACCATCATTAACAGCAAGCTCCGACTTGGCCTTAATATCAATATCAGCAATAATTCTTTGAACAATAAGATATCCCCTTCTTACTGTAATGATTTTATCCCCTTCAGTCTGGATCATTTTAGATGTAATATCCTTAATAAAAACAGGATAGGTTAATTTAATTTCACTCTCTTCAACAGCTGTAGATGCTACCCCGCCAATATGGAAAGTACGCATTGTAAGCTGTGTTCCAGGCTGTCCAATTGATTGTGCAGCAATAATTCCCACAGCTTCCCCTATTTCTACTGGTCTGGCTGAAGCAAGATTTCTTCCATAACATTTTGCACATACACCGTGTCTTGACTCACATGTAAGTACTGAACGTATTTCAATGGAATCTATTTCAATTTCATCTATTATATCAGCAATATCCTCATCAATCACCTCATCAGCTTTTGCAAGGATTTCATTTGTAACAGGATGTATCAGATCATAAAGAAGGGCTCTTCCAAGCACTCTGGAGCCTAAGGAATCTATTACTGTATCACCCTCTTTAATTGCATAAATATCAATTCCAACAGTTGTACCGCAATCAATTTCATTTATTACCACATCCTGAGCAATATCCACAAGACGTCTTGTCAAATAACCGGCATCAGCAGTTTTAAGAGCAGTATCAGCTAAACCCTTTCTTGCACCATTTGTTGAGATAAAATATTCAAGAACATTTAATCCTTCTTTAAAATTGGCGCGAATAGGAACCTCAATAATTTCACCACTCGGCTTGGCCATAAGGCCCCTCATGCCTGCAAGCTGCCTTATCTGCTGCTTACTACCCCTTGCACCTGATACAGCCATAATATAAACAGGATTATGTCCTGCATGTTCGCTTTCAAATCCCTTGAACATTACATCTGCAATTTTTTCATTTGCTTCAGTCCAGAGGTTAATAACACGGTTATACCTTTCTTCATCTGTTATATAACCGTTTCTATATTCATTTTCAATACCTTCTACTTTTTTATCCTCAAAGGCAATAATTTCCTTCTTTTCTGCTGGTATGATAATATCAGACATGGAAATAGTAGGCGCAAAGCGAGTAGAAAAATAATAACCCATATCTTTAATATCATCAAGCATCTTTACTGT
Source organism: uncultured Leptospirales bacterium (assembly GCA_964649175.1). GTDB lineage: Bacteria > Spirochaetota > UBA4802 > UBA4802 > UBA5550 > JBBAGC01. The sequence continues at coordinate 18,004 of CAZYPA010000023.1, read as the reverse complement.
AACATTAGGCCCATACTTCTTAAATACATCTGCAATAATTCCTGAAATAGTCTTATCCGTTACAACAGAGTTAATAAAAGGATAGGACTCAGGGAGTATATCATTAAAAATCAGCCTTCCTGCTGTTGTTTCAATCCAGTCATCATTCATCCAGAACTTGATTTTAGTTCTGTATTTTATCTGATCATGGTCTATTGCACGTAAAACATCCGGAAGCGTATCAAAAAACTTATTTTCACCCTTACTTCCCAGAATCAAATCTGTTAAATAATAAATACCAAGCACAATATCCTGAGATGGAGAAACCACAGGATGGCCATTAGCAGGTGAAAGAAGATTGTTTGTTGAAAGCATCAGTGCCCAACACTCAAGCTGAGCCCTGGGTGAAAGAGGCACGTGTACTGCCATCTGATCACCGTCAAAGTCAGCATTATAGGCATGACACACCAGCGGGTGAAGCTTTATAGCCTTTCCTTCCACAAGCACAGGTTCAAAAGCCTGTATGCCCAGCCTGTGAAGAGTAGGAGCACGATTAAGAAGAACAGGGTGCTCGCTTATAACCTCTTCAAGCACTTCCCATACCTCGTCTTTTTCTGCTTCCACCATTTTTTTGGCTGATTTTATATTTTGCACAAAATCCTTATCCACAAGCCTCTTCATTATAAAAGGCTTAAAAAGCTCAATTGCCATTTTTTTAGGCAAACCGCACTGATGAAGCTTTAATTCAGGTCCTACAACAATTACTGAACGACCGGAATAATCCACCCTCTTTCCGAGCAGATTCTGTCTAAAGCGTCCCTGTTTTCCTTTGAGCATATCACTTAGTGATTTAAGGGGACGATTTCCTTTCCCTTTAACAGCCCTCTTTCTTCTGCTATTATCAAAGAGTGCGTCAACAGCTTCCTGAAGCATTCGCTTTTCATTTCTTACTATAATTTCAGGCGCACGAAGCATGAGGAGTCTTTTAAGCCTGTTGTTTCTATTAATTACCCTTCTATAAAGATCATTAAGGTCAGATGTGGCAAATCTTCCTCCATCTAACTGTACCATAGGCCTTAACTCAGGAGGGATCACAGGCACTACATCAAGAATCATCCATTCAGGCCTATTACCTGATTCTTTAAAAGATTCTATTATTTCAAGACGCCTGATCATTTTTTTATCAATTTTAGCATCTCTGGCTGATTTGCTGTCTATCTCTGCTCTTAAATCCCTGGATTGTTCATCAAGGTCAATATTCATGAGCATATCTTTTATAGCCTCTGCTCCCATTGAAGCAACAAAATCATCTCCATATTTTTCATAAAGATCATAGTATGTATCTTCATCAATAATATCACCAGCTTTTATATCATCTGCTTCTGCACTGCCTGGATCAATTACAATATACTTTTCATAATAAAGTACAGATTTCAAAGCATTAACAGTAAGGTCAAGAAGCAGCCCCATGCGGGAAGGCACAGATCTATAGTACCATATATGAGCAACAGGAGCAGCAAGTTCAATATGCCCGCCTCTTTCTCTTCTTACTTTATAGTGTGTCACTTCAACACCGCATCTGTCGCAGACAACGCCCTTATATCTTATAGACTTAAATTTTCCGCAATAGCATTCCCACTCTTTTGTTGTACCGAAAATCTTTTCGCAGAACAAACCATCTCTTTCAGGTTTGAGAGTTCTGTAATTTATTGTTTCCGGTTTTTTTACTTCACCATAAGACCATTCCCTAATCATATCCGGTGAAGCGAGCTTAATCTGAATAGAACTGAAATCGTTAAAGTCCCTCATGATTCTTCCTTAAACCTTTATTTTTTAATATTAAAAACCTAAGCCCTGTAAAAGAGATTATCCTTTACTCTGTATCAACATTCTCCAGAGTTCCTATAGGAATCCTTCTTTTTGGCTTTATAAAACCTTCACTCCATTCAGCAAGGCTTATCTCTGTATCGTTTTCATCATATATTCTCACATCAAGAGCAAGACCGCGTAGTTCCTGAATAAGAACATTAAAAGACTCAGGTATGCCTGGAGATGTTGTATTTATCCCCTTGACAATTGCTTCATAAATCCTGGCCCTTCCAAGCATATCATCTGATTTAACTGTAAGCAGCTCCTGAAGTGTATAAGCAGCACCATAGGCCTCAAGTGCCCATACCTCCATCTCTCCAAGACGCTGTCCACCAAATTGGGCCTTACCGCCTAAAGGCTGTTGTGTTACAAGTGAGTATGGCCCTGTTGATCTGGCATGTATTTTATCATCAACCATATGAGCAAGCTTAAGCATATATGCATAACCAACCATTACCTCCCCTTCAAAGGCCTCTCCTGTACGGCCGTCATAAAGGACAGTTTTGGATGTTTCAGGAAGCCCTGCCTTTTTCAGATACTCAATAACATCCGGTTCCTCTGCACCATCAAATATAGGTGTTTCAACAAGAATATCAAGTTCGTGTGCAGCCCATCCCAGCTCTGTTTCAAGAAGCTGGCCCAGGTTCATCCTTGAGGGAACACCCAGAGGATTTAAAACTATATCCACAGGAGTACCATCAGGCATAAAGGGCATATCATATACAGGAGATATCCTTGAAATAACACCTTTATTTCCATGCCTTCCTGCCATTTTATCGCCTGTGGATATTTTTCTCTTATCTGCAATATATACTTTTACAAGCTCCTCAACTCCAGGAGCAAGCTCATCACCGTTTTCTCTTGAAAATCTTTTTACATCTACTACAATCCCTTCTACGCCATTAGGTACCCGTAATGATGTATCCCTTACCTCTCTGGCTTTTTCTCCAAATATGGAATAAAGGAGTTTATATTCAGGAGTTAAGTCCTGTTCACCCTTTGGAGTAACCTTTCCAACAAGAATATCATCCGGTTCAACATAGGCGCCAATCCTGACAACACCATCAGCATCAAGATCCCTGAATGCCTTGTCATTAAGATTGGGGATATCCCTGGTAATTACTTCACGGCCAAGTTTTGTTTCCCTGGCATCAACCTCAAACTGCTCAATATGAACAGATGTAAAAATATCATCCTCAACCAGCCTTTCAGAAATTAAAATGGCGTCCTCAAAATTATAGCCCATCCATGGCATAAATGCAACAAGTATATTTTTCCCTAATGCCAAACGTCCATTATCAGTAGATGGTCCATCAGCTATTATATCACCAGCCTTAATCTTTTGTCCGTATACAACAACAGGCTTTTGATTAAAGCATGTTCCCTGATTTGTCCTTTTAAACTTCTGAAGCATATATTCATCTATTTCACCATTTGAGAGCTTTACTTTTACTTTGCTCCCATCAACATAGATCACCTCTCCGCCCCTTTTAGCTATTAAAAGAACCCCTGAATCATAGGCTGCGTGAGTTTCCACACCTGTTCCCACAAGAGGAGCTTCCTCAGTTAAAAGCGGTACAGCCTGACGCTGCATATTGGAACCCATAAGAGCCCTGTTTGCATCATTATGCTCAAGAAAAGGAATTAAACTTGTTGATATGGAAAACACCTGGTTTGGTGAAACGTCCATATACTGAATTTCTTTAGGCTTTTTATATGGAAAATTGCCCCTGTTTCTACAGGCAATCAGATTTTTTACAAAATTCCCATTATCATCAAGTTCAGCATTTGCCTGAGCTATGAAGTAATTATCCTCAACATTAGCAGTGAGATAATCAACCCTGTCAGTAACATGCCCCTTTTCAACATACCTGTAAGGTGTTTCAAGAAACCCGTATTCATTGATTCTTCCAAATGTACTCAAAGAAGCTATAAGACCAATATTGGGTCCCTCTGGAGTTTCTATAGGGCACATCCTCCCATAATGAGTGGGATGCACATCACGAACCTCAAAGCCGGCCCTCTCCCTGGAAAGTCCGCCAGGTCCAAGTGCATTAAGTCTTCTTTTATGAGTAAGCTCAGCAAGCGGATTAGTTTGATCCATAAACTGTGAAAGTTGACTTGAACCGAAAAACTCATTTATAACAGCTGAAATAGGCTTTATACTTATAAGAGCCTGGGGTGTAATAAGATCAAGATCCTGGATTGTCATCCTCTCCCTTATAACCCTCTCCATCCTCTGGAAGCCTACTTTTACCTGATTCATAATCAGCTCACCAACAGTTCTTACTCTCCTGTTGCCAAGGTGGTCAATATCATCAACAATAGTGTAAACGTATTTTTTTTCTTTATCACCACCCTTGGTAGTTAATTCATACTCATAACCATCAGCTTCAGCAATAAGATAAAGCATATACTTTGCAGTATGAACAATATCATCTATTGTTAAAATTTCTATAGGGTCATCAAAACCGAATTTGCTATTAATTTTATAGCGTCCAACAGAACTAAGACTATATGACCTTGGATTAAAGAAAAGCCTGTCAAGCTCAGCCTGGGCATTTTCTATATTTGTAGGCTCACCAGGTCTCATAACAGCATGAAGGGCTAAAAGAGCCAGCTCAGATGCGGTAAAATCGTGATCCTCATCAACCTTAAGGTTTTTCTTGATATAATCAGATTCCACAGCAAAAGTGGTACTCAAATAAGCATCTTCCTTTTTATTAGGAAAATCGATTAGTTCAACTTCAGTAACTTTTTCTTCTTTAAGCTGATCAATTGTATCAATATTAATCCTTTCAGCTGCTTCAATTATAACTTCACCACTTGATTTGCTTATAACATCAGAAGCAACCCTTCTTCCATTTAAAGACTCATAATCCTCTTCACCCTTAAGCTTAACCTTTGAAACATCATAAAAGATTTTCACTATTTCTTCATTTGTTTCAATGCCTAATGCCTTTATCAAAAGAGTTACTGGAAATTTCTTTTTTCTATCGATCCGGCCAACAAGAAAACCCTTATTGTCCATTTCAAACTCAAGCCAGGAACCCCTATCCGGGATTATCCTGCAATTATAGGCCCGTTCATCCTCTTCATAGAAAAAGAAGATACCTGGCGATCTGTGGAGCTGATTAACTACAACCCGTTCAGCACCGTTTATTATAAAAGTACCCCTTTCTGTCATAATAGGGATGTCACCCATATAAACCGTCTGCTCCCTTACCTCCATACTATCCTTACGGATAAGGCGTATAGTAGCTCTAAGTGGAGAAGCATAGGTTACATCTCTTTCTTTACATTCATATTCAGAATACTTTGGCTCACCTATATCATAATTGACAAATTCAAGAACAACATCATCATGAGGGCTTTCTATTGGAAAAATTTCCTCAAAAACCGCCTGCAGTCCCTGAAGTTTTTTCTTGGCAACCTTTGACTGAAGAAACCAGTCATATGACTTAATCTGAATTTCTATTAAATTCGGAAGGTCAATTTTAGATTTAATTTTACCGAAATTGACTACTTTCTTTAATTCTTGCATTGAAGTATAAACCTTAACCTTTATTTTTTAATATATCTTAAGGATGAAAAGCTCGAGTAAAAGAATTTAAAGTGGAACATATAAATAGTAATAAACATATAATACCAAAATCAGAGTACAAAAATAAATAAGTTTTGTTAACACCAATAGGCTTGACCAAAACGATCAAACCTATTGATATTTTAATTAAAATTTGAAGAAAAATCTTCTGTTATTCAAAATAACCTTTTATAATACAGAATTACTTAATCTCAACAGTAGCGCCTGCACCTTCAAGCTGTTTCTTGAGCTCTGCAGCTTCTTCTTTTGATACTTTTTCCTTAACTGTTTTTCCGCCTGCTTCAACAAGTTCTTTAGCTTCTTTAAGCCCAAGGCTTGTTATAGCTCTTACTTCTTTGATTACTGCAACTTTAGCATCACCAAAACCTGTAAGAATTACGTCAAATTCAGTCTGCTCTTCAGCAGCTTCAGCAGCTCCACCACCTGCAGGTCCCGCAGCAACAGCAACAGGTGCAGCAGCAGATATACCAAATTTTTCTTCCATTGCTTTAACCAGTTCAGAAGCCTCTATTAAAGTAAGACTTCCTATTGCGTCAAGCAACTCTTCAATACTTAATTTTGCCATTCCTTTTACTCCTTTATACTTAGTGAATTTCTTCAAGTTAAACGGTTTATTTCCGTAAAACCTATAAAGGGCCAGGCATTGATCCATAACTTTTTACTGCAAATTCTGGAACAGAAATCCTAACCACTTATATTCAAATAATCAATCTAAATTAATTATTATTTGCCTCAGCAACGGCATTTATGCCGCGAGCCAGAGATGCCATTATCTGATTCATACCAACAGCTATTCCTGTAGCAGGGCCATTGATCAAAGACATGGTCTGAGAAAGCAGAACTTCTTTTGAAGGAAGGTCAGCTATTCTTTTTATCTGGCTTTCATCATATACTACCTTATCAATTACACCAGCAGTAAATGAAAACTTGTCATTTGTTTTTGCGAATTCTTTTAAGGTTTTCGCCACATCTCCTGCCTCTTCTCCGGCAAAAGCAATAGCAACAGGTCCCTTAAGAAATTCATCAATATTTTCATATCCGCTCTGTTCAAGGGCTCTCTTAAAAAGATTATTTTTAACAACTTTATATTGAGCATTTTTTTCTGTAAGCTGTCTTCTTAATACAGCAAGGTCATTCACCTTGACTCCGGAATAATTTGTTATAATAAAATTACCCCTTTTTTCAAGCTTTTCAGCCAAATCTTTTACTTCATCTACTTTATATTGCTTTAACATTATTTTTCAATCCCCTTATGATTGATTTTTATACCAGGACCCATTGAAGAACTGATATAAACCGATTTTATAAAATTACCCTTGGCATCTGCCGGCTTATCTCTCATTATCTGACTTAAAAAAGCTTTAATATTATCAACAATAGCTGAATCCTCAAAAGAAACATTGCCTATAAGCATGTGAATTACACCGGTTTTATCTGCCCTGTAATCTACACGCCCGCCTTTAAGCTCCTTAACTATCTCTTTTACATTATCAGTAACTGTTCCTGACTTAGGCTTAGGCATTAGCCCCTTTCTACCAAGAACAGGTCCCAGCTTACCAACCTCTTTCATCATATCAGGAGTGGCAACTACAGCCTGAAAATCAACCCAGCCTTCCTTAATCTTTTCAATTATATCTTCAGCTCCAACATAATCAGCGCCTGCATCAAGAGCTTCCTTCTGCTTATCCCCTTTACATATAACAAGAACCTTTTTGGTTTTACCTGTTCCTGAAGGGAGTACAGACGAACCCCTTATATTCTGCAGACTTTTATGAACAACTTTTATTGACATATCAACAGATTCATTAAAAGCAGCAGACTTAAGCTCCTTCATAAGCTTTACAGCATCAGCAGGACTATATAGAATTGTTTTATCTACTTTTTCCCTTGCAGCAGTTATTTTTTTTCCTCTTTTCATTTCACAAACCCTTAATAGCTTAACTGTCCCCAGGACTAGCCAGCTACCTCAACCCCCATTGATTTTGCTGTACCTGCAATTATATTAGCTCCTGCCTGAATATCATTTGCATTCAGGTCCGGCATCTTCAACTGCGCTATCTCTTCAAGCTGCTTTCTGGTAATCTTACCAGCCTTAACCTTATTAGGCTCACTTGATCCCTTATCAACCTTTATAGCTTTTCTTATAAGAACTGAAGCAGGGGGTGTTTTTGTTATAAAAGTGTAAGATCTGTCCTCATACACTGTGATAACAACAGGTGTTACTGTACCCATCTGATCTTTTGTTCTGTCATTAAAAGCCTTGCAAAATTCCATTATATTAAGACCATGCTGTCCAAGAGCAGGTCCAACTGGAGGCGCAGGATTTGCCTGACCACCTACTATCTGCAGCTTAATCTGATTAACTATCTTTTTTTTCTTTTTAGGTGCCATTATTATTATCCTATATTACTGAATCAATTATCAGAATTTAATTAGCTTATATTATTACAATTTATATTTTGCCCACCTGAAGAAAATCAAGATCAACCGGCGTAGCCCTTCCAAATATTTCAACCTTTACCTTCAAACGTCCCTTATCAGGATAAACTTCCTCAACAACTCCGGTAAAATTATTAAATGGCCCGTCAATAATCTTAACATGTTCACTTACGGCAAAATCTACTGTAATTGTTGTTTTTTCACCTGTTCTCTGCCCTGCTCCACCAAGAGAGTCAAATAAAGCAGCTACTTCGCTATCGCTTAAAGGCTTAGGCTTATTAGTACCAAAAGCTCCTACAAAATTTGTAACACTGGGCACGCCCCTTACAACAGTCCAGGTGTGATCATTCAACTCCATTCGCACAAGCACATATCCAGGGAAAACCTTTTTCTGCCTGATTTTCTTTTTCCCTTCTTTAACCTCATGAACCTCAACAGTAGGGATCTTTACATCAACAATCTCATCTGACAACCCAAGTGCTTCAACTTTCTTCTCAAGTGTAAGCTTAACCTTATTCTCATGACCCGAATAAGTATGTACTATATACCATTTTTTCGCCATATCAGCCCACCACAATCTGTATAAGCTTCATCAGGGCTGTGTCAACAAACCAGAGAAATATAGATATAATTATTACTGTAATTACAACAACAATGGTAAAGCTGGTAACCTCATCCCTGTCAGGCCAGGTGACCTTACGCAGCTCTTCCTTAGCTTCTTTAACAAAGTTTATTAAATTTTTTATTTTCGAGACCAATTGGGGGTAACTCTAAGCCTTACTTTCTTTATGAACAGTGTGTTTCCTGTCAAACTTGCAATATTTTTTAACTTCAAGTTTACCTGATTGACCCTTCTTGTTCTTTGTAAAAGAATAATTCTTTCTTTTACACTCCTGACATACTAGCAATACCACGTCTCGCATCTCTACTACCCCGTAATTTTATATAATAAACCTAGAGCAAACTATTATCCGACCTCTTCCAGTCAAGCATTTTTATTGCATTTTTCAGGAAAAGATTAATTTCAGCTATAAATCAAGTTAGCCCACGACCAGAATCGAACTGGTGACCTTTTGCTTACCATGCAAATGCTCTACCTACTGAGCTACGTGGGCAAAGATTGCCTAAAAGTCAATAGAAGTATAATTAGACCATAAAAACATGAACTTATCTGTCAACAATTAATTTTTTCAGGAATTTATCGCAATTCTGTTAAAACTATTAGTCTTTTTGGTTTACCGCCGATTTTTAAGCAATTACTGTTCCAATGGCCACAGAACCTCCCTACCAATCCTTCCCTGTTAACATTAAATTATTACTTTTTTGTGAAAAATTATACTTGAAGTAGACTACTCAATTCATTAAGCTTTTTATACGCAATGTAAATTTAAAACTAAAATCTCCTTTTTAATAGAGATTCTGGTTAAAATCACACACTCTCAAATATTTTTAAAAAATCAGGCAATAAGGGGTAATGTGCTTTTATGGAAGATCTTGTAATAAACAGCAAAGTTAACGAATTAGTACAAAAAATCACTCCCTTTGTTGATTACAACAATTTCAGCAAAATCATCAATAAACTCACAGATTATGCTGAAATACTTACAGAAGGGAAACTCTCAGGAATAATAAACCATAATTTTGGAATGAACAGCACTCAGACCAATCTTGTTATTGAGCTTCTATGCACAATGCAGGCTATTTCCAGAATTTATGATATAGCGCAAAAGGGGAAGCGCGACCTTGAAGAGGAGTATATCTCTAATATTTATCCGGAAAATAGCAATCCATCTGATAGTTCTTCATATATAAGCATACGAAACACTCTGGAAAACAGGCTTAATAACCAGGTTCAATTGTATAACATGAATATGAATAAAAGCAATACCACCCTGGCTATTCCCATAAATGAGCTTCATGGACATGTAAAAACATACAGGGATTTAAGCATCAATAATGTCACTATATCACACAAAGTCCAGCACGGATATATTGCTGCATCATTACATGACGCCTATCTTACAATCCAAAACAGGTCTGACTGGCGTGATGACCGCACATACATGAAATACTTTTTCAATGAAGATGATATATCAAAACAGGATCTCAATCTTCTTACAAGAGAACCCAGGCTTTCACTTTTTCAAATAAGCACAGATATTCAAAAGGTACTGAATTATTTTAATGAAATAAACATTTCCAGATTTAAGCCTGCATCAGACTCCAGAGAAGATGATATTGATGATTTCCCTGATCTAAGCCAGGATAACCAGAACAGCCATACATCAAAATTTTCAGACAAACTTTTAATGTCCCCCTTTGGAAGGCAGTACGGCTCTAAAATTGATTCAATCATAAACGGAATTTTCAACCATGAAAGGCTCAAAGATTGGGAAAACAAAAGCGATGAAGAGATTGAAGCCATGGTCAAATCACTGTTTCAGGTTTACCTCTCTTTTCCAAAATCGCTTGCTGTTGATATAAATAAAAGAAAAGTTCTTGATGTTGTAAACTTTCTCCTTTCCCGGGATTATGGTTTAAAAAAATTTACTGAGAAATACCTTTATCATGACCGTAAAATCCTCTTTAACAGATTTTATACAGAAAACATGGAATCAATAGAAAATTTTATTACAGCACTTTTTAACGTCTTTTTTGAGGAAACATTTAGTTCAATCTTTCGAATAATAAGAAGTCTTGACATGAAACAGTATGCCTGTGCATTTATAATAAAAAGAACATATATAATCATGGGGGAAGATTTGCCCATATTTGGATTTTTCCTTATTAAAGCAATTGCACGAAACGGGAAAATAAAGGTTGTTTAATTCTCTAAAATATATATTCTTTTATTCTATGGAGGTTCTTTAAATGCCGTCAAATGATGATTATTTCGAAGGCGATATTAGGCTGGGATTAGACAAAAAAATTAAAGAACCTGACATGTACCGGGTATTGCTCCACAATGACCATTATAGCACAATGGATTTTGTTGTTGAAGTGCTTATGACAGTTTTTCACATGCCTGCTGCGCAGGCAACCAGGATTATGCTTGATGTGCATAAAAAAGGAATAGGCATTTGTGGCGTATATATTTACGATGTTGCTGTAACAAAGGTTGAACAGGTACACCATATGGCAAAGGAAAGGAAATTCCCTTTGAGAAGTTCCTATGAAAAAGCCTGATAACAAATTTTTGGGAGAAAAAGATTTATGGAACTTAATTCTGTTTTAAATGAAGTTCTTATGGCTGCTTTTAATGAAGCAACAACCAAAAAACATGAATATCTGACACCTGAACATATACTGTATGCTTCCCTTTTTTTTGATGAAGGAAAGGTTTTAATAGAGGCTCTTGGTGGCAATGTTAACAATCTTAAAACTACCATTGAAGACTTCTTTGATAAAAAAATGGAAAAAATTGAAGGTGATGAGCCAAAGCAATCTGTAGGTTTTCAGAATGTTATGGAACGTGCAATCTGGCACACCGCTTCAGCCCAAAAGGATATACTTGACCTTGGTGATGTCTATGCTTCAATCCTTGATGAAGAGGAGTCCTATGCAGCATATTTTATGGGTCTTGAAGGCATAACCCGTTATGAGCTGCTCAAATATATTTCACACGAAGTCTCAGCCTATCCTGATGAAAAATTCGACAGTGATGAATATGCTGATAATCCTGCAGACAAAAAAGAGGCTGATAAAGGAAAAAAATTCCTTGAAGCCTTTACTATAGAGCTCACTGCAAAGGCAGAACGCAATGAAATTGATCCTCTCATAGGAAGAGAGGATATTCTTGAACGTACAATACAGGTTCTTGCACGCAGAACAAAACACAATCCCATACATGTGGGCGACCCGGGAGTAGGGAAAACTGCCATTACTGAAGGGCTTGCACAGCGCATTGCTGATGAAAATGTTCCGGACAAACTTAAGGGATTAAAAATTTACTCCCTTGATATGGGAGCCCTGCTTGCTGGAACAAAGTTCAGGGGTGATTTTGAAGATCGGATGAAAAAAATTGTTCAGGAACTCAAAAAGCTGAATGATGTTATCCTTTTCATTGATGAAATACATACTGTTGTTGGTGCAGGAGCTGTTTCAGGTGGTTCCCTGGATGCCTCCAATATGCTCAAGCCTATTTTAACATCAGGCGAGATTAAGTGTATAGGTACCACTACATATGAGGAATATAAAAAATATTTTGACAAGGACAGGGCCCTTTCAAGGCGCTTCCAGAAAATCGAAATCCCTGAACCTACCATTGATGAAACCATTGAAATACTTAAAGGTTTAAGGCAAAGATACGAAAAGTACCACCAGGTAAACTATACTGATGAATCCCTGGCAGCAGCAGCTGAGCTTTCAGCCAAATATATCAATGACAGGCATTTACCTGACAAAGCCATTGATGTAATTGATGAGGCAGGTGCATTTGCACGGATATACAGGGCAGATGAAGGTGAGATTATTGATATCAGGCCCGCAGATGTGGAAAGGGTTGTTGCACTCATAGCCAAGCTTCCTGCAAAAAGCGTATCAAAAACTGAAAAGGTTAAGCTTAAAGACCTGGCCTCTGACCTCCAAAGCACCATATTTGGACAGGACAATGCTGTGTCCATGGTGGTTGATGCAATTAAAAGAAGCAGAGCCGGTTTTGGGAATCCGGACAGACCTATTGCATCTTTCCTTTTTGTGGGACCAACAGGCGTAGGTAAAACAGAGCTTGCACGTCAGCTTGCATTAAACATGGGTGTGGAAATACACCGGTTTGACATGAGTGAATATCAGGAGAAGCATACTGTTGCCAGGCTTATAGGTGCACCTCCAGGATACGTGGGATACGAAGAAGGAGGACTCCTTACTGAAGCAGTGAGAAAAACGCCCCATGCTGTTCTTCTCCTTGATGAAATTGAAAAAGCTCATTCTGATATTTTCAACACGCTTCTACAGGTGATGGATTATGCTACACTCACTGACAATACAGGGAAAAAGGCAGATTTCCGGAATGTAATTATAATAATGACATCAAATGCAGGAGCAAGAGAAATAGGAAAAAGACAAACCGGTTTCCACGAACGCCATATTAAAGAGGATGCTATTGACAGCGCTGTTGACCGGATATTCTCTCCGGAATTCAGGAACAGACTTGACTCAATAGTAACTTTTAATGACCTCAGTGAAGAGGTAATTCTGAACATTGTGGGCAAGGAAATCAGTATTTTTGCTGAACAGCTTAAACTAAAGAATGTGACTCTGGAAGTTACTGAAGAGTGCAGAAAATGGCTGGCTCAAAAAGGCTATTCAAAGGAATTTGGAGCCAGGCAGATTATGCGCCTCATACAGGAAAAACTCAAAGGCTTTTTTGTGGATGAGGTGCTTTTTGGCAGGCTCACACAGGGAGGCTATGCTATTGCAGATATTGAAAATAATGAAATCAAAATAAGCATAGCTGACAACTAGCAGGGTATGATTATTTTTTATCTTAATGAAGAAAATATTTTCCCACCAGTTTCACTTGCACAGAAAAATGGCATTCTTGCTATAGGAGGAGATCTTTCTCCAGCAAGGCTAATTGCTGCTTATGAAAAAGGGATTTTCCCCTGGTACTCACAGGGAGACCCCATAATATGGTGGTCTCCTGATCCTCGCTTTGTTATTTTTCCTGAAGATGTAAAAATTTCCAGATCAATGAAGCAGGAGATCCGCAAAGGCACATTTAAAATTACAGCAGACAGGGCCTTTGACCAGGTTATAAAGGCTTGCAGAAATCCAAGAAAACATGAATCAGAAACCTGGATAACGGATGATATAGTAAAAGGATATACTGAACTTCACAAACTCGGCTATGCCCATTCTATTGAAGCATGGAAAGATGAAAAACTTGCAGGCGGCCTTTATGGTGTTTCCCTTGGCAGGTGTTTTTTTGGTGAATCAATGTTTTACACAGAACCAAACAGCTCAAAGGCAGCTTTTATTGCACTCGCAGAAAAACTGGCCAGCCTCAATTTTGACATAATAGACTGCCAGGTTTACACAGCCCATCTTGAAAACCTGGGAGCAGTGAAAATCCCCCGTGAAGAATTTATATCAATATTAAATTATTCCCTTACACAGGAAACCCTGAAAGGCAACTGGTCAGAAATAGGAATTTTTTAGAAATCCTTAAAAAACTACTTCAACGAGTCTACCACATTCGCAATATGACTGCTTAAATATTTTTGCTTTTCATCTGAGGATTTACCTGCAATAATAATGATAGAGTCGTTTTTTTGTATCATATAAACTTCAGCAAACCTGTTCCCTTTTAACTTTGACACAGACCAGTGATAATCATTTTCACCCTTTTTCCCCCACCTCTGTTGAACCATATTAAAATCTTTATTATGCAGCCACTGTCCGGGAAAGCTGGCAAAATTCTCATCCCCTTTATTCAGAGCCATTATTTCAATTGTTCCCTTTTTATCAGGGCTGTCAAAAACCAGGGATTCCCTGCTCCGCCTATGCCACCCTAAAGGAATGAGTGCTGAAAAAGATCTGCCTTTTTCTAAAGAGGAAAAGCTCACCAATTCCCCTCCTGATTCAGCTTCACCCGAATCCCAGGCCTGTTTATTTAACTTTTTTTTTAGTACCTCCAGAACATTAAGGTCAACTCTTTGAAAATTTTTCCCATCCATGTTCCAGTCAGCAACCCTCACAGAAGTTGAAAGCTTAAGGTTTGTTCTTAAAGCTTTCAGCTCCTCTAAAGAAGGATAATGAGCCATGCTTATGCCCTGACGTCTGTAAAAAGTATTCACAGCAGCAGCACTTGACAGAGCATCCTCTCCCTCCCTTGACAAAAGCTCCCTTATCATCATTTCCCTCTCTACCAGTAGAGGGTCAAAATTTTTAACAGCAGGAATTAAACTCCCTTTAGAAATTATTTCATTATACTCATTCAAATTATTTCTTTCAAGATCAGATTCAATCGTGTTATACTTATCTCTATAATTATTTAATGCTTTTTCAGTATAATCAAGTTCCGATAAAATCTTTGCACAGTCAGATGCATAGCTCACATAAATTCGAATCTCTTCTTCTCCAATTTTATTTTCCAGATCTTTGGCATTTTTTCTCTCCAGCACTCCCTTCTCTTCAAGGGCTGCAGTGTATTTGCCATAATCTTTTCTCAGCAATGAAGCAACAAGCCTGGCACTCTTGTTAAAATTACGGTTTATTTCCGAATATTCATTCAATGTATTACTGGTCATCCTCCCCCTTATTTCAGATGGAAGAGGATCGATTTTTAAAATATCCCGTACCAAAGCCACACCTCTGATATAAACAGACCTGTAAATACCGCTCACCTTTTCAAAGCCTGCACCTGAAAGTATTACAAAATTTTCAGCAAGCCTTTGCGTAAATTCTGCCTCCTCAAGTAATCTGCTGGTTCTGTATTTATGGAATGAAATATATTCATCAACTGTTATTGAACCTGAAAGCACAACCCTTTCAATAAACCCGGAAGAAAGTTCTTCATAGTTTTTCAGATCTGCTTTTATTTCTAAAAAATGATTTTTTGCTGTTTCAAATATTAATTCATTATATATGATAATAGAAGGCTTCCCCTTTTTAAGACTTTCTATTCGCGCCTCCTCCCGTTTAAAAACATTTTCATACTGCCTTATATATTTGGCAGTTAATCCTGTATTGTTGTTTTTAACCCTCTTTAAAAACTCTTCACCCTCTGTGCCTGTTATACTTTTAATAAGCGCCAATCTATATTTATCCAATTCATTTACAGCTTCACTCATCCTTGTAAAATCCGGTATTTCATAAAGCGGTGTGTTATAACTTTTTGGATCCCCAACCTTTTCTGTTTTAAAAGATGCCAAAAGCCTTTCTCTTGGATGAACAAATATTATTTTTTCAAAGGATCCTATGTCTTTACCTGAAAAATTTTCCGGAATCTTAATACCGTTCATTTTCATGTAATTGATCATAGCTTCATAAAGTTTTTCATTTGTTCTGATTCTGGAAGCTGTGAAATTCCATTGAGGAGTAGTAACAAGATACTTTTCATTAAACTTTACAGAAAGATCAAAATCAAAGGCTTCAACAATATCAAAGGAGTTTTTAAATATAAGCTGTTGCAGATTAATTTCATTTGTCACATAATTTTTTTTACTTAAATCATATTCTGTTTTACTTAAAATATCCCTTAACAGCTTTTCCTGTATAACTTTATACTCTCCCATCCCCTCTTCCAGTAAATACTGGAGAACAAGTTTTTCCCTCTCATCAATGCCCGGTTTAAATGAAAGGCCCTTGTTTTTTTCAAAAATATATTTATCAATCTCCTTTTCAATTTTTGTTTTAATCGGGGTATTATAAGATCTATTTAAAAGGGATGATACATAGAAAAGAGATATAACCTGTGTTGCAGATTCATTTACTTTTTTTTCAATTTCTCCGATTGAAAAATCCCTCTCATCCACCTTTAAAGAACCGTACCCGGCCTTTGCCCTTACAAGCACATCAACAAACCTTTCAGATTCATCAATCTGCCTGTCAATAAGATCTATAATTTTTTTATCGATTTCACTTTTATTCTTAATAGAGGTTTTAAGCTCCTTTAATTTATCAATGCGGTTTTCCCAGCGCAGAAACCTCCCTTCAGATCCTGAAGCTAATCCGGAAAAAAAAGCTAAAAAAATTAATGATGCAATTAAAACCCTTTTCATTTACATTCCCTTAAATAATTCATTAATAGTTACCTTATATATAATTATCGGAAAAACGCTAAATAACATAATATCTATATTTTGAATTCAAAACCCGATTTCTTTTTCTTGACTTTTTAGATAAAATAACTTATTAAAAGAAACAGACAATATTGTAAGCAGGCATTTATGAACATAGATGAAAAACGAAAACAACTTGAACGTCAGGCCAGGCTCCTGCTCACATCTAAAGATATATCAATAACTGAAAGGGAACAGATTAATGCATTGATGAAAAATCAGAATCTTTCCCCTGATGACAGGTATGAATCTATTATCAGACTCATTTCTAATGCACCTGATAAGGAATTCAAAGAAATACCTGATATAGAAATACCCCAGGAGGAGAATAATTTAGAAAAACCCCCACCTGTAATAACAAAAAAAAAGGAACCTGTTAAAACACCAACTTTACCTGATATTGGAACATTTTCAGGAGAGGAAAAGCGGGTGCCACTGGTAAACGGACCCACTGAAACATCCTTATATATAAATGATATTTTTTTGAAATTTAAAGTTCATAAAGTATTTAAAAAACGATTTCTTGTGGAAAGAAATAACCGTTTAGGATTAAGCTTGCGCAAAAGACTTGTTCCCACCAAAAAATATCTGGAAATAATCCGCTATGTACATTCCTTTCAGGAAACAGTGCTATCGCGCCTCCCATTTATTCTTGATTATATTCTTAAAAACGATGAAATTGAAACTCCACGTGAATTTAACTATTTACGGCTTTTACGCAGATGGCTTCTGGACATGCCCTTTGCACCAATACCATACAACAGAATAAAATGGCTGGAGCAATGGGGTTTTGAAAGAGAACTCAAATCCTATGCTATAAATTTTTTTTCATTTATGAAAATGGAGACAGAGCACAGGGAAAATCTAATGCAGCTTGTTGAAAGCATAATAAGGGAAGCTCCTGATCTGATAAAAGAGGAAATCAACGATGGCGAAGAAAGGGGATCAGCAATAAAAAAAGAAAAAAACAATTTTTACAGAGAAAAAATGATCTACGAATATATGGGCTCTCTGCGATCATTCATTGCAATTCCCACAGAACCTGACAGCATAGTAGCAAAACACCTGAATAAAAAATTTGGCATAAACTCCCTTGCAGATTTTATTCATATGTCAATTGAAGCATTAATCTTCCAAAGACCTTATACTGCAGTAGAGCTAAAAGAATATTTTAGAATTGAACCTGTTGCAGTAAGCAAAGAACGATGGGACTATAACCAGGAAAAACTTAAAGCTTTCCGCAAAGACCCTGAGTCAATAAGGCTGCGTGCTTTAGAACGGCTTAAAAATGAGCTTTTGTGGTATGATACTGTTTTTCAGCTTGTTAAAA
>CAZYPA010000022.1:0-29978 GCA_964649175.1 uncultured Leptospirales bacterium | reverse complement strand
GAGGAACTTCTTTTAGACTCAAGCACAGCAAGACCCAGGGAACCTACCATAAAAAACACAACCATTGCAGTGGTAACCTTGGTTATAATATCTGCTGTTGATGAGCCAAAGGTGGACTGCCCAGCCCCGCCAAGTATGCCCATACCAGCGCTTTTATCTGACTGAAGCAGGATCACAATAATTAAAAAAAGACACACTATTACAAAAAGTACGGTTAAAACAGATATTAATAAGCCCATTATTTCCTCTTTTTACTAAAAATTAAATATAACAACCAGTAATTTATTCCACTGAAAATATATCAGACAAAAAAATGCATTTGCTCCTGATTCCAGCAATTATGACAGCTATAACAACCTATAAAATGATGTCAAGAAATGTATTTTCTTCATATATTAATTATTGAAAGAAAGCTCTCCTTTTCCAGGCTTGCTCCACCAACAAGAACCCCGTCAATATTATCCATTTTATAAAGACCCTCTATATTATCAGGCTTAACAGAACCGCCATATATCACAGGTACTGATTCAGAGATTTCCCTGTCAAAAAAGGCTCTGATCTTTTCCCTTATAACAAGATGGGCATCTTCTGCCATTTCAGGTGTTGCCACCTTTCCTGTTCCTATTGCCCAAACAGGCTCATAGGCAATAACAACCCTGTGCATCAAAGCTCTGTCTACACCCTCAAAAGCTGAATTAATCTGCCTTTCAAGCACCTTTTCTGTATCTCCTTTTTCTCTTTCATCCAAAAGCTCTCCAATGCACAACACCGGCTCCAGATTGGCTTCAAAAGCAGCTAAAATTTTTTTATTAACATCCTTATCAGTTTCTTCAAATACATGTCTTCTTTCTGAATGACCAATCAGTACATACCTGCATCCGCAATCCTTTACCATGTAAGGGGATATTTCCCCTGTAAAAGCCCCCTCTTTTTCAAAGAACATATTTTGAGCTCCTGCATAGACCCCATTGTCGCAGATTGCAGAAACATCCCTCAAATAGGGTGATGGTGGAAAAATTATATACTCGCGCCCATTTTTGGCTTTCACGCCTTTTACCACAGCTTCTGTTAAATCAACAGCGCTCTGATAATCTTTATACATTTTCCAGTTTCCTGCAAAAATTTCTCTTCGCTTCATTAAAATCCTCCATAAAACACTATTCCTGCATAGAAGCCCCCTTTTCAGGGGTTAGACCTGAACCAATCACCATTGGACTTGGGGGCTTCAAAGAATAGATTAAAAAATCGAACTACTTTGTTATCAGCATTGCAAGATCAATACACCTGATTGAATAGGCCCATTCATTATCATACCAGCTCAATACTTTTACAAGGTTCCCGCCAGAAACCTTTGTTAATGGTGCATCAAAAATAGAGGAGTTGCTGTTTCCTACAAAATCTATAGAAACAAGCTCCTCTTCACAGTATTGCAAAATCCCCTTCATGGAACCTTCAGCAGCATCTTTTATAGCCTTGTTAACCTCTTCAACTGTAACATCACGGCCAACCTCACAAACCAGATCCACTATTGAAACATTAGGAGTTGGTACCCTTATTGCACCACCATCAAGCTTGCCTTTAAGCTCCGGTATAACAAGTGCAACAGCCCTTGCAGCACCTGTTGTTGTGGGAATCATTGAAACAGCAGCTGCCCTGGCTCTTCGCAAATCAGAGTGGGGAGCATCAAGCACAACCTGGTCATTTGTATAGGAATGGATAGTGGTTACCAGACCCTTGACTATTTTAAACCTGTCATTAAGAACCTTGGCAACAGGTGCAAGACAGTTAGTAGTGCAGGATGCATTTGAAATAATCACATCCTTTGAGCTGTCAAACTTGTCATCATTAACACCCATTACAATAGTAATGTCCTCATCCTTTGCAGGTGCTGTAATAATTACCCGCTTTGCTCCTGCATTAACATGAGCCATGGCCTTTGCCTTATCCCTGAATGCGCCTGTTGCTTCAATAACTACATCAATTCCCTCTTTTGCCCAGGGAAGCCTGGAAGGATCTCGCTCTGAATAAACATTTATTTTTTTACCATTTACAGTTATTGAATTATCATCATACTCAACTTTGCCATTAAAACCACCAAAAACAGAATCGTACTTAAAAAGATGGGCAAGGGTTTTTGCATCAGTAAGATCATTTATGCTCACAACTTCCACAGTGCTATATTTTGCCTGATCCTCAAATATACCCCTTACAACATTTCTGCCAATTCTTCCAAATCCATTTACCGCTATTTTAACACTCATGTAATCCTCCAGTTAGATTAAAATCATATATAAATACATGATACATAATTAAATAAAATTATTCAATAATTTGCACTAATTATTCCATTGATTAATTAAAATAAACCCTGCTTTACTGCCCGGATTTTTTACTTTTAAAGCTATGTTCTTCACCTGGGAATTCCCGGCTTTTTACATCTGCATTGTAGTCATTCAGCGCTTTTCTGACTATCCCTGAAAGATCAGCGTATTTTTTAACAAATTTGGGAGTAAAAACTTCGTTCATTCCCAAGAAATCATGGAGCACAAGAACCTGTCCATCGCAGAACTTTCCTGCTCCTATGCCTATTGTAGGTATGGTTAAAATAGAGCTTATTTCCTCTGCCAGATCATCTGGAACCATCTCAAAAACAATAGAAAAAGCCCCTGCATCCTGGAGCATCCTGGCATCTTCGATCATCCTTTTACGCTTGTCCTCATCTCTTCCCTGTACAGAATAACCTCCAAGCTTATGCACTGACTGGGGGGTTAAACCAAGGTGACCCATAACGGGTATTGATGCATTTATCAGAGCCTGCACAACAGGGATAAAGTCCTTGCCTCCTTCAAGCTTAACAGCATGGCATCCGGTTTCTTTCATTATTTTGCCTGCATTGCGAAGGGAATCCTCTACTGATACATGATAGCTCATAAAGGGCAAATCGCAGACAATAAACTTTGAAGGCGCCCCCCTCTTTACCAGCTCAGCGTGATATATCATCTGTTCAACTGTTACAGGAATGGTATTTTCATAGCCTGCAACAACATTCCCAAGGGAATCCCCCACAAGAATAACATCCACATCAGTCTGTTCCACAAGCCTTGCAAAGGTATAATCATAACAGGTTACCACTGAAATTGGTATCCCATCTTTTTTAGCTTTGGAAAAATCATTGATGTTTTTAATAACAGCCATTGTTAAGCACCTCCCTGTATTTTTTATGAGTTACCGGATCCTCAAGTTCAGGATCCAGCTCTACAAGATGTTCAAGAATAAAGCCTCGTTTTAAAATTCCCTCATGGGGAATAACAAGGTTCTTTGAATTATAAACTATATTATCATATAAAAGTATATCAATATCTATTTCTCTTGGCCCTTTAGAAAATCTTTTTTTACGGCCTATTTTTTTCTCAATTTTTTTAAAGGACTTAAGCAGAGTTTCAGGATCTGCATCTGTCTCAATTTTTATTATCTGATTAATAAACAGGGGCTGATCAACATAATCAACAGGTATGGTTTCGGAAATCGAACTTTCAGCTATTATAATTGCACCAGCATCAGAAACAATAAGATCCTTTGCCTGGGCAATGTAGCCTGCTCTGTTTCCAAGGTTGCTCCCAAGACCAGCATAAACAAGTGCCATTACTTTTTCTCTCTGTAATCTGCCCCTGAAAGCTCCATGATTTTACACATCTCCTTTATTCTTGAAAGAACCCTCCCCTCTGAAAACTCCTTCATGGATTTTCCCGGATTATTATTTGAAGTAATTATGGTAAACTTTTCAGCTTCATACCTTGCATCTATAAGATTATAAAGGGTTTCCTGCTCCCATGCCGAATCCCTTTGCACTCCAAAGTCATCAATAATAAGAACATCAACCTCTGCAAAAAGCCTTTCAATTTTGCCGGACTGGCCGTATGTCTCTGATCCTTCGGCAAAGGTAGCTCTTAAAAGATTAAAGAAATTCCTGGAAATTTTTATAAACTTTCCTTCAACAGCATGGTGTTTTATAAGTTCGGTTAAAATTATTGCAGAAAGAAGAGTTTTGCCTGTTCCCGGATTCCCCCAGAGAAAAAGCCCCTTTTTTACATCAGGAAAGTTCATTACAATATCATAGGCTGCTCTTTTTGCAGATGCCAACAGAGGATTTCCCGCTTCAAAATCATTAAAGGTTTTCCATCTGAACTTTTTATCTATTCCTGATGAATAGTATATTCTTATTATTTTCTCTATCTTCATTCTTGTTTCACGACAATGGCAGGTAATGATTTTATCATCATCACTGTAATAATAGGGTTCCTCACCTTCACATTTACACTTAGGAATAACACACTTTGGGCATGGACTTAAAACATTGTCCCCCATTTTATCAAAAGAAGGATTATGTATAATTCCTGTATAATCACAATATGGGCAATATTGATTTTTCTTTTTCATAATAATCCATTATATTTACAGGCAAGAACTCTCTGCAAGAAATTTTATATATTTAATCATAAATGATTACTCTTTTAAAGAAAAACTTATGTCAAGATTAATTGTCTGGTATAAAGGAATAAAAGAAAAACTTTAAAACTAATAGTTTTAAAGTAACCTGTGAGTAAATATTCATATTTTTATTATAAAAACATATTCCTTCTTATTTTATACTATAATTAAACAATATGCGTAATTAAATAGATTTAATAATAAAAATGGATAAATATTTAATCTTTTAAGGACGATTATAAAAATATAGGTAACTACAGAGTTTTAAAAGAGGTAAATTATATGAAAATTAGATCAATAGCAAAAAAATCTACTATATTATTCGGGATTTTTATTATATGCACTTTTTTTACAATCAATGTCCTGGCACAGCAAAATCAGGAGGATCCGGCAGTTGCAGACAGCATGCAGGCAGATGAAGTTGCAGAAGGCTGGAGAATAAGCGATTACAAGCCGCTCATATCTGCTCTGGAGGATCTGCAAAAGCTAAGCAAGGAGTATTCGGATTTTATTTTAAAAAGGTCTATAGATGAATATTCAAAAGGCCTTGATACCCTTGATGATATGCAGATAGAAATAGAAAGGCTTAGAAATGAATACCAGAACAAAAAATATCTTAATGAGCAATGGTACTGGCAGGAGATTGACAGAAAAAATGCCCAGGAAAGATACCTGAACAGAATAAAGGTTGAAGCAAAAACAAAATCAGTAACCCATCTTACACGCTCCATAAACCTCATGGATCAGATTAAATCCAATGACCTTAAAAGCAATACTGATTTTATTGAATTCAAATCCAAAGTTTTTAGAACATATGTTTCAACACAGTATGACCTGGGCAATATGAAACCCTGCCTCCCTATTCTTGAAAGATACATCGCCCTTAGTGATGAAAACAGGAAGGATATCTGGGCGTATAAATACCTGGCAAGCTGCTACGCTTTTATGGAAAAGGTGCTGGAAAAATACAGCAAATCCTCTGAAGATGAGATTTATTCTTACAGGAACAAAAAAAATACGAGCATGCTTACAGCAATTGAACTTAAATACGGTACAGAATCAGCTGAATACAAAGAACTGCAGCGCATAGTACAGCTTGATGAAAAGAAAAGCGAAGTAATAAATATCAATAGATAAACCTGGCTTCAATGAGGAGGATTATCTATCCTCCTCATTTTTAACATAAACACTCTGCAAAATATTATAATAATTCCCGTCATAATTAAATTGAATCTTCACCACCCTGTTAAAAGGAACAAAAATTCTTATTTCTTCAGGCTGATTAATATTATTAACCCTCAGATATCGCCCTTTGCTTTTATCAAGCTCCCATCTTTCAGCTGAAATAATATTATAATTCCCAGCATTAACCCTGGCCTCCATCTGCTTAACAAGGCTGCCATAACCGGTTTCAGTTCTCCCTATATCTTGACCATTTACAGTTACATTGTAATAAACCGGTTTTTCCTCTTCATCAGGTGAAGCCTCATAATTTCTCTGATCACAAAACTCCAGTAAAACATTAAAATTACCCCCCCTGTCATATACAACACCCTCCCTGTACTGATATACGCTTTTTGCGGCAGCTATATCACAAACTTCCACATCTGTTCCATCAGTTAAAAAAACCAGGCGATTATCAAGTATATCCCTTATTTGCTCCGCATTAAGCATTACCGGTATTTTTACTCCATTATAATCAAGAAACCCTTTTTTCAATATAAGCAAACCACCGGAGACAACCGCAAAATCAATTATTCCGTCAATACTCTGCAAACTGTTATAATCAGGGGAAAACCTGTAAAGGGTTGAAGTCTGTGCAATATTATTTAAAATGGAAAAATAAAAAACACCCGTATTAAAAATAATCTTCACTTTATTGTTATGCGAAGCCTCTATGCCTGTATTAAAAATATAATTTCTACCGGGGCTTAAAACGCCTGTAGAATAAAAACCATCTCTTTCAGAAATAAAATATAAGCATTCCCCCTGTTTAAAAAACGCATTTACAGAGCCTGGTATTTCAAGCCTTTGAGAATATAAATCTTTACGAAAAAGATATCCATCCTCAATATAATAATCTGCAGATTCATAACGAGATACTGACTCTGTATCTGTAATTGCTCCAAGCAGAATAGACGCAGTAATAATAAATCCAAGCATATTGCCCCCTAAAACAGAAATAAACAAACCTGAAACTATAATATAAGCTCTCACCTGAAATTTCCAGTAAAAAACCCCCCTTATTAAACAAGGGGGGTTTTATAAAAACTTGGTAAAAAATCAGATATTAATTTATATTGTTTTTTTAATTATAGGTTTCAGCTCCAAGAAATGTTACAGGAGGTTCGTCCATAAGCCATCTCAAGGTATTGTTAAGCTTCATAAGCTGGATAAAAAGATCATGCTCAGCCTTTTCATCCGGTGCGTGCATAGGGCTTTTCCAGAAAAAAGAAAGCCATTCCTGATTTCCTGAAAGAGAGGCTCTATGTGACAGGTCAAGGAAAAGTGCAAGGTCAAGCACAATAGGAGCTGCCAGTATGGAATCCCTGCATAGAAAATCTATTTTAATCTGCATTGGATAACCAAGCCAGCCAAAAATATCAATATTGTCCCAGCCCTCTTTGTTGTCTCCCCTTGGAGGATAATAGCTTATTACTACTTTATGATAATAATCTTTATACAGCTCAGGATAAAGATCAGGCTTGAATATTTGATCAAGAACTGAAAGCTTACTCACCTCTTTACTTTTAAATGAATCCGGATCATCCAGAACTTCACCATCGCGATTTCCAAGTATATTTGTTGAATACCATCCATTTACACCCAGCAGCCTTGCTTTAAAACCAGGAGCAAGGATTGTTTTCATAAGGGTTTGCCCTGATTTAAAATCCTTTCCACCCATGGGCACTTTTCTCTTCTCAGCGAGTTCCCAGAATGCAGGAATATCATTACAAAGGTTTGGAGCACCATTTGCATAGGGAATACCCATATCAAGAGCTGCATAGGCATAGATCATACTTGGCGCAATTGCAGGATGATTTTCTTTTAAAGCTTTTTCAAAGTTTTCAATAGTATCATGAACGCCTGGCACAAATTCCTGGTGTATTTCTGTACTTCCACACCATACCATAACCATTCTGGATAATTTTTTTTCTTCTTTAAATTTATTAATATCGTCTTTTACTTTTTGAACCATTTCCCAGTGATTAGGAGCTTCCTTAACCCAGGTGCCATGCAATTTCTTTACATACTTCTGGTTAAAAACAGCTTTCCAGGGTTTAATTTTTTCCAGCTCATCCTTAACAGCAGCCAGATCATTCTTTGTTAATACCTGGGCATTGCTTGCAGCCTCAAAAACATTATCCTCGAAAATGTCCCAACCGCCAAACTCTATATCATTCAATGAGGCAAGAGGTACAAAGTCCCTAATCTTAACATCCTTTGCCTGCTCTCCCTTACCCACCTTTATTCTTCCCATTTGGGTAAGTGATCCAATAGGCTTACTAAGCCCTTTTCTTACAAGAAACACCCCTGCGATAAATGTAGTGCTTACTGCGCCTAATCCGGGAATAAGGATTCCAAGCTTTCCTTCAGCACTTTTTATATCAGTTTTCTTCGACATTACTTCATACCTCTTATTTAATTGTAAATTATTGCCTAACCTTATATATTTTCTCTCTTAATACAAGCAATAAGATCATCAATAAAATAAGGTGGATTAGTCAAGAAATTTTATAAATATTTATTAATTCAGATACTTAATTAATAAACTGTTATAAAAAAAAAGATTTTTCTCTATTTAAAACCTGAATTTAGCCAAAAAACATAAAAAACGTAAAATAATTCTTGAACAAATTGAAACACAAAATTTACTGAATACACCATCAGAATTATCTGGAGTTGTAATATGAATACTAAAAGAGCTGACATTGACTGGCTTAACCTTCCTTTTGGATATGTTAAAACCGATTTTAACATCAGGTACCTATACAGCAATGGGAAATGGTCACAGGAAGAGCTTACCAGAGATGAATACATTCCAATGCACATAGCAGCTTCATGTTTACATTATGGACAGGAGGCATTTGAAGGGATGAAGGCCTTTGAAACAAAGGATGGAAGGATTGTGGTTTTTAGACCTGAAGCAAATTCCAGAAGACTCCAAAAAACATCACGAAGAATATTTATGCCTGAAATTTCAGAAGAAATGTTTCTTGATGCTGTAAACAAAGTAGTTTTGGCAAATAAAAAGTTTGTTCCTCCATATGGAACAGGAGCAAGCCTTTATATAAGGCCCCTTGTTATAGGTACAGGTGCAAAGGTTGGCCTGGGTCCGGCTGATGAATATATGTTTATAATTTTTGTTACTCCTGTAGGGCCCTATTATAAGGGGGGATTAACACCTGTAAAAGCACTTGTTGTTACAGATTTTGACCGTGCAGCTCCCAATGGTGTTGGAGACTGTAAAGTAGGTGGTAATTATGCAGCCGGCCTTTCAGGTGGACAATACGGGAAAGATCTGGGATACCCTGTAGTGCTTTATCTTGATTCAAAAGAAAAAAAATATATAGATGAATTCAGCACCTCTAATTTTATTGCAATTAAAGGAAATACATATATTACCCCTGTATCAGGCAGCATTTTGCAGAGTATAACAAATGACAGCCTTGCAATAGTTGCCCGTGACAAAGGAATGAAAGTAGAAAAAAGACAAATAGAAATAAAAGAAATTGCTGAATTTGATGAAATAGGTGCAGTAGGAACAGCTGCTGTAGTTACACCAATTCACCTGATTCACTATAATGGCAAAGATTATACCTTTCACAAAGAAGAAAAAGCAGGTCCGGTCATTACTTCTTTATATGAAACTTTTACCGGAATCCAGAAAGGTGAAATTGAAGACAGCCATAACTGGCTTTTTGAAATAAAATAAAAACGGGCAAACAGGGTCAGGGAAAAACTAAAATCTCTTTGATCCTGTTTTCTCTTTATTCTGAACTTGTAACTATCTTTGCCTGAAGTGCTAAATACTCTACAAGCTTTTGCTCTGTAATAATCCCCTGAGATACAAGTATTATGCCTATTAAACCGCCCTCTATTTTCTGAATTTTCAAAGCTTCGTTCATCTGCTCCTGTGTTATAATGCCATTTTCTACAAGCATTTCACCAAGTAAAGGTCTTGCCATGTCTCCTCCTTTATTTTAATAAATATCTATAGTTTAAACATACCTGCTTTAAAGCAGACGCCTCACAGCATCCCCCCATAAATTTATCTGTCTTTCCCGCTCCAGGTTATTCATCACAGGCTCAAATCGCCTGGTCAGCCTGTTTCCAACTGCCACCTCTTCAATTGATGAATAAACACCGGTGGAGAGGCCTGCTAAATATGCAGCACCAAGCACGGTTGATTCCCTGATTTCAGGGAGGAGAACAGGAATCCCCAGAATATCAGACTGAAACTGCATAAGAAATTTATTTTCTGTAGCACCCCCATCAACCCTCAAATCTTTTATTTCACGCCCTGTATCCTGCTTCATGGCACTTATAACATCCATGGACTGAAAGGCGATTGCTTTAAGCGCAGCCCTTACGATCTGCCCCTTTGTAGTGCCCCTTGTTATGCCAAAAATAGCCCCGCGTGCGTCCATTTTCCAATAGGGTGCGCCAAGGCCCACAAAAGCAGGAACAAAAACCACCTCATCCTCTTCATTAAATTGTGATGAGGCAATTCCCTCTGATTCAACAGCATGATCAAAAAAATTCATATAATCGCGAAGCCACTGAATCACAGCACCTCCAACAAAAACTGAACCTTCAAGCGCATAAACAGGCTCTCCATGATTATCCGGAGTAAGGGTGGTAAGGAGACCGTTTTTTGATATCAAAAAATCATCGCCATTATTAAGCAGCATAAAACACCCTGTACCATAGGTATTTTTCGCCCTTCCAGGGAATATACAATTTTGCCCCACCATTGCTGCCTGCTGATCCCCTGCAATACCGCCTATTGGAATTCCATCCGGCAAGCCAGGTACATTTGATGTTTTACCAAAAATTGATGCTGAAGGAAGCACCTGGGGAAGTATATTAAGAGGTATATCCAGTATTTCACAAAGCTCCTTTGACCAGACTTTTGCTTTAATATCAAAAATAAGGGTGCGCGAAGCATTTGTAAAATCAGTTTTATGCTCTTTCCCCTGTGTCAGGTTCCACAACATCCATGTATCAATTGTACCAAAGCGGAGGACTCCTTTTTTTGAAAGATTTTTTGCCTCCATGACATTATCCAGGATCCACTTGATTTTTGTACCGGAAAAATAAGCGTCCACAACGAGCCCTGTTGTTTCCCTGAATTTATTTTCATACCCGGACTCTTTTAGCTGGTTACATATATTTGTTGTTCTACGGCATTGCCACACTATTGCATTATAAACCGGTTTACCTGTTGTAGCATCCCATAATACAGCGGTTTCTCTTTGATTGGCAATACCTATTGATACTGCCATTTCCGGATTAAGATCTCCCTTTTTTATAGTCTCCTTTATAAGCTTATAAATATTATCACGAATCTCCTCTGCATTGTGTTCAACCCAGCCGGGTTTAGGGAAAATCTGGGTAAACTCGCTATATGCACTTGCAATAGGTTTACCTTTTAAATCAAAGCAGAAAACTCTATTCCCTGTTGTTCCCAAATCAATAGCAATTATATACTTTTTGTCGATCATTTTGATTCCCCTGATTTAGAATAAGGATGATGAAAAATAATTTTAATATAATTCATCACTCATGTCAAACATTTAAAAATGTCTTGATAATAGTATTGACTTCTGACCCTATTGCGCTAGAAATAAAACAATAGCTGATACTGATATGAAAACCTGGGAAATAATTAAAAAAACAAATCCTTTTTTTATTGCTGAAATAGGCCTTAATCATAATGGAAACTTCCATACTGCAGAAAAAATGATCCTTGCTGCTGCACAAAGCGGAGCCCATGCTGTAAAATTTCAGACATTTGTTCCTGAGCTGATGAACTCTCCCTTTACCAAAGATCTTATAGAAAACAGAAAAGACGAATCCCCTGATTACACTATAATAAAATTTTTCAAAAATTTCATTTTTTCAAATGAACAGTTAACCTCCCTTAAAAAACTTTCAGAAGAAAAGGGGCTAATCTTTTTTTCAGCCCCCTTTGACATACCCTCTATAGATATGCTGGAAAATATTGGAACAGCCATGTATAAGATAGCCTCTTCTGAAATAACCAATCTCCCTCTTTTAAAAAAAGCAGGCTCTACAAAAAAACCTGTAATACTGTCAACAGGCATGGCCAATGAAGATGAAATTGCAAAAGCCATTTCCACCCTTTCAAATCATGGTGCCAGCAATATTATTCTGCTTCACTGCGTTTCTCTCTATCCTCTTGAGCCTCATGAAGCTAATCTTCAAAGAATAGCTTCCCTTAAAGATCGGTTCAAAATTCCAGTAGGCATATCGGATCATGGCAGGGATATTGAATCTGCTCTTGTTGCTGCAGCCCTTGGTGCAACTGTATTTGAAAAGCATTTCAAGCTGGATCACGATCACGACTGTCCTGACAAAGATGTATCTGTTACACCTGATGAATTCAGCACAATGATAAATAGCGTAAACAATGCAATTAGATTAAAAGGCACTGGTGAAATCGCACCAAAAGGAAGGGAAACAGAAACTGCAAAAGGAGCAAGAAGAAGTCTTTTTGCTGCTAATAACATCAAAGCAGGAAGCATTATTACTGAAGAAGATTTAGTTCCGTTAAGGCCTGGCACAGGTATTCCTGTTTCTGAATTTTATAATATTACAGGAAAAAAAGCAGTTGTTGACATAAAAAAAGGATCTTTAATAAAGTATAAGGATATTTTATAATTCAGGAGACTTAAATGAGACTCAAAATATTAATTATTCTGCTGCTCCCCTTTATGCTTACCCAGTGCAGCCTGTGGTATAAGATTACAAAAAAAGAGAGCAAATATTATACTGCAGAAGAGCTTATACTGCTGGAAAAAACAACTGCTGTTTCAGGATTCAGCTATGGCTTTGATCCTGACCTTAAGCTTGATTATATTTACATTGCAGGCAACTATTCTGACAAAGAACTCAATGCAAAAAGCAAAGAGCTGCGAACTCTGCTCGCAAAATATGACTATAATCAGATTGAATCTTTTTATGAAAAAATTTTTAGACTTAAAACAATTATTGAATGGAATATGAATTATTACAGTAAAAAGAAAAAATGGGCAGAACACACCCTGATTAAAGACTATATTCTTCCTGATACAGAAAAATATGTTGAGATGTATGAAAAAAACTTACTGTTGATAAATAGAAGCTACAAAGATACAATTGAAGAACGAAAAAAACAGATAAAATCAGATGTTGATAAAGAGCTTTCATAAAATGAAAAAAAGAGCAGCAATATCAATTTTTTTTATTTTTATATTTTTGTTTATATCACTTCAGGGATTCAGCAATACAGAACCTTCTGATGCCAGGGTCTATGTTCTTTGTTATCACGCCTTTCTTGATAGAAAAGATCCCTATTCTCTTACTGAAGAAGTATTTAAGGAGCAGCTTGAAGCTTTAAAAGCTGGTGGATTTAACTTTATATCCATGCCTGATATAAAAAACAAAAGGGTAAAAAGCGATAAAAACATACTGATTACAATTGATGATGGAAATAGAAGCACACACTCTGCTTTTTTTAATATACTGAAACCCATGGGAATTAAACCAGTACTTGGTATTTATCCTGCCATTATAGGAAAAACAGACTATGCACTTACATGGGAGCAGCTCAAAGAGCTTTCTGATGAAGGCTGCTATGTTGCATCCCATGGATATAACCACCTTTATGTAAATGAAAAAGCCTGGAATGAATCCCAGGCACAATTCAAAAGGGAAATATATCTTCCAAAAAAAAGACTGCAGGAAAAACTAGGCATAAAGGTTGATACTTTTATTTATCCCTTTGGCGTAAAATCCCCACAGGCAATTGAGGAACTGCAAAAAGCAGGATACAAATACGCCTTTACTATTATTCCTCAAACAACAAAGATTCCCTTTAGACACAATTTTGAAATACCAAGATTCCTTATTACAAAGGGTAATATAAAAAGCTTCACAGCAAAAGTTACCTCAGCCCCACCAGCAGAGGCAGCTGCTAAAAGCAAAAACACAAAACCATCTGAAAAAAATGTTTCAAAATCTTCCCTTACAGACACAAAAAAAGTTATAAAGAAAAAAATTAAAACAGTAAAAACAGAATCTAAAACCATTAAGAACTTTATTGTAAATGATATTGTTATACTACCAGAAGCAATCAAAGGTGACAAAAAAAAAGTTAAACCTGATGCTGAACTGATAAAGCCTGAAAATGAACCAGTAAACCCGGAATATAGCCCGGTTGAGGAATATATTTCATCTTATCTGACAGATAGCAATGTAGATTCAGGTTCTGTTAAAAATAAATTAAAAGGGTTTTTTTCAGATTTAAAAAAATCATACTTTGCGACTATTATCAGATTTAGATCCATGGTTGATGAAATAATTGCTCGTATCTTAATTCGCTTTAATGAAATAAAAACCTCTGGTCTTGCATTAATCCAAAATTTTGAAAAGTCACAAGACCTCAATGAAGAATAGATCACTTATTACTTATTTCAATAAAAAATTCAGCTCAATTAAAAAAACTCACTTTTCCTTGACATTTATGATTTTAATAGATAAAGTTTAAAAGAGCTGGTATAAAAATCACGATTTCTATCGGATAGTTAAAATTACTTCAGCCAGGGGGGAGTATGTTTTTAGGTATAGATATTGGTGGCACACATACTGATGCTGCAATAGTTGACTCTTCAGGCGTTATAGCAACATTTAAAGCAAAAACCGATGGGAAAAACCTGCTTAATTCAATAAATGAAGCTCTTAGTGAAGTAACAGCCGGAATAGACCGGTCAAAAATAAAAAACATCAATTTAAGCACAACCCTTTCAACCAATGCAATAATTGAAGGCCGCATTGAAAAAACCGGCCTCTTTATTTCATCAGGCCCAGGAATAGACCCACAGTCTTTTGCAATAGGAGATTCCACCTGTATTATAGAAGGATCAGTTGATCACCGCGGCAAAGTAATTAAACCACTTGATAAAAAAGCCCTTGAAGAGGGTATTAAAACCTTCAGAGGCAAAGGGATAAATGTTTTTGCCTCTGTTTGTAAATTTTCTACCCGGAATAAAATCCAGGAGGAGGAAATCGCTTCCATGCTTGAAGGGGAAGCTGATTTTGTTTCAATGGGACACTACCTTTCAAGCCAGCTTAACTTCCCAAGAAGAATAGCAACAGCATATTACAACTCAGCTGTATGGCGTATATATAACAATTTTATTGATTCAGTTGAAGCAAGCCTTAAGGGAATGGACATGAAATCTCCAGTACATATTCTCAAGGCAGATGGCGGCACAATGCCTATTTCCCTTTCAAGAAAACTGCCTGTTGAATCAATACTGTCAGGCCCCTCTGCCAGTATTATGGGGATTATTGCTCTTAACAAAATTACTGAGGACTCGGTAATACTTGATATTGGCGGTACCACAACAGATATTGCAGTTTTCTCATCAGGAGCTCCCCTTATTGAGAAAAGTGGTGTCAAGCTTGGAGGCACCCCTACCCTGGTAAGGGCTTTACAAAATAAATCAATAGGAATAGGCGGAGATTCAGAAATTACAGTCAATTGCAAAGATGTTAAAACAGGACCAGTAAGACAGGGGCCATGTATGGCAGATGGCGGTAATGTCCCAACCCTTATAGATGCATTGAATTATAAAAAAATAATTTCCTATGGATTAAAAGAAAAATCTATAGAAGGAATAAAAAAACTTGCCTCATCATCAAAGCTGTCACCTGACAAAGTTGCAGATGGAGCCATAAAATATGCTGTAAATAAAATCAAAGAAGAGATCGACAATCTGATTTATGAAATAAATCAGAAGCCAGTGTACACCATACATGAAATGATTGAAGGAAAAATAATTAAACCGGAGACTATATATATTATAGGCGGACCAGCCGGTGCTATTGCTGAAATTTTTACTGGCACCATTAAAACAGTAGTACCAGATAACTTTGGAGTGGCTAATGCTATTGGAGCTGCTCTTGCCAAAACTACAATTGAGGCTGAACTTTTTGCAGATACAGTAACAGGGAAAATGATGATTCCTTCTTTAAATATAGAAAGACAGATTGACAAAAATTATAATCTAAAACAGGCAGAGGAAGAAGCAGCCCTGCACCTGTCTAATTTTCTGAAAACTCAGAATATTGATGTGGATAAAAGCGAAATAGATATTATGAGTTCAAGCTGCTTTAGAATGATAGACTCCTTTTATTCCTCTGGTAATGATATCCGGGTAAGATGTCAGATAAAACCAGGTGTAACAATGAATCTTTATTAAATAAGGAAGAGAAAACTATGCTAAAAGCAAAAAATAAAACAGGCGTAATTTTCTTTCCGGCTTATGACTGGGCAATCTCAGCTACCCATCCGGAAAGAGAAGAAAGACTTCTTTACACACAGGACCAGCTTGTTGAAGAGGGTATTTTTGATATTGAAGGCATTACAGAGCTTAAACCTGATATTGCCACTGAAACAGATGTGATGAGATCACATTTTTGTTTCCCTGATGTAAAAAAAGTAACAACAGAGTCACACATGATTTCAGCAGGCGGAGCTATACGTGCTGCCAGGGCTTACCTTGATGGTGAAGTGGAAAGAGCCTTTGCACTTGTAAGACCTCCCGGACACCATGCAATGAAGTCAGTTCATGGAAACCGGGGTTTTTGTAATATCAACAACGAAGCAATAATGCTTGAGTATATACGAGAAAATTCAAATATAAGAAGAATCGCTATTGTAGATACTGACTGCCACCATGGTGACGGAACACAGGATATTTTTTGGCACGACAGGGATGTTCTTTTTATTTCAATACATCAGGATGGACGAACCCTTTATCCAGGTTCTGGACACATGAGAGAGCTTGGGGGACCATCTGCAAAAGGAAGAACAATAAATATTCCTCTGCCCCCACGCACATCTGAAGAGGGATTTTTATATGCTATTGATGAAATGGTGCTCCCTATACTGGAAGACTTTAAACCGGAATTAATAATTAATTCAGCAGGACAGGATAATCACTATACTGACCCTATTACAAATATGAATTTTACAGCAGGCGGATATGCTATTCTCAATGACAGGTTGAACCCCCATATATCAGTGCTTGAAGGAGGTTACTCTATTCAAGGTGCGCTTCCATATATAAATCTCGGCATTGTACTTGCCATGGCAGGCGTAGATTACAGCCATGTAAAAGAACCGGACTACGATGCTCAAACCCTTGCACAAGAACCGGAAATCACAGATTATATAAAAGGTTTAAGAAGATCAGTATTGAATAATTATTTCGGACCTCATGCAGATTATGACAGACCTGTAGACGGTGATTTCTCAACCCGTACCAAAAATATCTATTACGATACAGATGGTATTAAGGAAACTCAGGATGAATCAATGTTAATGTGCAAAAAATGCCGGGGGGTTCTGATGATAGAATCTCAATCATCTGTGAATTCTTTAAGTGCAGGAATTGAAATACCTGTAGATGCATGCAAGCAGTGCAGAAAAAAAGGAGCATCTCTATTAAAAGAAGCAAGGAATTCAAAAAAGTTTCGCACTATCCAGTTCATAAACAGGCCTGATAAAGTTTACGAGATTTTTAAATAAAAAATACTCGTAAATCCATACTAGCCTCAATGCCCTAAAGAAGAGGCGAGTTCATCTATTATTGTACTGCTCTGATAATTTTATTTTTATCACTTCTATAACTATAATATTATATATCAAGTAATGCCCCTATTATACCAGCTGTAACAAAACGGAATGTCAATATCTCATGAAATCAGCTTAAAAAAAGCATCTCCCAGAATTTTGGAATTGGCCACATATTGTCATCCACCAGTGTTTCCAGTTCATCAACGCTTACCCTTATTTCATCCATCCTGGTTTTGACTGATTCACAAAGATACTCAGCCTTTTTCTGCCCATCTTTAAAATTTTTAGCCTCTTCATTTAATTTTTTTAAAACACATATTTCGGACTGAATTTTGCTTATCAGTGAACTCAAATTTTTAAGCATCTCCTTTTGAGAGCTTAATACCGTCTCATCAATCAACAAAGCTGCCTCCCTTATAGATGAAGCAACTGAATTCTGATACCTGTATGCAGCCGGCATAACCTGCGTTACTACAATGTCATAAAAGGACCTTGCCTCAATTTCAATCTGCTTGCAATAAGCCTCAAGCTTTATGCAATATCTCGAATAAAGCTCAATTTCAGTGAGCACACCAAAGCTGCTAAAAAGTTCCTTTGCTTTTTTTGTATTAAGAGCTGGAAGAGCTTCAGGTGTTGTTTTATAATCAGGAAGGCCCCTGCCTTGAGCTTCCTGATGCCAGGCTTCAGAATAGTTATCTCCTGCAAAAAGAATTGCTTTGCATTCTTTAATATCGTTTTTTATTAATTCCAAAACAGCTTGCTTAATATCTCCATCATGTGAATTTTGTAATTTTTCTGCAATATATTCCAAGCTCTCTGCTACAATTGTATTTATTACAGTTGCAGGCAAAGCAATTGACTGAGATGAACCCACTGCCCTGAACTCAAATTTATTTCCGGTAAATGCAAAAGGGGAAGTTCTATTCCTATCTGTACTGTCCTTACTCAACAACGGAAGTGATGATAGATTAAGATCAATAATTTTTGACTCTGCATCCCTGATTTGCTCACCCTTTTCAATTTTATCCAGAATCTCAGTAAGCTGCTCGCCTAAAAAAACAGACATTATTACAGGAGGTGCCTCATGTGCTCCAAGTCTGTGATCATTTGACGCTGTTGCTACAGATGCACGAAGAAGATCTCCATGCCTGTATACTCCCCTTATTACTGCAAAAAGAAAAACAAGAAACTGAATATTTTCTGAAACAGTTTTACCTGGATTTAAAAGATTTATGCCATCATCTGTAGAAAGAGACCAGTTTAAATGCTTCCCTGAACCGTTTATTCCTGCAAAAGGCTTTTCATGAACTATGGCAGCCAAAGAATGCCTTTTGGCTATTTTTTTCATGGTGTCCAAAAGAAGCTGGTTGTGATCAAGAGCAATATTTGCATCCTCATAAATAGGGACAATTTCAAACTGGCTTGGAGCAGCCTCATTGTGCCTGGTTTTTGAGGGAATACCCAGCTTGTAAAGATCCTGGTCCAGATCGTGCATAAAGGATTGCACCCTTTCTTTAATGCTGCCGAAATACTGATCTGCAAGCTCCTGCCCCTTTGCAGGTGCAGCACCCAAAAGTGTTCTGCCAGAAAGAACAAGATCCTGCCTATTATAATAAAAACTCTGATCAATTAGAAAATATTCCTGTTCTGCACCCAAATTAGCCTGCACCTTTGCTGAAGTTTTATTCCCAAGAATTTTCAAAACTTTAAAGGCACTGTCATTTATTGCCCTGTTTGATCTTAAAAGGGGAGTTTTTTTGTCAAGGGCTTCGCCTGTATAAGAGATAAACACAGAAGGAATACAAAAAGTAATACCAATCCCTTTTTTCATAAGAAAAGCCGGACTTGACATATCCCAGGCTGTATATCCTCTTGCTTCAAAGGCCGCACGCAAACCTCCACTTGGAAAACTTGACGCATCAGGTTCGCCCTGCACAAGCTGGCTCCCTGAAAAACGTTCAATAACCTCAGAGTTGCTGGTAAACTCAATAAATGCATCATGCTTTTCAGCTGTAGCTCCTGTCAAAGGCTGAAACC
Source organism: uncultured Leptospirales bacterium (assembly GCA_964649175.1). GTDB lineage: Bacteria > Spirochaetota > UBA4802 > UBA4802 > UBA5550 > JBBAGC01. Next base: position 10,582 of record CAZYPA010000022.1, on the reverse strand, counting down.
AGTGAGCAAAATGAGTGGCCCCATTTTCTATTGCCCATTCCTTCATAGCATGTGCAACTGTATTAGCTGTATTAATATCAAGATCAATATTTTTTTCTATACATGCAATCAGTTTAAGAAAAACCGGCCTGGAAAGTTTTTTTTGCATTACAACTTTGTTAAACGTATTTTCACCAAAAAAAGTAGAAACCGGTTTTCTCTCTTTTGGATTTTCAAAAACTGTTCTTTCAATAAAATCTATATAACTTTTTCTTTTCACTTCGTATCTCCATTATCCCATAAGGCTGGCACGAAAATCACTAATAAATTTTATCTCTTCAGGACCTGTACGGCAGCATCCCCCTATTATTTTAGCCCCAAATTTATGCCAGATGCTGACAGAAGCTAAAAATAAATCCATATTTTCAGGCTCTTTCCAGCAGTTACACTGTTTATCATAAGTTTCACCTGAATTAGGATATACAACAAAATTCTTTATATTCTCTCCCTTAAGGCTTTTCATTAAATCTGTAACATGTACAGGGTCAGAGCAGTTTATACCACATCCAATAAGATTATCAAAAGACTCGGTATTTTTAATAAAATCAGCAAAAACATCGCCATTGCTTATATGGACTTCATCTTTTACAGAAAAAACAATCCAATAAGGTAATTCAGGAAAATCCTTCATAAGCTCAATAATTGCAATTCCCTCTTCAGAACAGGGAATTGTTTCAAAGGCTATGATATCAGCCCCTGCCTCAGCAAGGAGCTCAATTCTCTCTCTATGAAAATCTGCATATTCATGAAACTCAAGATGATAATCACCCCTGTACTCAGACCCATCAGCCAAAAAGGAGCCGTAACATCCTGCAGATCCTGCAACAAAGGGAAGAGGTCTGTTTGTACAGGAATTAGTATCCAGAAAAATTCCAACTGCTTCCCTGGCAAGTTTAACAGAAAGCTTTATTAAATCTGCAGCTTCTTTTTGTGAATAGCCTTTTTTCATAAAGCCGCTTATTGTTGCCTGATAAGATGATGTAATAATACAATCCGCTCCTGCCTCAAGATATGATAAATGCACATCTCTTATAGCTGAGGGCTTATCAGCAAGAATAGCAGCTGACCATAGATGGTCCTTTAAATCAAAGCCTTTTTTTTCAAGCTCAGTAGCAAGGCCGCCGTCCAGGACAATAAAAGAATATTGCTTCAAAATATCATCTATCACTTTAATCATCTTTTAGCTCCATATAGATTGCTGGTTCAACCTGCATTTTTTCTTTGAAAACATAGTCAAAATAACTGGTGTTGTACTATTTTTCTTCACAAAAAATTCTCCCATGAATATTCAATCAGAATACATATAAAAAAGAAATCAGCAATTACTTTTTTAAACTCATTCCGGATTACTGGGAAACATAATAAGCTCCATTTCCCCTTCTTCCAAAGACAACCCCCTAAATCAGCAAAGGGCTTATCAGGCCTCCTGCCTGCCCTTTGCACTAGCTCATCCATGAAGCCTCGCCCATAGGGGGACTTGATAAGTTTCTGTTCTCATTTATACTTTACTAAGCACTAAAATAAAAAAAGGCTGATCCCTTTACAGGCCAGCCCTTTATATATGCTTTATATTTCCAATTTTTTAAATCAGTTTTTTCACAACTTTTTTTATAAAACCGGAATCCATTTTTTTCATCATCCAGGACTCAGCTATACGTTTGTTCATAAGAGAAATAGTGGGAAATGAATGCTGAGTAAGCATTATATCAAAGAGTGAAATATTTTTCTGTATTGCAAGAATCCATTCATGTATCATTTCACTGGCTGATTCCCCCACAATAGTTGCTCCCAGTACCTTTCCCTTTTTTGTTGCCAGAACTTTTACAAAACCTTCAGGCACACCATCAGCAATGGTTCTGCCATAATCCTTATAATATTCCTTAATAACTTCATATTTTATGCCATTACTTTTAGCCTCATCCTCTGTCATCCCGGCATGAGCAAATTCCGGCTTTGTAAATACAGACCAGGGCACAATATATTTATCCCATCTGAACCTGAAAAAAGGAAAAGGATTAATAGCATTCATCAATGCAAGCATTCCCTGGTGCATTGCAGCATGGGAATAAAGGGCAATTGCATTAACATCACCAACTGCATAAATATGCTTAACATTAGTTCTTAAATATTTATCAACTATGATTTTTTTATCTGTATGGGTTATTCCTGCATTATCAAGCTTAAGAGGCTCTATAACTGCCTGCCTTCCTGTAGCCACAAGAAGCTTTTCAGATTTTATCACCTTGCCTCCAGCATGAACCTGAATAAACTTTCCCTTTTGTTCCACCTTATCAATTGAATAACCGTTATAAACAGTGATCCCTTCTTCAGCGAATTGCTCCTCAAGAACCTGCGCCCCTTCTGCATCCCCTAAAGGAATAAGATGTTTTTCATTGTGCACAAGAACAACCTTGCTTCCAAGCCTTGAAAATGCCTGAGCCATTTCAGAACCTATAGCTCCTCCGCCTATGATTGTAAGACTTGCAGGAATATTTTTTTCTTCAAATAAATTCATATTTGTAAGATAGGGCACATCCTTAAGCCCGGGTATATTAGGAATAAAGGGTTCTGTGCCTGTTGCAATAAAAATCTTTTTTCCTTTATAGGTTTTATCCCCTACCTGTATAGTATGTTTATCAACAAAGTGAGCCATCCCTTTATTCAGAACTGTATCAACCTTATCAAACATTTTAGTTGTTTTAGGTCCGCTAATATATTCAATCTTGTCTCTTACTATCTTTAAGGTTGTTTTACTTACAGATTTCCCCCCGGGAATAATTCCATATTTTTTAAGATTGTCTGCCACCTGCTTGGCCTCACCTGCTTTCAAAAGGGCTTTACTTGGAATACACCCAACGTTCAAACATTCACCGCCAATTTTATTATTCTCTACTGCAAGAATATCCAGGCCCATTGCAGAACCCATAGCAGAAACAGCCATACCTCCAGGCCCCATGCCTATTACAATAATGTCATAAATTTTTTCAGCGCTCATATCATCTCTCCTTATAAGTTCAAGTTCATCAATTAAACTATTCAATAAAATTCTTTAATTCCGGTCAAGTAAAAATTAATTATAATTTAAAAGATTCGCGAATTATTTTCCATAAATATAGTGCATCTTTTCTATTTTAGTATTAAAAAAATAATCCTGAAGCAGCTTGCAACTACTTCAGGATAGGAGAGTTCGATGAAAAAGTTTCCTTGCTTATAGTCAAATTAGACAGAATCATCAATAATTGTTACTTTTATTTTTCAATTTTATATTTTATTTCTTTTTTTTAATAAAATAAAGACTTTAAGTAGTATTAATGCACAAAAGCTTCTGCCCCTGTTTTATTCCTGTTCCATTATAAAAAGTTTTTCCCCATCATCTTTTCCCCCTACAACAACACCATCCTCTACATAAACACCAAGGGTCAGGCTGTTTCCTTTTGTCTTTCTTTCAATTCTAAGTTTATTGAATAAAGTTTCATCATCATAGAGATAGGAAAAAATTGCAGGGAAAATATCCTGAAAAATTTTTATGTCATACTTTTTTGCATATTCTTTTTCAGGCCACCTTATTGCTAAAAAAGAACCAAACCTGTCCTGAACATCGTACCTGTCTATATCCTCAGAGGTAAAATTACCCCGTCCCTGGTGTACACCGTAACCGGTTTTGGTTAAGAAAGGCCCATGATCTCCGGCAATTACAACAACTGCTTCAGGATTATTTTTAACTATAACTTCAATATCCTCGTTCATTTCAGAATTTGCCAGATGGAGTTTTTCAATATATTCTTTTACATTTGCATCGTCCTTTCCCTTATTCATTTTGAATATTCTGCTTGGCCTGTGGCTGGGGAAATTACTGTGCGAGTACATAAAAACCGGTGAAGCATATTCCCTTTTTATTACTTTACGCTTATGCTCCAGATAGGAATCCAGGTCAATCCCCTCAAAGCTCACCATATCACTAAACTCACCTGTAAGTATAGCTTTAGCAAGCACCCAGCTATCCATTGCTTCAGATGTAGGGGGAAAGGTATTGTAATACCTGATATCTTCAACAGGTAAGCCTCTTAAATTCCAGGCATTGTCAAAAACACCATAGGTTTTATATCCCTGCTTTTCAAGCAAATCATGAACAGCACTCCCTCCTGCAAGAGACTGTTTATGTTCAGATATATCGCTATCAATATTAAAAACCTTTGCCAGGGATGGTGTAGTAGGAGCCCCAATAGAATAAGTGCCATGATAAACATGAAATCCCTTATCTTCTAAAAGCGCCATCTGCTCACTGTTATCAAAGCCATAATGCTTTATTGTTTCAAAATCAGCATAAGCTTCAAATACAATCAGCAGAACATCATTGTGTCTTTTAATCTTTTTGCCTTCAAGTGCTGATGTAACGGGAAATTTTTTAATATTGTCAGGATTACTCTTTTCTAAACTTCCTGTATTACCTTTATCTGAAGTATCTTTAATTAAAAAGCCGGACATGGTATTTACAGAAAAAAGTACCAGAACAGCCAGGATAAATAATTTCTCAGGGATAAATTTTCTTGCAGAAAGAGCAAGGATAATGACAACTAAAACAGTCATCTGCACAGCTGCCTGCCCCTTTTGTGTCCAGGCATTCGCTTCTGCAATAGAGGCCATTGCTGTAATTAAGGTAATAAAACTTATTGCTGCTGTAATCAGCACCTGTTTAAAAGCAAATTTTGAAAGCAAAACCGGTATTGCTATTCCAAATACTAGTGCAATCAATACAAAAAAAACAAAAACAAGAAATGAACTTAAAACAGTAAGAGATCCCTGATTTGAAAGTATATACTGCATAACAGGAGTCAGTGGAATTAGTATAAAAACAAAATCCTTAAGCTCAAAAGACTCAAACCTTTTCCTATATGAAAAAGCCATCTTTTTTACAAAGAAGAGATAGCACAAAAAAACAGACACAAGTACCACAAGAACATACTTTAGAACTTTTGATAAATACAGAGTAAACTCTGCATTTATCCCTCTGCGAAGGCTATGTGCAATAATCAATGAATAGACTAAAAGAATAGAGATAAAAAAAATTGAACCTATAAAAAAAGCAGTTAGGTCCTTTCCTTTATATTTTTTAAAATTTATAATGCTCATAATCTCTACCTTAACTATTTTTCATTATTTAATACTGACTGAATAAAATCTGCAGCACGCCTGCCTGCCTCTCCCGGAAACTGTGTAAGCGCTAACCAGATTAATCATAGATTTTATTCCTGCTCCATTATAAAAAGTTTCTCCCCATCATCTTTTCCCCCTACAATAACACCGTCCTCTATATAAACACCAACGAGCAAATGATCATCTTTAGTCCTTCTTTCAATCCTAAGCTTATTGAATAAAGTATCATCATCATAGAGATAGGAAAAAATTGCGGGAAAAATATCCTGAAAAATTTTTATGTCATACTTTTTTACATATTTTTTTTCAGGCCACCTTATTGCTAAAAACGAACCAAACCTGTCCTGAACATCATATCTGTCTATATCCTCAGGAGTAAAACTACCCTGTATCCGGTGTACACCGTAACCGGTTTTGGTTAAGAAAGGCCCGTGATCTCCTGCAATTACAACAACTGCCTCAGGATTATTTTTAATTATAGCTTCAATATCCTGATTCATTTCAACATTTGCAAGATGGAGTTTTTCAATATATTCTTTTATATTTTCATCATCCTTTCCCTTATTCATCTTCAATTTTCTGCCTGATCTATGGCCAGGAACATTGCTATGCGAATACATGAAAACCGGTGAATCATATTCTTTTTTTATTACTTTTCGCTTATGTTCCAAATAGGAATCCAGATCAACCCCCTCAAAGCTCACCATGTCACTAAACTCACCTATAAGTATAGCTTTAGCAAGCACCCAGCTATCCATTGCTTCAGATGTACGAGGAAAGATGTTATCATACTTAATATCTTCAACAGGGAAGCCCCTTAAATTCCAGTCATTGTCAAAAACACCATAGGTTTTATACCCCTGTTTACCAAACAAATCATGAACAGCACTGTCTCCAACAAGGGGCTCTCTACGATCCGATACGCTGTCAACATCAAAGAGCTTTGACAGAGATGATGTGGTAGGAGCCCCTATGGAATAAATGCCGTTATAAATATAAAATCCCTTATCCTCTAAAAATCTCATCTGCTCGCTGTTATCAAAGCCATAATGCTTTATTGTTTCAAAATCAGCATAAGCTTCAAATACAATCAGCAGAACATCATTGTGTCTTTTAATCTTTTTGCCTTCAAGTGCTGATGTAACGGGAAATTTTTTAATATTGTCAGGATTACTCTTTTCTAAACTTCCTGTATTACCTTTATCTGAAGTATCTTTAATTAAAAAGCCGGACATGGTATTTACAGAAAAAAGTACCAGAACAGCCAGGATAAATAATTTCTCAGGGATAAATTTTCTTGCAGAAAGAGCAAGGATAATGACAACTAAAACAGTCATCTGCACAGCTGCCTGCCCCTTTTGTGTCCAGGCATTCGCTTCTGCAATAGAGGCCATTGCTGTAATTAAGGTAATAAAACTTATTGCTGCTGTAATCAGCACCTGTTTAAAAGCAAATTTTGAAAGCAAAACCGGTATTGCTATTCCAAATACTAGTGCAATCAATACAAAAAAAACAAAAACAAGAAATGAACTTAAAACAGTAAGAGATCCCTGATTTGAAAGTATATACTGCATAACAGGAGTCAGTGGAATTAGTATAAAAACAAAATCCTTAAGCTCAAAAGACTCAAACCTTTTCCTATATGAAAAAGCCATCTTTTTTACAAAGAAGAGATAGCACAAAAAAACAGACACAAGTACCACAAGAACATACTTTAGAACTTTTGATAAATACAGAGTAAACTCTGCATTTATCCCTCTGCGAAGGCTATGTGCAATAATCAATGAATAGACTAAAAGAATAGAGATAAAAAAAATTGAACCTATAAAAAAAGCAGTTAGGTCCTTTCCTTTATATTTTTTAAAATTTATAATGCTCATAATCTCTACCTTAACTATTTTTCATTATTTAATACTGACTGAATAAAATCTGCAGCACGCCTGCCTGCCTCTCCCGGAAACTGTGTAAGCGCTTCCCTTGCCTCTTCTATAACATCCGGCAGGGCATTTTTAGCTGAAAGATTATCTTTGATGATTGATATTAAATCAGGTATATCTGATTCCTCTAAGGTCTTCCCTATTTTATCAAGAAATTTAATGTCAGGGGAGTCATCTTTTAAATCCATAGCCTCCCTGCCCCGCTTTTCAAACTGCGCCTTAAAGGTAAGAACCGGCCGCTCAAAAAGAAAAAGATAATCATATATTATTCCGGAAAAATCACTGATCATCAAATTCGCATGGAACATGGCAAGCAGCCCATCCTTCTCCATATCCCACTTTAAATTTTCACTGTCTGGATAAGTGTTCATCAGATCATTCATAATCTTTGCTTCTGAAATAAATGACTGAGGATGAGGCCTTACTATAATATTAAAATCCCTGCTTTCAGATAAAGTTTTAAGCACAGGCTTCCCATACTTACTCAAAAGACCATGCTCTCCCCAGGTTGGAGAGATGAGGATTGTCGGCTTTTTTTCTTTAAACATAGTATAGCTGTAATTACTGTTTCTAAGCTTTGAACTAAGCACATCAAGATAGGTACACCCGATAATTTCAATCTGCTTTGCAGCGCTCTTTCTTTTTTCTTCCAGTTCCAGAAGAATGTTTTTATCAGCAGATCCTCCCACCAGTACGCTATCAAAATAATCAAGAGAATTAGCCTTATAGGTTGCACAGGTTCCGGCAGCGTGTGTTACATGGCCATAATGCTTTACCCCTTTGCTTCTCTTTATTTGAAGCACTCCCAAACCAGGGGTTGTCATAAGAACCATCTTCGCCTTTAAAGAATTTAAAACATAAAAGGCATTATGCCCTTCACCTATATATTTTTTTTCAATATGATCAAACTCATAGGTCAAGCCAGGATCATCCTCTTTGCTTGTAAAAAACATAGTAGGCACACCCCGGGCATCAAGCTCCTTGAGTATAGGTAAAAAAACATTCCAGTACTGCCCCCCTTCTGAGTACACCACAAGATTATACTCTCTTTTTAAATCAGGGAGATTGCTTTTTTTTCCCAGAATTTTGATTTTATCATAAATAAAACTTTTTGACATAAATATTAAAATTGTTACAATTGCAACAAGAGTTGAAATCAGCATACTCCCTGAACCAGGATCAAGATACGCATAAGCCCCACAAGGAAGGAATAAAAAATAGAGTAAAAGAACACCAAGAATATTAAACATGTCAAACCCCATTATATTATACTTTAGATTTTTTTCGAAGCTGTGCTGCAAAGACCATGCTTTTAAAAAGACTAAAAATATTATTGCAAGTCCAGTACAAAAGCAAACCAGATGGTGAATTATATAACAATACAAGAAAAACCAAGGCTATAACATATATATTAATTGTTTCCGCTTTTGTAAGGAGCTTCCCATAAACAAAGCTTGAAACTATATTTACACCTGTCATTACAAAGGGAAGTAAATTGATAGTATAAGTAAAAAACGGAATCAGCATATCAGGATTCCCAAGATCAGTAATAAACAGAAATGAAACGCCCTCTACTGCTTTGTAGTGTGAAAGAAAATTATAGGTTGCAACAAAAAAAGGGAGCTGAATAAAAAGCCCTAACAAGGATCTTAATGCATAAAGAGGATGATAATTATGCATTTTTTGCAGATTGCTTATATAAAGATGAAGCTCATATCCTTTAAAAACACTCTTATATTCCTCGATTTTTGGACGCATTAAAGCCTGCACATCGCGCTCCTTCTGCTGCAGCCTTTCTGCATACCAGAATATGGGGATCATTATTACATTTATCACCAGACTGGTCAAAATTAAAGAAATCCCGTATGAACCAATCAGGGAATAAAAATGCTCAAGCACAAACTTCATTAAAAGTTCAATAGGATAGAAAAAAATCATATAAAAAATATTCAAAACCATACCTCACGCATAAAACCTATGGGCAATCTCTGAAAATCTATTTTGACTGGTTAAACATAGATTATTTATCAATAAATCACTTAATAAAACAACATTTTTCAAGACATTAATAAAGAACTCCTTAACCTGTAAAGTAAAAAGTAATTTTTTTATTTTATATCTCTTAATTATTATTGTATTATAAGAGGTATAATTTTAAATTTTAAAATATCTTGACTTAGTTTATCAATGGTTATTTTTTTAATATATAATAGCCTAAAGCAAAATTTTTTATATTATCCAGTATTATGAATACAGGAAACAGGAGTGAAAATGAAAACTATATACCTGGGTTTAACAGGTGATATTATTCATCCGGGAATAATTAATATTATCAATGAAGCATCAAAACATGGAAAGGTGCTGGTTGGACTTTTGACAGATTCTGCTATAGCCGCACATAAACGTTTACCCTTTCTTTCTTATGAACAGCGCAAGAATGTTGTAGAAAATATCAAGGGTGTGGAAAAAGTTGTACCACAGGAAGAATGGAGCTATGTTTCCAACCTGTTAAAATACAGGCCAGATGCTATTATTCATGGAGATGACTGGAAAAGCGGACCCTTGAGCAAGGTGCGCGACGAAGTTTTTGAAGTGATGGCTCAAATCAATGGAGAGGTTATTGAAATTCCCTATACTCCGGGAATTACCTCATCAATGCTTGATGAAGCGAGAAAATCAATAGGCACCACACCTGATGTCCGGTTGAAAACCCTTCGTCGCCTAATCCAGGCAAAGCCGATTGTAAGGATTATGGAAGCCCATTCAGGGCTTTCAGGCCTTCTTGTTGAAAATGTCCAGATTGAAACAGAGGATGGAATACATCAATACGATGGGATGTGGTCATCAAGCCTTACTGATTCAACCAGCAAGGGCAAGCCCGATATTGAGGCAGTTGACCTTACTACAAGAATGCAGGGCCTTACAAACATTCTTGAATGTACAACAAAGCCCATTATATATGATGGTGACACAGGGGGGATTCCCGAGCACTTTGTTTTTACAGTCCGAACCCTGGAGCGGAACGGGGTATCTGCTGTTATTATTGAAGACAAGGTTGGGCTCAAAAAAAATTCGCTCTTTGGAACAGATGTTGAACAAAATCTTGCAACTATTCCTGAATTCTGTGAAAAAATAAGTGCAGGTAAAAAAGCCCAGGTAACAACTGATTTCATGATTATTGCAAGGCTTGAAAGCCTCATAGCAGGGAAATCCATTGAAGACGCACTTGAACGCGCATCTGCCTATGTTAGCGCTGGCGCAGATGGGGTTATGATTCACAGCAAGGAAAAAACAGGAGAGGACATCAAGGAGTTTTGCCTAAGATTCAAAAAAAAGTTCACTTCAATTCCAATTGTTCTTGTGCCTACCACATATAATCAATTTACAGAAACCGAGTTTCACTCATGGGGTGCCAATATTATTATATACGCCAATCACATGCTGCGCTCATC
>CAZYPA010000021.1:0-30936 GCA_964649175.1 uncultured Leptospirales bacterium | reverse complement strand
TTTCTGAAAAGGTTTCTTCCCCTGAAGCAGAATATATAATTGGCAATGCCTATGATATGAAAATCGAAGCAACAGTGAAAGATGTTGATGAGAAATCTGTTACAAGAACAGAAAATATCTCTGTGTTTACAGGAAACTTTCTTATTGGAATAAGAACACCTGTTTCATATTTGAGCTACATGGACCCTTTTAGCTTTGACCTTGTTGCAGTAACAAACGATGGCAGCAAAACTTCAGGGAAAAGCTGTGATGTGCGCATTATAAAAAATACATGGAAGTCTATAAAAACAAAGGGTCCGGAAGGAAGCCTGCAAACCCGTAATTCTTTAGTTAAGGAAGTTGTGTATAAAAAAACAGTTACACTATCCAGTGACCCCCTGTCTATGAAGTACAAGCCTTCATCTCCGGGTATATATACAATTACTGTGCAGGAAAGGGGAGGTACAACCTCTTCCAGAACTGGTGTTTATGCCTATGGCGGTGATTTTAACTCATGGAATTTTAATGATGATGATTCTGTAAGCGTTATACCTGATAAAAGTGAATACAAGCCAGGGGAAACAGCCAGGGTGCTTATTCAGTCTCCTTATAAAGATTGCAGAGCAATTATTACCCTGGAAAGGGAAAAGGTTATATGGAGTAAAACTGTTATTCTTGATGGGAAAGGCGCGCCCATATCTGTTCCCATAACAGAGGAGTATGCCCCAAATGTTTATCTGGGTGTTATGATTGTAAGGCCAAGAATAAAAGGCGGACCAGAGCTTTCTTCTGAAGAAATGAAGAGCTTTAAAGAGAATGATTTGGGGGTTCCAAAATTTAAGGCAGGTTTTGCAACCCTTAATGTGAAAAGCAGTTCCAGGGATGCAAAGCTCGATATCATTCCTGACAGAGAAACCTATAGCCCTGGTGATAAAATTAAGCTTAAAATTAAAACTGAACCAGGAGCAGAGATTGCCATTTCTGTAGCAGACAGGGGAGTTCTTGATCTTGTCAATTATATGTTCAAAAATCCCCTGGTTAATTTTTTAAGCAGATGGCCCCTTGGAGTTCGTATTCTTCATAATATGGATTTGATTATAAGGCAGTTTGAATATGCGATAAAGGGAAGCAGCCCTGGTGGTGGCGGTGATGATGAAAATGGTGAAGGGCTTGGCGGCTTTTCAATGAAGAATGAGGATGGCACAAGGCGTAATATTAAATATACTGCATACTGGAATCCAAAGATTATTGCAGATAACAGGGGAAATGCTGAAGTTGAGTTTCTTCTTCCTGATAACCTCACTACTTTTCGTATAATGGCTATTGCTGCTGCAGGTGGGAAATACAGCAGCTTTAACAGGGAATTTAAAGTAAGAAAGGCAATGGTAGTTCAGAAGAATGTTCCACGATTTATCAGGGCAGGGGATAACCTGTTTATTGGAGGGATAGTAATCAATCAGACAGGCATTGAAGGGGAATTTAAGGTTTCCATGGAGTCTGATCTTCTTAAAGCTGGATCATCATTTCAAAAGATTGTAATAAAACCCGGCGAGTCACGAGAGGTTCTTTTCCCTGTGTCTCTGGATAATAAAAAATACTCTGATATTCACAGGGATATTACTGATGCAATACGTAGCGGCAAAAAAAATATAAACAAGATGATAAATGTAACCGGTTATATCTCTGTTGAGCCGGTTGCTGCTGATAAATTTATTAAGGCAGGATTTAAAAACACAGAGGTAAAGGACAGGCTTCAGTTTATATTCCCTGTAAAGGAGTATTCTGTTGAAGAGGCTTTTACAATTTCAGGGTTTACAGATAGTAGCGCAAAGGAGATGATTCGGTTCCCATCTGACAAAAATATTTTTCCGGAATTTGGAGGGCTTACAGTTAATCTTTCATCAACTGCGCTTGTTGGACTTAACAGGGGTTTTGCTTTTTATAAAAGCAATCCCTATTTTTGCCTTGAGCAAAGGGCATCTGCATTTCTTCTTATGATGTCATCAGGCAAGCTTCTTGAAGAATTTTCTTTTAGACCAACTGATGAAAAGGGATACGACTTTGATAAAATAGAGAAAATTTTTCTGGGTGAAATCAAGGATTTTAGAAATTCAGATGGGGGATTCAGGCCATGGAAAGAATCATCTCTGGAAAGGAGTGATCCCTATCTTACAGCATATATTGTATTTGTTCTGATAAACGCAGAAAAAAAAGGTTATGCTGTTGATAAAAGTATTTTAAATAGTGCAGTCTTATTTTTGCAAAAATATTTAAAAGAACCGCATAAAGATGAATACAGCTATATTCTTGAATCTATTTCTTTTATAAACTATGTTTCATCCCTTGCCGGGAAAGGGGATAGGTCTTTATCAAAACTTCTTCTTGAAAAAAAAGATTCTCTGTCAATCAGAGGGAAGGGATTTTTGGCACTCTCTCTTGCTATTCAAAGGAAGGTGGAAGATTATAAAAAGGACAGTGATATCAAGGGTTTAATGGATAGTTTTAGGAACAGCATGGAAATTACAACCCAGAAGATTATGTTTCGCGAAGAGGTCCCTGGTGCATACAGAAGGGCTTTTTACACAAAAGGTTCAGCCCTGGCAACTGTATTAACCTGCTACATGAGGCTTGATGCAGATAATCCACTTATCCCTGGAATGGTGAAGCATATAATTGACAGCAGAGCAAATTCATTCTGGGGTGATACCCACAGTATTGCTTTTTTATCCATGGCACTTGATGAGTATCGTGAAAAGTATGAGAAAAAGGGAGAGGGGAAAGTAACAGGCAAGGTATCTATTAATTCAAAGGAGATCTTCTCTAATTACTTTCCTGCAAATTCTATTTCCTTATTTACAGGCACAAAGAGTTTTGATGAACTCTATGCAATAGGTAAAGAGGAAACAGATTATTCATTAGTCTTTAATATGCAGGGAAGTGGAAGATTGTATTATACAGCTTCTATGCAGTATTTTCCCTCTGCTGCTGAAACTTTACCGCGTGATCAGGGCCTGGAAGTAAGAAGAATAATATATGATTTGGCAACAGCTGATGAGAACAGCCCTTTTGGAAAAGAGGTTAAAACATCTCTTAAAAGGGGCGAGATATATTTGTGCAAATTAATAGTGGTGAATCCAAAGCCTTATTATAATGCGATAATTGTAGATCCCATTCCTTCAACAGTTGAAATAATCAATACAGCCTTTGCAACAGAAAAGGGCTCGCTCGGAACCTATGAAACAAAACAGAGAGGTGTAAATTACTGGTGGGCCTATTCAAATCCTGTAATTGAATACAGGGATGATATGGTTATAATTACTGAAAATTATCTTTCACCTGGTATGCATGAATATACATATCTTATAAGACCTGTTATAAAGGGGAAGGCAGGTATTCCATCTTTTAATGCCAAGCTTATGTATGAGCCGGAGATTTTTGGAAGAACAGGTAAGAGGGTAATTGATGTTAAATAGTCTAAGCCTTTGTTTTTTTTTCAAAGGTAAAATTTTACAGAGTCTGATTTGACTATGCTCAGTGGTTAATTAATGAAGTATCAGAGTTATAAAAATGATAAAAATAAAAATAATCCTAAAAGCAGGGGTGAGGTTAATTCCTCTGCTTGTAATTGTTGCTTTGATTATTTTTTTAATCTGGCCTCTCCCTTTTCACAGGCTGGGCAATAAAGGTTCTATCAGGGTTTTTTCTAAAGAGGGATTTCTTTTAAGAGAATTCAGCTCTCCTTCAAGCGGAGCTTATGGTTTATGGCAGGATCTTGACAGGTTCCCTGAATTTATTATAAGAGCTGTTATAGCTGCAGAGGACAAACGGTTTTTTTATCACCCCGGTTTTGATCCTCTTGCAATAATGCGAAGTGCCTACCTTAATATCCGTGAAGGGAAAATTATTTCAGGCGGTTCAACAATAACACAGCAGCTTGTACGAGTGACCTATAGTGATGTGCTGCCGGCAAACAGGTATGTGAAAAAAATTGCGGAAATACTTTTTGCCTTCAGGCTGGAAGTGAATTCTTCAAAGGATGAAATACTTGAGGATTACCTTAACAGTGTGCCAATGAAGTTTAATCAGAGCGGTCTTCCTGCAGGTGCGCGCAGAATATTCGGCAGGGATATTGAACTTATTAGCGAGAGAGAGGGAATTGCACTTGCTGTTTTAATCAGGGAGAATCAGTCATCAAAAGAAAATTTTGAAAAAAGATTTTTTTCTTTGATGATGAAAGTTTCAGGAAAAGAGGATAGCGATTTAAGCGATATAGTTGAGAAAGTTTTTAGTACAGAAAAGTCCAGCTACAGGGACAGCCTGTCAAAAACCCTTCATTTTGAAGATTTTATTAAATCAGTGAAAGTCAGTGCCAGCGGAGATATAGAAACGTCTATTTCAGGTAATTTGAATAATGAAATTGCTGAAATAATTTCAGCTGAGCTTAAATTTCTTCAACCACATAGAGTAGAAAACTGTTCAGTTATAGTTTTGAAACTTCCTGAAAAAAAAGGTGAAGAGCTTAAACTGGCTGCAATGATAGGTTCAGAAAATTTTCACAGCTCATCATCAGGGCAGGTAAATGGCTCTGTAGCAATACGTCAGGCAGGGAGCACTCTTAAGCCTTTTATTTATGGCTATGCGATGGATCATCTTGGCTTGCGCTCATATTCAATAATCAATGATGAACCGATTGCTATTAGCATAGAGGGGGGCGGTACATATTCTCCTAAAAATAATGACCTCAGGTTTTGGGGCCCTGTAACATTAAGGGAAGCCCTTGCATGTTCCAGGAATGTTCCTGCTGTATGCATGGTTAACAGGATTGGGATAAACCAGTTTTATAAATTTCTTAAACTTTCAGGATTTACACATCTTAACAGGGAACCGTCTTTTTACGGGCCTGGTATTGCTTTGGGTACAGGGGGAGCTTCTCTTTTGCAGCTTTGCAGAGCATATTCAGCAATAGCATCAGGCGGGAATTTATATCCTCTTTATATAGGAAAGGACAGCGATGGGAATATTGTGCTGGGCAGGGAGGATAAGCTTTTTTCAGAAGAAACAGCATTCAGGCTTACACATATTCTATCTGACAGCGAGGCAAGGAGAAGGGCTTTTGGCACGAGAAATTTTCTTGATTTCCCATTTCAGGTTGCGTCAAAAACAGGTACATCCAAGGATTGCAGGGATGCCTGGACAGTGGGTTTTACAAACAGGTATGTTGTTGGTGTGTGGGTGGGAAATTTTTCCGGAGAAACAATGAATAATGTTTCAGGTGCCTGGGGTGCGGGAAGAATTTTTCAACAGGTAATAAGGCATGTTACAGGCAGGGAGAATCCTGTTTTTAATATGCCTGATAATTTCAGAATGGTTAAAATATGCAGGGCAACAGGGCTTGAGGCAGGTATGGGTTGCAGGTATTTTATGGAGCCAATTGAAATTGATGAAACGATTAATGGTAAATGTTCAGGATGTGCAGGTTCAGGGGCTTATGCATCATCGCAAATAGGAGAAGAAGAGGCAGAAATTATCTCTCCAGCAATGGGGGAGTCCTTTGTTATTGATCCCACAATTCCCTTAAAAAACCAGCAGATACCTGTTGTAATATTCTCAGGCACCAGGAATGATTTTAATGGAAATTATTCCTATTCTATAAATAATCATAATGCTGTGCCTTTAAAGGGAACTGTTAGAATTGTAGTAGATCCAGTTAGAGGTGAAAACAGGATAAGAATTTATCATGATGATAAGGTTGTAAAAAATTCTTTTTTTATAGTAGAGTAAGATCAGGAGACTTTTAAGATTAAGATTGATAAGTTATATTAAAAATTACATTTATATAATTACAGAGAGAATATGAACAAAAAATTTCTATCAGCATTATTCTTAATTTTTATTTTAAATACAGGTATTTATGGAGAGTTTGCTCCATGGCAAAAAAAAGTCAATGTGGCAGATGAAAACCTGAATATCTATGATAAACATAAAAGCAAAAATAGCCCTGTACTTAACGGTTTTCAGGGTGGCGCCTATTTTTTGCTGCGTTTTTTTCAGGTTGTAATCTCACCACAGGATGGGCCTAATTGCCGGCATACCCCTGTGTGCAGCGCTTATGCACGGGGTTCTGTGATTAAGCATGGCGCTCTTGCTGGTTCATTGCTTGCTGGTGACAGGCTTTTGAGATGTAACCCCTTTTATTATCTGGATAATGACCCTGTACCTGAAGAGGTGCTTGGGGAGTGAAAAAATCTGTAATTATAATTTTTTTATTGTTCAGCCCTTCCTTGCTGTTTTCTGAGGAGAATGGTTTTGTTGAAAAACAGAAGGTCTTTGTTAAGGAGCTTTATAGTAAAGGAAGATACTTTGATTTTATTGCAGAGGCAGTGAGGCTTCAGAATTTCTATACTCACGAGGCTCTTGATTACTGCATCTATTCAGCCTATTATATGGGCGAGCAGTACAAGACTGTAGTCAATTATTATAAACCTGGTCTGGAAAATGAAAAAATGAGATTACCAGCAGCTCTTATGGTTTCTGCTTCCTATTTAAAATTAAAGAATGATGAGATGAGTTTTGAAGTATTGAAGGATTTTACCTATGAAGGTGTTGAAGAAAATTACAGGTTTGATTTATTTAAGGGGCGAATGAATTCCCTTGTGCTTAAGGATGATATTGAATCCATTAAAATAGAAATTTTAGTTGCAGATCTTTTTTTAAAAGATGATTATAATTTTACAGCAATGAGAAAGGAGCTTCTTGCAAGGGAAAATGTACCAACTGTATCAGTAACTGGTGCAGCAGTAATGTCTGCTATAGTGCCAGGCTCAGGGCAGATCTATTCCGGTTTTATTTCTGCAGGTATTCTTTCATTTATATCAGTTGCTGCAACATTAGCTGGCGGGATCTATTTTCAAAAGAAAGATGAAAAGGGGAGTGCATATACCCTGTTTTTTTTCTCAGGACTTTTTTATGCAGGAAATATTTATGGGGCATACAATGCTTCATCAAAGGCGAATAGCAGAGCTTTAAAAATCTGGAGGGAATCTGCAGGTTTTAATGAAGAGTTTTTTAACCCTGAAAAGTATTGCTCTGTAAAGAGAGTTTTTAAATGAGAAGTTTTTTAGCAGCAGCTTTGCTTTTTTTACCTCTTATGCTTCATGCCTCTGGAGACCATTTGATAAATACTGCATTACAGCATTTTGAAAGGGGGGAATATTATAATACAATAACTGAAACAATGCGTTATCGCTATCTTTATCCAACTGGAGAAAGGTATGGTGAAAGTCTTATTCTTTCAGGTATGGCTTCATATAGGGGCGGGGATACTGGGGGTGCTATAAATAGCTTCCAGGAAACTTTTAATACTTTTCCGGATTCCTATTACGGGCAGCAGGGGCTATATTATCTTGGCATGGTGAGGCTTGTAAATGGATCTACTGCATTTGCGCTGAATAATTTTCTGGAGTATAATTATATTTATAAAGAAGGGTATTTTTACGAGGATTCTTTATTTTACTTATGCCTGGCAAGGGCTTTGTCCGAAGATTATAATGAAGCACAAAATGCTATAAGTTATTATAGCGAAATTTTTCCTGAAGGAAATTATATAGATAGAGCAAAAATTCTTTCAAATAGAATTAAATATGAGCAGGAGAAGGTTCAAAAAAGTCCTCTTAAAGCAGCAGTAGCATCTGCTCTTGTACCAGGTTTGGGATATATTTATACAGAAAATTATATGTTAGGTTTGTTTTCATTTGCTACAAATGGATTGTTTATTTATCTTATTTATGATGGTTACAGGAAAAAGAATAATTTTCAAATGATATTTTTTTCTTTGGTAGAATTATCTTTTTATAATTATGCTATTATAGGATCAATTAAAAGTGCTCATGATTATAATGATTCAGGTTCTTTTAAAAAGGAATTGATTCTTGGAATAAAAAAACAATTTTAATATCTAAGGTTTAATATGGATAGAAAATCATTAAGGTTTGATACACTTGATAGTCTTGATCCGGAAAAGAGTCAGCTAATTAATTTTGAAAAAATAATAAAGAATGAAAGGCTGGAGGATGTAGCTGAAAAATTTATTGAATCAACCTATGTTGAACAGCATTTTATGCGTAAGGATGCCATTGACAGATTTCTTGATTTTGTTTTTTTTAGAGTTCAGACCGGGTATTTTCATATTATCCACATGGCATATCCCTTTAAAAGAATGCACGATATAGAGCTTGAAGAGAAAGTAGTTGAGCTGATAAACGAACATCTTGCTTATGAAATTGTTTTAAGAATGCTTAAATTTTTTACCAGAAATATACATAATTCTGATACCAATCTTTATATGGCTAATCTTGTTGAGTCTGAGTCTATTATACAATCAGTATATAATACCTTTCTTTTATTCCAAAAGGATATTTTTATTTATAACAGGGAGAAAAAGTGTCTTAATGTTAAAAGGATTCAACAGTTTTCAGCACAGTCTGATTCAGCCTTATCTTTACCACTTGATGCATGTGCAAGGCTTAAGTATATTCTTGAATTTTTTTTGATTAAATATAATGTTACTCATCTTTATACAATGGAAGATATTAAAATGGACTCTGCTATTGCTTCCTGACTATTTTTAAATTTCGGGAGGGTTTGTTTCTTTTATATTGATATTTCTGTATCTTTTTGAATCATCAAAGTTTTTTATATCATTAAGAACTGGTTTGTATTCCTTTATGAGCCAGTACATAATATCCTGCATATCCTTTGGGTTAGTGTCTATTACAGTAAAGCAGTAATAAACGTCGTCTTCCATAAGTTTTTCCCTAATATCATTATGCTGATCAACAAGTTCATCCATGAGTTTTTTTAATCCAACGCGGCAGCCATCTCTCCAGCAGGCGTATAGGAGAACATCTGTGTATTTATTGTTTTTTTTATGCATAAGTCGAACAATGCCTGACAGTTCGGGGATTATTCTTGTGGCACTGTATTTATCATATTCTATTACCCGTGACCATTCAATTGCGTAATAAGCATCATTGCCGGAAGTTTTTTTTATCATAAATGGTTATCCCTTTTCCATAGATATTTTTTCTATAAGCTCCTGAAGTTTTGAAAGAACCTTTGAGCTTCTTTCTTTAACATTGGTTTCGTTTAATAGTTCCAATCTTAATTGATAATCAAGAACAAAATAATTTCCTATGAAATCACTAATCTGGCTTACGTCAACAAGGTAGTTTATAAGCTCAATAAGCCTGTCTGATTCATTAACATTTATAATAAAAATAAGTTCCTGAGCTTTTATGCGCAGTTCTTTTGCAATTTTAGTGTTTTTATTTGTTTCAGGATCAGGCTCTATTACGTGATACTCAGCTAAGTGGAGTCCCATGCTTTTTGTAATCCTGGCCCTGGCAATTCCTTTGAGCTGCAGATTTATATGGTTGCTGGTTTTTGTAATTTCTGATATTTCAGCAAGGGTTGATATTTGTTTTTTTAAAAATAAAATATCAAAGAAGTACCTGGTTGAGAAAACCAGAATTTTTTCACCTTTTTTAAGCGCAGATGAAAATCCTGACTTTCTTAAAGTTACAGTTATGGTACAGTGAGGGAATAGTACCTTTTTTTTAAGATAAAAAAGCCTTGTCTTTTTATTTATCATCAGTGATGTCATTTTTAAAATATTCTTATACCCTATTATTTAGGAAAAAAAAGATTGTAAAATTTGTCAATACGTATATGTTTGAGATATAGTTCAATTTTGAACTCATCTTTTTTTGTTTTTTAAAAAATTACAGATAAAACTATTTGTGAGGTTAATTAGTATGTCATCAAATAAACGTAAAGAGGAAAGAGTAAAAAAGCAAATTAAATCAGAGGTTATAAGCGAGGAGCTAATAAGTTACAGCTCTACTGTTGACTTGAGTAGCGGTGGAATTTTTATATCCACTCCGGAGCCGCTTAAAAGCGGGTCAGAGGTTAAGCTTTCAATAAATTCTCTTGAAGGTGAAAATATTGAAGTAAAAGGCCTTGTTCGATGGCTTAGAGAGGATGAGGTTGCAGATGGAAAGGCAGGTATGGGTATTGAATTTATAAATCTTTCTGAAACAGATAAAAAAAAGATAGAGAATATTATTAAGCAGTAGTAAAAAAGTATTAGAACAGTTCCATAATAGCTTCAGCCATGATTAAATGTCCTGCTTCATTAGGATGAATTCCGTCATTTTGTACAAGAAAGGGAAGGCTGGAACCCATGGCAATCCGATTTTCCCAGAATTCGTGAATCTTAACAACTGGAACTTTGCATTCTTTTCCGCATTGAACTATGCGATCGTAAAAAGTATAGATAATTTGATTTTGTTCCTTGTTTTCAACAGTGGTGGATGTTACCAGGATAATTTCGGATTTGGTTTTTTCCTGTATTTCTTTTACAATTCTGGTCATGTTTTGATAAAACTCGTCAGTGGTAAAGCCTGAATAAAGGTCATTGAGGCCAAATTGTATTATTACCAAATCCGGGTTGTGGCGGATCACATCCTGCCATACTCTGTACATTCCTCCACGGGCTGAATCTCCGGGGCTTCCTCCATTGATAAGATTGAGCTTGGCTAGAGGATATTTCTCAGAAAGCATTTCCCTGAGGCAGCACATATAACCCTTTGTAACTCCCCATCCATATGTAAAGGAATCACCCAGGGCAGCAATTGTAAGCTCATCACCTTCCTGGATTCTTTTTAAAAATTTAACAGGCTTCATTAAATCCTCCGGGACTATTCTGTAGAGAACAATACTGTATCAGCTCTATTAAAAATGTCCAGATAATATTCAAATTTAAGTTGATATTTGTATGCGTGTGGGAATGTTAGGGAATTGTATGCATATTAATACAATTATATAAAAAAATATGTTAAAAACTAAATGTTTTTGAAATTAATTTTGTATTTTTATTGCTTTTTGTCTATTTTTAATGTAAAATATTTAATATAATATTGTTAAAAAATGAATTACTATTAGGCAATATTTTATAGTATAATTATTGTAGACAAATTTTTAAATAGTTTTTTAACATGTATATTGCTGTAAAAATAAAAATTTGTTTATTTTAATAAAATAATTATCACTATATTATAAATCAGTTCTTTTTATAATATAATGATAAATAAATTTCAAATTTCAGGAGTCAGCAATGAAGATCGAAATTACAATTCTTGGCCTGTTGATGTATGGGAATCTCTATGGTTATGAAATTAAAAAAAAGATAGTTGAAAGACTGGAAGATTATGTAGATATTAAATTTGGTTCTATTTACTATGCTATTAAGAAATCTGTTGAAAATGGATGGGTGAAAAGGGTTGGAACTGAAAAAGAGAGTGGTAATCCTGAACGGTATGTTTATGAAATACTTCCTGCTGGAAAAAAATATTATAAAAAATTATTGAAACAGTATTTTGAAACAACCTTCATTCATTTTGATGTTGATATTGTTCTTATGTTTCTTGATTCTCTTTCAGATGAGCAGAAGGAGCAGTTTCTTGAAGAGCGACTTTCCCTTATTAAAGAAAAAATTGATGGTATAAAAGAAAAGATTGAAAAATCATCATCTGAAAATAATTCTTACAGGCATATTCATACCTATCTTGAACATCATCTGAAAGCAGAGCTTAATTGGCTTAAAACATTGAAATAATTAATTGAGTATTTCAATTATAGGATTTAAAAATTCAGCATTTTTTTTGTATGCAGCTTCACTAATTTCATTTTTAAGTTTGCTTATGTCAATTTTAATTTTATCAATCTGCCCTGGATTTTTAGCAGGATCATTATCAGGACTCTCCAGGGTTTTTTCAAGAAGAGCCCTGTTAACTGTGTTGATTTTAATAATATTAAAATAGTGTCTTCTGGCCATGGAAAGGGCTATGCTGTTTAAAAGGTCTCCTTCTTTTTCGCAAATTTCACGAAGCTTTTTTTTCTCGATAACTGAAATTACGGTATTGTTGTTGGCTCGTAAAGTAGCAGTTCTTTGTTCATTTAGAAGAAGGGCCATTTCCCCGAAAACCGTTCCAGGCTGGTCAATTGTAGCAACCTTGTTTCCCTTGATTTCCACATCAATTGATCCTGCCTGTAGAATATACATTTCTTCGCCTTTTGTGTCTTCTTCGCATATTATGGAGCCTCTGGGATATTCCACCAGATTTTCTGAAAGCTGATGAGAGGATTCAACAGTAATTGATTGCTGGGATTTGCTGAAAGCCTCCCCTCTTTTGTAAGTAAGGGTGTTCTGGTATTTTTTTAAAACATTATTGAGCCATGGGAGCTTGCGTTTTTCATATTCAGCTTCAAGCTCATGAACAGCTTTGTAGTATGAAATTGCCAGGTCTTTAATTATTTTTTCAATCCCTTCAAGAGAGTTAATGTTTTTATTAATAACCCGGTTTGTTAAAAGCACCTGTTGAGCAAGTACAATTGATGTGTTCATTAAAAAAGGGAAGGATTCCATGCCCTGAAGAAATTTTTTTACAGATATTTTTTTTATGGAGCTGTTAGTGGGTGTGATAGCAGTTTCCATTCGCTCTGTGGGCATTGAGAGCATATGAGTAAGAATTATTTCAGTAGACCCTATTATGAGATTATTCCCTTTAATAGAATATTTATCCATATTGGAGGCATAAAAATAAACATTTCCTTTTTCAAGAAAATAAGCGTTATCTGGCGGGCTATCAAGTGTATAAAGTTTTAAAAATTCTCCAGGCATTGTTTTTTTATATTAAAGAATTTTTTTGATAAGACTTAACAGTGTTTCACTGTTAAAAGGTTTTGTTATATATGCATCAGCGTTAATGTTCTCATCATTAAGCTTAATTGTCTGTTCATTCAGTGCGCTTATAACAATTATTCTGGAATCAGGATATTTGGATTTTATTTCTCTAACAGCATTGATTCCATCTTTTCCACCCATGGTTATATCCATTGTAACAAAATCAGGCAGCAATGAGGCGTAAAGATTTATACCATCCTGACCATTATCTGCTTCACCTGCAACGGTGTGACCTCCGGAAGTAATAATATCAGAAATAATTTTCCTCATAAATTTTGAGTCATCAACAATAAGTCCTGCTGCCATGGAAAACCCCTTATTTCATTTTATTAACATATATTTTAAGCTGCAATTTTATTCAAGTATAAAATATTGGAAAAAAGTTTGTTTTTGAAAAGGCCTACAGGTTTAAATTTTAAGGCTATAATTATGATAAAGGTAACCAAATTAGTTTAATGTAATTTTTTTAAGCAGTTATTAAAAAAAAACAATATTTTCTTGACAAAATTTATAATATTATTTAATTAAGTTAGTCGTGTCTAATATTATTTATTTAAGCTATTGGCGAGGTTTTTATGAATCATTTAAATTTAATTACAGAAAAAACTCTGACTAATATAAAACCTGGAACAACGGTAAAAGTTTTAAAGCTTTTAGGCGGTGAAAGGTTTAAAGACAAGCTTTTATGCATGGGAATACTTCCAGGCCACGAAGTTCAAGTCTTATCTTCACAGAAGAAGGGGCCGGTTGTGGTTAAGGTCAATGATACAAGGGTTGTAATTGGCTATTCTATGGCAGATAGAATTGTTGTAGAATGAAACAGAAAATTATAGCCCTTGCAGGTAATCCAAACAGTGGAAAGTCAACAGTTTTTAATGGTCTCACTGGTGGAAATCAAAGAATAGGAAACTGGCCAGGCGTTACAGTAGAAAAGCTTGAAGGCTTTATGGGAAAAGATGTGAAGGTTGTTGACCTTCCTGGAATATATTCATTATCAGCCTTTTCTGGTGAAGAGGAGATTCCCAGGGAATATCTTTTATCCAGGGAAGCTGATCTTGTTGTAAATATTGTTGATGCTGCAAATCTTGAAAGAAATCTTTATCTTACTACCCAGCTTATTGAAATGAAAATTCCCATGATTGTTGTTTTAAACAGGATTGATTTGGCTGAGAAGCAGGACAGGAAAATCGATGTTCAGGCTCTTTCAGCCTTGCTTGGAGTAGAGGTAATAACCTCATCTGCGATTTTAAAAAATGATATTGAAAAATTAAAAAAAGAAATTATAAAACAAATAGGGAATGTGAAACCGCCATTAAGAAAGGTTGAATATCCCAATGAGGTTGAGAATATAATTGATTTATTGGGAAGTCGTCTTTCAGGTGTTACTGAACAAATAGGTGCTGATGAAAGATGGATAGCTTTGCGGCTTCTAGAGAGTGATCCCAGTATTATAAAAACTGTAACAACTAATACTGATATTACTGAAAAAGAAATAGAAAAATGCAGAAAGCAGATGGAATCTATTTTGAATGAATCTGCTGATATTATTATAGCAGATTACAGGTATGGCTTTATTCAGGGTATTGTTAGAAAGGCTGTTACACGGAAACCTGACAGCAGGGAAGTAAGTGATTCAATTGATAAAGTTGTTTTGAACAGATTTGCAGGTCTCCCTATCTTCTTTGTTGCAATTTATGCAGTATTCTGGTTTACGCTTTTTGTAGGCGGGGCTTTGATTGAGTTTTTTGAAGAATTTTCAGGTGCGATTTTTGTTGATGGTACAGCAGCTTTGTTGGGAATGATCAATTCTCCTTCCTGGGTTACAACCCTTGTTGCAAACGGTATTGGCGCAGGAGTGCAGACAGTGGCATCCTTTATTCCCATTGTTTTTTCCATGTTTTTGATGCTTTCAATTCTTGAAGATTCAGGTTATATGGCAAGGGCTGCCTTTGTTATGGATCGGTTTATGAGGTTTATAGGACTTCCTGGCAAGTCGTTTGTTCCAATGATCCTGGGTTTTGGCTGTACTGTGCCTGCTGTTATGGCTACACGAACCCTTGATGAACATAAGGACAGAATAATGACAATATTTATTCTTCCCTTTATGTCATGCGGTGCAAGGTTACCGGTTTATGTGCTTTTTGCTGCTGCTTTTTTTGAAGAGTATTCAGGTTTTATTGTTATGTCTCTTTATTTAACTGGTGTTGCTTTGGCAATTTTTACCGGGCTTGTTATGAAAAAAACAATTTTTGCAGGGGAGCCCTCCCACTTTGTAATGGAGCTTCCTCCTTATAATTTGCCCAGAATAAAACATATTTTTCACCATACCTGGTTACGGCTAAAAGTTTTTATGCTGGGTGCTGGTAAGATCATTATTATTGCAGTTACCATTCTTTCATTTGTTAATTCTATCGGGAAGGATGGAACATTTGGGAATGAAAACAGTGAAAATTCAGTGCTTACGAGCATAGGCACTACTCTGGTTCCTGTTTTTGAACCTTTGGGTATTGAAAAAGATAACTGGCCTGCGGCTGTTTCTATTTTTTCCGGTTTATTTGCCAAGGAGGCTATAATTGGAACTCTTAACTCTCTTTATGCTCAAGAGGCAAGCAGCCTGGAAGAGGATGAGGAAGAGTCAGATGGTATTATTGGTAAAATGAAGGAAGCTTTTGCATCTATTCCGGTTAATCTTGGTGCCTCTTTTAGCGGATTTTTTGACCCATGGGGAACTACATATGAGGAAGCAGAGGCAGAGATTCCCAAGTCAGGTATTTTTGAAATGATGAGGGGGCATTTTAAAAGCGGTATAAATGCCTATGCCTATCTTCTTTTTATCCTTATTTATTTTCCATGTTTTGCTACAGTAGGGGTTGTTAACAGGGAAGCAGGCACTTTTGTTGCAGTAGCACAGGTGCTTTATACAACTATACTGGCATGGATTGTTGCTGTATTATTTTATCAAATTGCAGCTGGCCATGATATTTTATGGATATCTGTGGCAACTCTTATTCTTGCTGCTATTATGGCGCTTTTTAAAATTGTGGGGGTTTTCTTTTATCCTGATAAAGATAGTAAGGTGTGATTAAAGCACTGATTTTCTTTTTTACTTGATTAATTTAAGGTATTAATTATTGATTATTAACAGATAAATTCTGCGATTATGCAATGAATTGCTGTCTTCATCTGATTTATTGCTGAAACTTCAGATAAACGGATATAATTAATGATTAATTTAAATTGTACTGCTGGTCTTAATAATAAAATAGGAAATCTTGTTCTTCTTGGTCTTAGCCATAAAACAGCTCCTGTTGAAACAAGGGAGCTGTTTTCTCTTCCAGAGTCTCAGCTTTCGGCTTTTTATGAAAGACTCATAGAGGCTGGAGTGAGCGAGGCTGTGTATGTTTCTACCTGCAACAGGGTTGAAATTTACATGACAGCTGAGGACTCTGAATCTGCTGTTGAAACTATTAAAAAGCTTATGGCGTATTATACAAGGCTTCCTCATGATGATTTTATGTCATCAGTCTATACTAATTATGGAACAGATGTGGTGAAGCATCTTCTTAATGTTACCTCTTCCCTTGATTCCATGGTTGTTGGCGAAAATGAAATAACAGGGCAGATCAAAGACTGCTTTAGCAAAGCTGTTAATGCAGGTGTTACAGGATCTGTTTTAAACCGGCTTTTTCACAGGGCATTTAAAACTGCAAAAAGGGTAAAAACTGAAACCGGTATTTCAAAAAATCCTCTATCAATAGCGTCTATTGCTGTTGATCGCGCAAAAGCAATTTTTCAGGATCTTTCAGAAAAATCAGTGCTGCTTATTGGTGCAGGGGAAATGGGAGAGCTTATTCTTAAATATCTGGTTAAGGACAATCTCAATAAAATTGTTGTAGCAAACAGAACTGTTGAAAATGCGCGCAGGGTTTGTCTTGATATGAATTTTGAAGCTGACATTATACCCCTTGCAAAGCTTGACACAGCCCTTGCTGAAGTTGATATTGTAATCTCATCTGTGACTGCCCCTCACCATGTAATAACCAAAAGAGATATGGAAATTATAATGATGGAGCGTACAGATAAGCCTCTTTTTATTATTGATATAGCAGTGCCTCGTAATGTGGAACCCTCTGTTGGTTTGCTTGAAAATGTTTATCTTTATAATATTGATCATTTAAAAGAAATTGCTGATTTGAATAAAAAAAGCAGATACGATGAAGTAAAAAAAGCGGAAGCTATAATTGAAGAGGATGCTGCTCAATTTTTATGCTGGTATGATGAATTAAGTGTTACTCCGTCAATTACAGCTTTGAAAAACAAGTTTGATGAGATCCGCAAAATGGAGCTTTACAGATTCAGGAATAAAAAATTGAAACATTTATCAGAAGAAGACTTCAAAATTGTTCAGGAGCTTACATGTCAGATAATGAAAAAGACTCTTCATAATCCTATAATGAATCTTAAAAAAGAAGCTACAAACTGTGATGACGGACATGGACAAAACTCAGTTCTGAACAGTGCTAAATTTTTGGAGGATATTTTTACTAAATGCTGAAAAACAATATACCCAGGCTTATATTCTGGGAGCTTACAAAAAGATGCAATCTAAACTGCCTTCATTGCAGGGCAGAGGCTGATGATATAGATTATTCAGGTGAACTCAACTTTGATTCTATATGCCGTGTAATTGATGATATTGTATCTGAGTATTCTCCCATACTTATTCTTACTGGCGGTGAACCCCTTTACCGCAAAGATATTTTTGACATAGCTGCCTATGCTACAGGCAAGGGTTTGCGTGTTGCACTTGCAAGCAATGGAACCCTTATTGATGATGAGATTTCAAAAAAAATAAAGGATTCCGGGATTTCAAGGGTTGCCATTTCTATTGATGGTAAAAGTTCGGATTTTCATGACAGCTTCAGGGGCGTTAAAGGGGCTTTTGACAGTGCAATCAATGGGGTGCGTTCTCTTGTAAAGGCCGGGGTGGAGTTTCAGATCAATACATCTGTTACAAAAAAGAATGTTGATATGATTGATGATATTCTGGATCTTTCCATTAAAGAGGGGGCTGCTGCTCTACATATGTTTATGCTTGTTCCTGTTGGATGCGGCATAGAGCTTGCTGAAAGTGACATGATCTCTGCTGAAAAATACGAAGAGGTTCTTGGACATTTTTATGATAAATCAAAAACTTCACCTCTTGAATTTAAGGCTACTTGCGCTCCTCATTATTACAGAATTATAAGGCAGAGGGCAAAGGCTGAAGGAAGAAAGCTCACATTTGAAACTGATGGCATGTCTGCAGTTACAAGGGGCTGCCTTGCTGGTACAGGGGTTTGTTTTATTTCACACAGGGGTGATGTTCAGCCCTGCGGTTATCTCCCTTTATCTGCTGGTAATGTACTGGAGCAGAAGTTTCCGGAAATCTGGAAAACTTCAGAGCTTTTCAGATCCCTCAGGGATTTCAATGCACTTAAAGGGATATGCGGGGATTGTGAATACAAAGCTGTTTGTGGAGGATGCAGAGCAAGGGCATATTACGCAACAGGCGATTATCTGGCGGAGGAGCCTTACTGCCTTCATACCCCTGTTAAAAGGGGTTAGTATAATGAAATTTAGCAAAGAGGAATCAGCAATACTGGAGCTTCTCCAGCAGGGTCTTCCCCCTGTTGCTGAGCCTTATAAATATATTGCTGACAAGGCAGGCCTTGAAGAGGCCAGGGTGCTGTTAATAATAGGGGATCTTAAGGAAAGAAAATTAATCAGAAACATTGCCGGAATTTTTGAAGGTAAATCCCTGGGCTATAAATTAAGCCTGGTTGCCTTTAAGGTAAAGGAAGAAAATATTGAGCAGGCAGCCAGGGTAATTAATTCCCATCCAGGAGTAAGCCATAATTATCTTAGAAAACATAAATTCAATGTCTGGTTTACACTTGCAGAGGAGAGCAAAGAGGCTTTTGAGAGATCCCTTGCTGCTATTTTTAAAAAGTCAGGGGCAGATGATTTTCTGGTATTTGAAAATGAAAAGCTTTTAAAAATAGGTGTAATGCTCGATCTTGAAAAATCTCCGGATAAAAGGGAACCTGTTATACCATCTTCAAAGAGAATATCCCATGAGAAGAATTTTACAATCTCTAATGATATGAAGAAAAGCATCTTTATCCTTCAACAGGATTTGCCTGTTGAAAATAATCCTTTTGCCGGATTAATTGAGAAAAATAATATAGATATAGATGTTGCTGATTTAATAGAGAATTTTAAAACTCTCATTGATACAGGTGTAATAAGAAGATACGCTGCTGTTCTTCGTCACAGAAATGTTGGTTATACTTCAAATGCCATGACTGCATGGAAAATCAATGATAATTTTGATCCTGAAATTTTTATTAAAAACAGGGCAATAACTCATCTTTATTTAAGAACAATACATCCTGGTAAATGGGAATATCCTCTTTTTGTCATGATACACGCACGTTCAGAAGATGAACTTGCGGGGATTGTAAATGAGCTTTCAGAGGAAAGCGGTATGGATGAATATCTGGTTCTTGATTCTTTGAGGGAGTTTAAAAAATCCAGGGTACAGTATTTTTCAAAAGAATTTATAAATTGGAAGAGGGAAAACTATGATTGATATAGGCAAGCTTTATTGTGGCGGTACTTCAACAGGGGATGGTCTGAGATATGGAACTAAATCCGGGCCTGACTGTCATGGAAATGTACCGCATAAAGTTGTTACATCTGCAAAGGATAGACGTCCAATTGTGGTATGGAATATTACCAGGACCTGCAATTTAAGGTGTGTGCATTGCTATTCAGATTCAGATAATAAGATATATGACAATGAGCTTACAACAGAAGAAGGGCTTAAGCTCATTGACGGGCTTGCAGATTTTGGCATACCCTCTCTTCTTTTTTCCGGAGGCGAGCCCTTTATGAGAAAGGATATTTTTACCCTTCTTGAGCATGCTGCTAAAAAAGGGATAAGGCCTGTAATCTCAACTAATGGAACCCTTATTGACAGGGAAACTGCACAAAGGGTTAAGGATTCCGGTGTTGTTTATGTTGGTATTAGCCTGGATGGAATGGAGGATATAAACGATACCTTCCGCGGTGTTCAGGGGGCTTTTACAAGAACAATGAAGGGCTTTGATAACTGCAGGGCAGTGGAGCAGCGTGTGGGCCTTCGTCTTACCCTTACAAGAAGAAATTACATGGATTTGCATAGAATTTATGATTTTATAGAAAAGGAAAAAATTAACAGAGCCTGTTTTTATCATCTTGTATATTCCGGAAGGGGTACGTCCATGTATGGTGATGATTTGTCCCACAAGGAATCAAGGGATGCAATGGATATTATTCTGGAAAGAACTGCTGATTATTTTTCCAGGGGTCTTGATATAAATATACTCACTGTTGATAATCACGCTGACGGGGTTTATCTTTATCTTAAAATGAAGGAAAAGAACCTTCCAGGTGCTGATGAGGTTTATAATATGCTCAAGTGGAATGGCGGTGCTGCAAATTCCACAGGTATTGGTATAGGGAATATTGATTTTCATGGCAATGTTCATCCTGACCAGTTTTGGCAGGACTATACATTTGGAAATATAAGAGAAAGAAGTTTTGGCGATATATGGATGGATGAATCTGATCCTCTTATGAAGGGCCTTAAAAACAAGGCTGAATTTATAAAGGGCAGATGCTCTGTCTGCGCTTATAAGGATTTATGCACAGGCTCCATGCGTGTAAGGGGATACAGGGCTTACAACGATTTTTGGGCGCCAGACCCACAGTGCTATATGACTGATGAAGAGATAGGACTTGATGCAGATAAAAAAGCAATGCTTAAAGAAAAGGGAGAGGAGTTCCCGGTGCCTGAGGAACTTATCAGATAATGAAGCTTTACCCTGTAATGATGAATCTGGAAAACAGGCTCACCCTTGTAATAGGCGGAGGCAATGTTGCAGCAAGGAAAATGGCTGATCTGTTTGAAGCTGGTGCTTTTATAAGGGTTGTGTCTCCTGATTTTGTTCCTGAAATAATAAAAATGAAGGAGCTTAATCCGACCCGATTTGAGCTGGTTAAAAGAAAATACGTTAAGGGTGATTTGCAGGGAGCAGTGCTTGTTTTTTGTGCAACTGATGTTAGAGAAGTCAATGAAGCTGTTTATGCAGAAGCAAGGGAGCTTGGCATACTTGTAAATGCTGTAGATGATCCACCTAACTGCAGTTTTTATGTTCCATCATTTGGAAGAAGGGGTGACCTTGTTTTTGCCCTTTCAACAAGTGGTGCATCGCCTGCAATGGCAGCAAAATTAAGGCGTATGCTTGAAGACATGCTTCCCAATGAAGTTGAGGAAATGCTTCAGGTCTTGAGGCGGGGAAGAGAAATCCTTAAAACCGATAATTCATTTAAACATATTGATTCAGATAGCAGAGGGAAACTGCTTAAAAAAATTGTAAATGATGAAAAACTCTTATTAAAGCTCATATCATGTACAAGTGACAATGAAATAATTTCATTTTTTAAAGAAAATAGTGATTAATTCCAGTTTTTGAAGTCTTTATTCTTCCGGGTTTATTTTAATTTTATCAGGAACTGCAATCATAAGAATTATAGCTGTAAATAGGGCAAATGCAATTCCCCAGATAAAAACACCTCTGCTCCCCTGATTAAAAAGAATTATACCTGATAAAAATGGACCTGCTGTTTGTCCTAAACGAAGCACTGTAGAGTTGATAGACATGAATGCTCCCCTATATTCAGCAGGTGCTATAATTGAAATACGCGTTTGTATATTGGGTAAGAATATTCCGTGGGCTAAACCATAAATAAAAATTGGAATAATAAATAAAACCATATTAGATGCAAGTGATGAAAGAATAAGCGAAGTCATATACAATACAAAGGAAGCTATAAGGAGCTGCTTTGAGGAAAATTTTCTGGAAAGCTTTCCTATATTAAATGCACCAATAATTGCTCCTATTGATGTAGTTGATGTTGTCAGTCCTATATGAAAGGGTGTTGCCTGAAAATTTTCGTTCATGTAATAGGGGAAAAAAGCTAACATAACCCCATAGAGCAGAACAAACCCGGCAAGAGTGCCAAAGTAAAGAGCTAACACCTCTTTTTTTATCATGAGTTTAATTGATGATGAAAGGTAGTTTCCTATTTTTTCAGTTTGCTTTGGTTCAGGGTTTTTTAAACAAACTAAAACAAGGAGTGCCACAGGGAATCCGGCCATGGGCAGAAGAAATGGGTAGTTCCAGCCTAAAAGGGCCATAGCTCCTCCTATAGAGGGGTAAAGCATTGTACCAAGGCTTAAAACGGAGCTGTTATAACCCATTGCAGCTATTCTTTCCTTTCCAGGAAAAATATCTCCAATAATTGTCTGATTAAGTGAGCTTAGCGATGCTGCGCCTACGCCCTGGAAAAACCTTAGAATAAGAATGGTATTAAAATCACTGGTAAATGCACATGAAGTACCGCATATTGAAAAAATCAGAATAGATGGTACAAGGACTTTTTTTCGACCAAACCTGTCAGCCATTATTCCAAGTAAAGGTGAAAGAAAAATTCCTGGAATTGTAAATACTACAATAAGGAGATTAACCTCCTTTGAGGTAAGGCTAAGCTGTTTTGCTATTGTGGGAAAAGCTGGTGTGATAGAGGAAACACCCATAACAGCTATGAGAGTTACTGTAAAAATAATTTGTAAATTGCTGTTAAATAAAACGCTATTGGATTTAATTTTCATAATAAACTGTTTAAATAGTTAGCAGTGATATGTGCAAGCTTTTTATGTTCTGCAGCATCAAGATGTGTTCCATCTAAGGCGCTGGTTTTTATTGTGCTGGAAATATCAATAAAGTGATAACTTTTTTTTAAAGAGAGTTGATTCAGCATTTCAGAAAATGCTCGTATTTTGTTAATTATTAATTCGTAAAAACGAGCTTCCTCAGCAGACAGATTTATTTTAGGCAATCCTATAAGGATAATTTCAGGTAGGGGAAATTTTGAATATGAATGGGCATTTTTTATTGTTTCAGCTATTTTTTCAACAGCACCGGTTATTTTCCATAATGGCTCTTCAGGGGCTCCAAAGAGATCGTTTAATCCCAGGAAAATTAAAGCAATATTTACAGGAACATGTTTTATTATTATTTTTTTTATTGAATCAATGCCATTGGCAGGGTCAGAGCCTGGGTAAAGGTTAAGAGCAGTGCGACCATTATATCCTTCTTCAATGATTTCATAATTCGATTGCAAAAGTTTACTCATAAGAGCAGGCCATCTTATATCTTTGCTGAACCTTGTACCAGTTGCAGGCTTGTATCCCCAGGTGTTGGAGTCTCCATAGCATAATATTTTTTTCATAAAGATTATAATTATTTTTATGAAAATATTTTCAAGCAATTTTATAAGGGATTGTTCATTAACCAGGGAAAAAGATTCGTTTTATAATGAAAAAAATACCGGTTGAATGATTTTCAACCGGTATTTTTGATAAGTGCTGTTATTTGAATTTGGCTGGTGGAATAATATCCATGCCATGTTTAGTCTGTGCAGCTTTAAGGTCATCCCTGATTTTATTTAGTATGGTAAACATTTTTTCAGGAACCATTTTTTCAGATTTATACATTGTTTCAACACGGTCAAGTTTCTCTAAAAATTTAGTTACGCGAATTGAAAAAAGTTTGTTATAAAAATCTTCACTTATGTCCTTGCTGAAAATTTCCTTGTACAGTTTTTTGATGTCTTCAAATTCAGGAATATATCCTATGGGTGTTTTAATTGCATTGTATTCTCCATGGGTTCTGCCTTCCATCCATAGAATCCAGACTTTTTTATCAACCTTGTCATTTATGAATTTGCCATCTTCCTTTAAAAAATAGTTTGTAGCAAAAACAAGAGGCGGATTTTTAATTTTTTTCCCGAACTGGAAATGGTTATCAAGATATTTGCCAAGTGGGATTGTTAAAAAATCCATGTTAGCCATGGGGCTTGCTTTTCGTACTCCTGCCTGTCCAAGGGTTGCAGCTGTTGTTTCAGATTCAATAGTGGCTCCTATAAAAACGCCGTGATCCCAGTCAAAGCTTTGGTATACTGGAACAGATGTGTCTGAGTCGCGGCCTCCATATATAAATCCGCTTACAGCAACACCTTCCGGATCATTAAGCGCAGGGTCAACATTTTCCAGTTCACTTAAACGGACTGTGTACCTTGCATTTTTATGTGCAGGAAGAATTTCATTTCCCTTGCTGTCCTTTTTGCCTTTATGCCAGTCTCCTGAAAAGTTTGCTCCTTCATCAGGGAGTTCCTGACCCATGCCAAGCCAGTAAGGCTTATCGTTGTTTATAAGTATATTTGAGAAAATAAGCTCTCTGGGTGTTGTGAGTATTTTGTATATTAGAGGGTCATCAATAGCGTTTACATCTTCAATTATTCCAAAAATACCCTGCTCAATATTTACAACAAATGCCTTCCCATCTGCACCTTCTTTGATATATGCAATGTCATCACCAACTATAAGCTGGCCTGGGATCATTGCTGTGGAGGTTTTACCGCATGCACTGGGAAATGCGCCTGTAAAGTAGGTTATGCGATTTTTATTTTCAGGTCTTACTCCCATGATAAACATATGCTCTGTGAGCCAGCCTTCCTTGCTTGCTTTATAAATAGCAAGACGAAGGGCAAGCTTCTTTAAACCTATGCTGTTTCCTGCATACTGGTTGTTTACAGTGAAAACGCCCCCTTCAAGAAGGTCAGCATAAATTCTTCTGTTCTGGATATTAACAGAGCACTTTCGTTCATCAAGCTCACCTGCTGAGTGTATAAAGTAAAAGAAATCACCTGAGCCTTTAAGATTTTTGAATTGCTCATATCCGGCTCTGTAAAGCAGATCCTCACTATGGGCAACATAGGCAGAGTCTGTTATTTGAAGGGCAGAAATGGAAAATCTGGAATTTAGTGGTCCCAGACAGAAAAATCGTATCAGCATTTCCTTGCCTTTCATGATTCCGTCCATAATTTTATGCACTTCATCAAGACCTTCATCTCTGTTCATGGGATTTTGGGCATCATTTAAAGTCATGTCACTATTGATTAGTATGCGCGTGTTGTTTTTGTCTCTGGCCTGATCGTTATAGCCATCAAAGTGAATGGTATGACCTTCTGTTTTAAGGTTTGTTTCTTCACCATTTTTTAATGAAAGATTTCTTACATAAAGAATGTCTTCCGGTGAATCTGTAATAACTGTTACTTTGGCAGGCTTGCACAGGTTTATGTATTTTTCTATTATCCTGTATGCCTTTTCATTATTTAAAGCTGTGATTTTTTTTCTGTTTTCTTCGTCAAGTATTTTCAAATCAATATTCACACTTAACCTCCCTGGTTTACACAATTACTGTTTTTTTATTTTTTTGGTAATGGCAGAAGAAATAATATTGCCGATACAATTGAAGTGAAAATACCGGAAAATTATTAACTCCCTTAGCTTAAAGCAATTACAGGTTCTTTTATTAAATTTTTAGATAATATTAAAAACTTGCAGCTTATTTCAAGTAAATTATGTGTATTAAAATGAAAAATGTTATTCTGGTAAGGTTCAAAAAAGCTTTAAATCATTTTTTCCTAGACCCCATCTCCCTAACCCTCTTCAGCAAAGGGCTTATCAGGCCTCGTGCCTGCCCTTTGCACTAGCTCGTTCATGAGCTTCGCCCTCAATGGACTGCATACAGGATGTATGCGTTTCGACGCGCGACACGACGTCGCAATAAGCGTCGAATGAAGAGGGAACTGTCAACATGGATTTTCTGTAAGTATTGGATTTTTTAGCTTCATAAGTCTAAAAGTTTATTGTGTAGCCTGGGCTTTTATCTATGGGGTCAGAGCCTGGTGAGTCCTTAAAAGATTAGCTCTGGAGAAAATTCAAACAAACATAAATTTCAAATTAAAAAATAGCTTGTAAAACAACACCCTGCAATTTAGTTCTTAATAATTAATTTATCAGGCAGGTTTTATGGAAAACTTACTTTCACAGGTTATAGATTTTATTACTCCTTTAGGTAATCATTTTATATATATTTTTTTATTTCTAAGCTCAGTTTTTGAGAATATATTTCCTCCAGCTCCTGGTGACACAATAGTTGCATTTGGAGCATTTCTTGCTGGAAAAGGAAGGCTTAATTTTTTTCTGGTTTATCTTGTTACAATAGCCGGGAGTGCAGTAGGGTTTATGATACTATTCTTTTTTGGAAAATTTCTTGAAAAAGAATTTTTTGTTAAAAGAAATTTCAGTTTTTTCTCCACAGAAAAAATTGAAGCTGTTGAAAAATGGTTTATAAAATACGGGTATATTATTATTCTTTTAAACAGGTTTTTGCCTGGATTAAGGTCTGTTGTATCAATTTCTTCCGGATTTTGCGGTCTTAAAATTGTTCCTGTATTTTTTCTTTCTTTAATAAGCGCTATGGTATGGAATTTAATATGGATTTATGCAGGGTTTACTATTGGCAATAACTGGGAAACTGTTAGTGCCGGTATATCAAGGCTTTTAAGCAGCTACAATTATGCAGCTGGAGCAGTTATAGTTGTAATTTCTTTATTTTTTATTATCAGATATTTTTTAATAAAAAAATTATCTGATTGATTGTTCAATTGCGCTTTTCAATTGTTTCTTTTCAAGTTTTTTTATTGATATAAGCAGTTTTTCAACATTATTATCAAAGGTTTTCATTTGAATTGCATGATGAGCAGCAACCCTGGATTTGAAATCGTTTGAATAAAACTTGTTAAAGGCATAATCCATAAATTTTTTATAACCAGTTGTAATATTTTTCAAATATTCCTTGTTTTGCTTTATGTCTTTTAAGGGGATATTGGATTTTATATCTTTTTTGAGAAAAAAAGTAAAGAAGGATGCGGAATAATTTTTGGTTATATTAAATACCGGTACTGGTTTAAAATATTTTTTCCTCATGCTTAAAGTATGGGCTCTGAATCTGCCTAAGGCGCTTTTGGACTTTATTACCATATTGTGAGTTGATTCGCGAAAACCAAAGATCAGGGTTTTATCCCTGTCAGTAAAGAAGCGATCTTTAATTTCAACAAGATGTATTCGAACTTCTTTTTTATAAAATGGCTTTTCCAGTAAATGCTGAATTGAGGTTTTATACTCTTTATAACGGGTAAATGTTTTGGAAAAATCCCTTCCTGCTATGAAATTTCCAAGGCGAAACCTTAATTCATTCAGTTTTTTGAAAAGCCCTTCTACTGTAAGTAATATAGCGAAAAAAATTAATCGAAAAATATGCTCAAAAAAGCCACCTTCGATTTTTCTTTTTTTTATTTCATCAAAATAATTTTTTCGATTTCGCAGCATTTCCATAACCCTTTCCTGGATTTTGATACATTTTTAATCAGTTAATTTCTTTGTCAACTTTTTATCTCTATCACCTGCTATAATAATCCCTGAGAGAATCAGGATCATGCTTATAAAATGTAAAGCCTTTGCTGTTTCATTGAGAAAAATAATTGCCCATAAAGTGCTGAAAAGCGGGAGAGTGTAGTATATCAGGCCTGCATTGGATGGGCCAATAATTTCTATTGATCTGTTCCATAAAAAAAAGGCAGCAACAGATGCAAAGATTCCTATATAAAGAATGGCAACTGTAATTTCCAGATTAAAAGACGGAAAGGGGTGTGAAACCAGATCAAGTATGTAAAAGGGTATAAGTAAAAAAAGCCCTATTGTAAAGGTTGAAAAAAGAAAAGTAGTTCTGCTTAATGCAGGAGGGCGTTTTTTTACCAGGATTGAATAAACAGCAAATATCATTGCTGCTATGAGCATCCATAAGTCCCCTTGAGCAAATGAAATATTTAAAAGAACTGAAATTTCTCCTTTGGTAAGAAGAATCAGTATACCTGTAATTGTAAGTATAATTCCTGTGATTTTTTTTAAGCTTATTTTTTCATTAAACACTATTAGTGAAAATATTACAATAAATATGGGAGATGAAATTGCTATAAGGGACAGGTTGATAGCTTCGGTTGTTTTTCCTGCCAGGTATATGAGTGTGTTAAAAACAGTAACTCCTAAAAATGCGGTTATGATTATATACTTAAAATTTTTTTTTATAACATCATATTCTCTTATGCTTTTTTTTAAAGCAATTGGGGCAAGTACAATAGCAGCAACCAGCCATCTGTAAAAGGCTAATGATACTGGTGGTATTGCATCATGAAGACCTCTGGCAATAATAAAGTTCCATGACCATATAACTGTTGCAAGTATGGCAAATAAAATACCTGTGAAAACGCCTTGTTTTATAAAGAATTTTTTCATAACAGGAAACATCTTTATAAAATTTGTTTGAATGACAATCATAAATTAAGTGGAGAGAGAATTTTTTGCCTTATTTTAATTGACGCTTCCTCCATGTGAATTTTAACTGAATTGAAATTTAAAAATTAAGGTATAATAATGGCAAAAATAAAAAGAGCACTTATAAGTCTTTCAGATAAAAGAGGTATTGTAGATTTTGCTACAGAGCTGGCAAACATGGGCGTGGAGCTTTTATCCACAGGCGGAACTGCAAAGGTTTTGAGAGATGCAGGCCTGACTGTTAAGGATGTTTCAGATCATACAGGCTTTCCTGAAATGCTTGATGGAAGGGTTAAGACCCTTCATCCGAAAATTCATGGCGGTCTCCTTGGGCTTAGAGGAAATAGCGAGCATGTTGAAACAATGAAAAAACATGATATTGTTCCAATTGATATGGTTGTTGTTAACCTTTATCCGTTTAAGGAAACTATAGCCAGGCCTGATTGTACATTTGAAGATGCGATTGAAAATATTGATATTGGCGGGCCTGCGATGTTGAGATCTGCTGCAAAAAACTTTCAGAGTGTAACTGTAATTACTGATCCAGCGGATTACAACCTTGTTCTTTCAGAGATGAAAAGCCATGATGGTGAGGTGCTGTATAAAACCAACATGAAATTGGCTTTAAAGGTTTATGCTGCCACATCTGCCTATGATGAAATGATTGCCAATTATCTGGAAAAGCAGGTGATGAATCAAGACTAATCCCTGATGTCTTTTTTAACTCCAAAGCGTTCTGTTTTTTCAACCTTGAATTCAAGAAACCATAGAGGGGGGGAACCAATCCCTCCTGTTGTATAGGTACTTGGATTTTTTATTACATTTTCAATTTCCAGAACAGCTGCATCAGGAATAAATCCTTTTTCAATTTTTTTATCCAGAGGAATAAGTTCAATGCCATAAGTCTCAGAAGGTGCTTTGCGGATGTAAAAGGGCGCTGTGCTATAGAATCCCTGCTTTTCCAGCTTTTCATAATCTGTCATGAGAAAATCCCCTGGAATTTTTACCCATAAAGAAATGTTTCCTGAATATATAAGGGCTTTACCTGAAAAGGTTAGGCTGTTTTTACCTGCAATTTTTGAAGCTATTGTTAAAACAAGCGTGTCAATATTGGTTAAAAGAGAATCCTGCTGAATAATTTCGTTCTTTGATGATTGTGAAAAAGTTTCTCCCATTTTTTCAGGTGAAACTTCTTTGCGCTCATGGAATATTTCATCAGGGCTATTGTGTATTATGGAACTTTTATTTTTTAACAGGCCGCTGCGCCATTGATGATATAAGGCCTTTGTATGGAAAACCCGGGATCTTTCCAAGTAAAGGTTGTGATCTGCCCCTGAGGTGTCATAAACTTTTTGCTGATACGCAATGCTGTATGTTGAGCCATCTGTGATGTTTGCAAGCTGTTCAAGGGAGTTTTTTTTATCGATTAATCTGCCTCCGCTAATAACATCAATATTTATCTTTCTTTTTTTTGCTTCAAAGGCTGATTTTTCAGGGAAGAAAAGCCCCTCTGCAGGGGAGTTGTTAATAATGATGATTTTTTTCAGGGCAGATGACCGCCATTTAATATTCTTTATTGTATAATTTAATACCTTTGACAGGTTATTTTTATCAGGTGAACCTGCTGGATTTAAAGAACCAAGTCCTTTTTTTAACTGCCTGATTGAGTTGGAATAGAGGGCTGCGCTTTCATAGGATTTTCTGTCTGAGTATGGGAGTATATATATTCTTGTGTTAAGATTGTTTTGCTCAATAAGGTGTGATGCCATTGAAACTAGGGAGCTTTTTATGTCTTCCCATTCGGGCTTTGTGTTATAGGAAAGATCAATTAATACTGCTACATCTGCTTCAGTATGTGCAACTTTTTTTGCTTTGTCCGGAACATCAATAAGGGATGTTTTTATGCTTTTTTCAGCTCCACGGAAAAGGTCAGGGCTTGATGATGAGGATCGGGAAATAATTCTTTTGTTTTTTATTGAGTAAAGTATATTGTCAGATACAAAAAGATTTCCTTTTTTTGTAAGTGTTCCTGTGAGGATATATGAAAGCCTGTATTTTTGTCCAAATATATCCAGGTCTTCAAAAGATTGTAAATTCGGGTTAATGCCTAAATCCCTTATTCCTATTGCTGTTTCATGGGGGGATTGCACCTCTATGTCCTTGGCAAGCAAAGTTGTAATAGAAAGGAGTTTGGCGTACTCTTCACCTGAGATTTCCGTGTTTCCTCCAACTCTGTATGGGAAAACTGCTATTGAGGAATATGCAGGTATGGCAGCAAAAAATAATACTATTATCAAAGCAGATCTGTTTAAAATGTTTAGCATAGATTTTGCCTCTGCACCAGGTTAATGATTCTGTTATGGTGGTATAGAATGTTTAAAAGGTCAATTAAAAAGTTTTTTGATTCCTCTGCATGCTTTGCGTGTGACTTTTTTAATAAGGGGTTAGGGGAATAAGGGTCTGGGAAAGATTTATGTTAAAAATTTAAACATTGTCAT
The DNA here is from genome assembly GCA_964649175.1 of uncultured Leptospirales bacterium. GTDB lineage: Bacteria > Spirochaetota > UBA4802 > UBA4802 > UBA5550 > JBBAGC01. The sequence goes on along the minus strand of CAZYPA010000021.1, from coordinate 269 downwards.
CATTGTTGCAAGGATTGTAAAACCCAGTGTCATAAAAGTAAACATCATTTTGAATTTGCTGTTTACATCTTCAAAACGCTTGTCCACCTGCTCAAAACGTTTATCGATCTGTTCAAAACGCTTGTCCACCTGCTCAAAGCGCTTATCGATTTGCTCAAAGCGCTTATCCATATATTTTTGTATATCTTCAAAACGCTTATTTGTTTGCTCAAACCCCATTAGCATAAGCTCTCTTTGGCTTTTAAGCTCTTCTTCTACCCGCACTATTC
>CAZYPA010000020.1:0-31048 GCA_964649175.1 uncultured Leptospirales bacterium | reverse complement strand
GGCTTTTTTTTACAAACATCCTTTCCATGAGCCACAATTAAGGCATGGTACTCATTATACAATTTTGCGCTTCCAGGAACAGCGGAATGGAAGTAGTTTTGTGCGTCTTCATAGTCAGATAAAGGATCTATATTTCCCAGTCTGGAAAATATTCGTTTTGTATAGGCATCTATTACAAATATTTTACGATTAAATGCATAAAGCAATATGGAGTCAGCAGTTTCAGGACCAATTCCTTTAATAGAAAGAAGATCATTACGAATATTTTCAGTTTTATTTTTTAAAACAGGTTCGAATGAAAAATCTGTTTTTTCAAACCACTCAATAAAATTTTTAATTTTTATAGCTTTCTGATTATAATATCCGGAAGGCCTTATTTTTTCTGCAATCAGATTTACGGGTATTTTTTTTAATGCATGAGGGTTAAGCATTTTTGCTTTTTTAAGATTAAACAAAGCTTTTTCAACATTTTTCCAGGCCACATTCTGTGTAAGAATTGAGCCAATGATTATTTCAAAAGCTTCATTATAGTCGGGTTTTTTTATTACGTTATAGCGGCTCTCTCCTGTTTCAGGGCAGATAATAGGCCACCATCCCTGAGGCCCATAAAACTTCTTAAGCAGCACAAAAAGGGCTGCCGGATCCGGTGTCATGGAGTTATTGGGAGCCTCTTGGAATCAGCTACATCAACAAGGATTATCCCTTCCTCTTTATATTTCTTCAAAAGAAAGTGTGTTGCTGTGGACTGCACACCTTTAATTGTTGCAAGCTTGGCAGAAACAAACTGTGCCACTTCTCTTAAATTTTTGCCATCAACCTGAACCAGAAGATCATACCTGCCTGATATAAGATAAGCGGAACTTACTTCAGGAAACCTGTATATTATTTCTGCAACAGCATCAAAGCCTACCTTTCTTTCAGGTGTTACCTTTACTTCAATAAGGGCCTTAACATCATCACTTCGTATTCTTTGCCAGTTTATCATGGTTCTGTAGCCAAGAATAATTTTATCCTTTTCAAGCTTCTTTATGCATGCAGAAACCTCTGATTCATCTATACCTGTTAATATGCTGATTTCCCTTTCACTGGCCTTACCATCTCCAGTAAGAACCTCCAGAATTTTTTCTGTTTTATCATCAACTTTATAGGGTTTCATCATTCATCTGCTCCAAAAAACATTTTTCCCTTATCAGGGTCTGAAATAACCTTTTTCAAGCATTGCTGCATCAAGAAAAGTAGAAAGAATATCCTCCACATAAAGATCATATTCTTCCTCTGACTGTGCTTTTGTCACATTCAAAGTTTTAATGTAAGATTTACATTCATCGCAATAATATGCCCGATAAAGAGGATTCTCTGTGGATTCAAAAAACCCCTGTTTTTCCTGCTCATTGTTTCCACAGACAAAACAGGTTACACGAAGAAACTGCCACTCACTTTCACACAATGCACAGCTTAAAATTCTCTGATTATCCTTTGCACCCACTACTTTCCCCATACCAGGGAGATATCCACAAAAAGGGCATGTCCCTTCAAACCATTGCTGTTCAGATCCAAGCTGAAATCCTGTGCTTTTCCGCAAAAAAAAAGCCAGAGGCTTAAATGCATTATGTATGACAAAAATGAATTCATCAAAATCGAGTTTTAATGATGAGGCTCTTTTCCCAAGAGCCTCAAAGTCTCTCTTTAATAATTCAGAAAAAACCTCCTGAATAAATCCTGAAAATTCAGAAGAAAGCCTGGTAAAATCAAGCCCTATATTCCCTTCACGTATAATATCTGTAATACCCCTTAAAAGAATTCCCAGCTCCTGCTTCAAAGAAGCGTTGAATTTCAGATATTCTGATTTAAATGCAGGTAAATCCTTATTCTCTGTCTTGAAAAAAACAATATTATCAGAATCCAGATTATGAAAAAATTTTTCCTGAAGAACAAAAATCTTTTCATAAAAATCTGCCAGTTCCGGTGAAATAATATTGTTTTTAAAAGCAGACTCTTTTTTAGATATTAAATAGGAACTATGTTTTTTCATTATTTCCTATTTTTTATCTTCGTCTTCATTCTCACCGGACAAAGATTTCTTAAACTCTCTTATACCACCGCCAATATCCTTGGCTATTTTGGGAATTTTTCCTGCTCCAAAAAGAACCAGAACTATCAGAAAAATTATAGCCAGTTCCCATACTCCAGGCATACTCATACCATACCTCACAAAATATTTAATTATATCCAAATATATACTTACACCTAATAATTCAATTAAAAAATTATTCAGGAATAAATACACAAGGGATATTTATTCTTTATAAAGAATAAAGGATATACTTAATGAGTTGTTTTATTGTGTCAATAACTCTACAGGAAAAAAATAATTATAAAGCAGTAGTCAGTCTAATGGTTTTTTCCGTTGGATCTTCAAAAAACTTAACATTCTCAATAGGCTTGTCTATTTTTTTTACACTTTTTTTAATATTTAAAACTACACCGCCAAAAATTTTATTTGAAACCTTTATAAAGGGCTCTTTATCCGCTTTATTTCTTTCTTCAATCTCCTTTGACTCCTCAATAAGCTTTTTCATCTCTTTATTAGCACTACCAAGATCGTTCAGCAAAAGAAGGCAATTTTTTTTCTTAAGAGGAGGTAATATTTTAATATATTCTTTAGGATTTTTAAATATTTCATCTCCAAACTGCATTTTTAGCTGTCCATTAATCTCATCAATTTTATCTTTTACAATTTTTATTTCTGATTTTTTATCAGCAAGCTCCTTTTCTACAACATAATTTCTACCAACAAATATTGTTGTAGCTGTTTCGTTCGGAGTACCAATAACGCTTGCACTAACCTCATTTAAAGCAGAAAGCTTTCCTCCTATTATCCTGCCTGCTGGAGAACTAACAATTATAGAATCATAGGAAACAATGTCACAATTGATGATTGATTCTTCAACAATAACGCTTTTAACTGTTTCAACCCTGGCATTCTGCATAAAACGGGCCTGAACCTCCCCCCCGGCAATAAGCTTTACTGATTCCTTTCCCACTACACCCAGTTTAATAAAAATATTTCCACCTGCAATAAGCTGTCCATCTTCAACGTCTTGATCAACAATGATATCGCTTGCTGCCTTAACCCTGAATCCCGGCTTTACAGATCCAGTTATGTGTACTGTGCCATTGAAGTCAATATTTCCGGAATCAAGACCAATATCACCATTAACCATGGCAACAGGGAATATGGAAAACCTGTTTTTTTCAATTTTTACACAACCATCAATCTCTGCAAGATATACTTTCCCATCAAAACTGGACTGAACAAGATTATCCCCTTTCCTGTAGCCCTTTGCAGGCTCCTTTATTGCAATTATTTTTTCACCAAAAACATCATAGCCATCTTCCTGTTTTACTCCTGGTATATGAAGGAGAATCTCCTGATTTTTTTGAACCTGTATTATTGAACCAACCTCTTTAAAATCTATGCGCCCATCAGATAAAAGCTTACCAGCTTTTTTCTCAAAATCAATCATGGGTTCAAAATAATCATCATATCCATTAATAGGATCATGGCCCTCTGCTACAAGAACCCTTGCAAAACGCGGGGATTCAGAATCTAACTCAGATAGCTGCTTTTCATAATCGTCCTTTGAAATAATATGAATAACATTCTCCCCACGAAGAAGCTCCTCAACCTCTCTATAAGGCGGGAACTGTCCAGTACGGGAAGGGAACACATTAAAATAGGCTCTTAGTTTTTCTTTCCCATATACAAGAGGTGATAAAAGTTTTATTTTTTTATCTTTTAATATAATAAAGCCATAATAGGATGCTTTATATACTTTTTCTGAATCATCATAATAAATTCCCTGACCAGCATCAAAACTGAAATAATCCACCACCTTGTAAGCAGGGTACGCAGAATCAATATAACCGGTAATTTCCTCATCAGTCTTCACATCTACTACAGCTGCAACAGTTTCACCCTCAGCTGCAAAATTATGAGTTGAAGAAAGAACAGTTTTGACTTCGCCAGCCTTATTTTTACGCTGCTCCAGTATTTTTTGTACTGATGGATCAAAATAAAGGATTACTTTTTTCATATACTGCTAAGGATCCCTTTAATATATTTGAAGACATAATATTTGTCGAAATAAACTGCATAATTGTTTAACACTTTATATAACCTCCCTTGTTAAAATAAACCTGTTCAGGCTTTATTATAAACAAACCTGCTTATAATGCAACATCAATTTTATATTTGGAGAAAAAATAAAATAAAATTTTAAAAAATCGACCAGAAGGAATTATTTTTTTAAGGATTCAATGCGGATGAATATAAAGATGTGAGCACTAGAATACCCACATCTTTATATTTTTTTTAAATAAGGCCTTTTTTAATCAAAAGCTCCCCTATTTGAATAGTATTAAGGGCTGCTCCCTTGCGGATATTATCTGAAACAACCCACATGTTTATGCCATTATCAATAGATTCATCCTTTCTTATTCTTCCAACAAAAATATCATCCTTACCTGCAGCATCAATAGGCATGGGATAAATATTTTTATCAGGTTCATCAAGAACAGTAATACCAGGTTTACCCTTTAAAAGCTCTCTTACAGCAGCGGGTGAAATATTTTTTTCTGTTTCAATATTTACAGATTCAGAATGTCCATAAATTACAGGGACACGTACAGCTGTGGCTGTAATTTTTATAGAGCTGTCTCCTAAGATTTTTCTTGTTTCATTAACCAGTTTCATCTCTTCTTTTGTATATCCATTGTCAAGAAAATCATCAATATGAGGGAGGGCATTAAAGGCTATCTGATGGGGATAGACCTGAACATCTGATATATTTTTCCCCTGCGAAACCTCAAGAGACTGCTTTAAACATTCCTGTATTGCATTAACACCAGTACCGGAAACAGCCTGATAAGTGCTTATGACAAGCCTTTTTATTTTTGCAGCTTCATGAATGAGCCTTAAAGGATGCATTAGCTGTATTGTTGAGCAATTCGGGTTGGCAATAATACCCTTATGCTTATCTATATCCTGGGGATTAACCTCAGGAACAATAAGCGGGACAGATGGGTCCATCCTCCAGGCAGAGCTGTTATCAATCACTATACATCCAGCCTCTACAGCCTTTTTAGCCATTTCAAGGCTTACACTTCCGCCTGCTGAAAAGAGGGCTATATCATAGCCATTAAAAACATCATCAGATGGTGCTTCAACATAAACCTGTTTATCTCCAAAATCAACAACACTTCCCACATCAGCAAGATCAACAAATTTAATTTTTTCTATAGGGAACTGCCTTTGAAGCAGAATTTTCCTGAACTCCTTTCCAACCGCTCCTAGAGCGCCAACAATAACAACATTGTATTTTTTCATTTGTTCCTCCATCAAGTAATGTTTACAAGTAACAACAGATCAATACTATCTGTCAATTAAATGGCCATAATAAAGTCAAAGAAAATAAAACCTTTTATATGCTACTGCTCTTCAGGTTTTTCACGATAAAAAATAGCCACATTCCCTATAATATCAACAAGCGCTGCACCTGTTTCCCTGCACAGATCAAGGGAAAGCTCTTTTTTGTCCTCTTTAAAATCAACAAATTTCACCTTTATCAATTCATGGTCATCAATTGTTTTTTCAAAGGCCTTTATTAAACTTTCACTTAAGCCTTTATAACCTATTTGCACAACAGGATTAAGGTGGTGGGCGCGAGATTTAAGATCTCTTTTTTCCCTGCCGGATAATTCTTTCATATAAACCTCTTTTGTAAGATTAATCCAATTAATAAGCAGGAACATGGGAATCAAGTTTTTTTCGAAAGTTGTTGCAAAAATGAAAGTATTTTAACATCTTAAAAAGAAACATAAAAAGGAGCAGATAAATGCTTCAGGATATATATACAAAAGCCCTTGATTTTGCAGCAAAAGCTCATGAGGGTCAGAGCATCCCGGGAAGTAAAATTCCCTATATTGTTCATTGCACAAAGGTTTGCATGGAAATATTATTCATTCTTAATATACGAAAAGATCTGGACCATATATTATGCATAAACTGCGCCCTGCTTCATGATGTGCTTGAAGACACTAAAGTAACCTATGAAGATATTGTTACAGAATTCGGCAGGCCTACTGCAAAAGCAGTTAAGGCTCTTACTAAAGATATAAATATAGAAAAAAATCTTAGAATGGCTGATTCTTTGGCCCGCATAAAAGCTTCAGCTCCGGAAGCTGGTATTGTTAAAATGGCGGACAGAATAACAAATCTTGCTTCTCCACCTTCACATTGGACTCTGAAAAAAATTTCCGAATATTTTCATGAATCAGAAATGATTTATGCCTCTTTAAAATCACTGGATGATCATCTGGCAAAAAGGCTTTTAAAAAAAATTACCACTTACAAAAAATATTTTTAAAACATTAAAAATTTATTTATACCTTAAAGGCCATAGTTTTTCCAGCCTCTCTTTTAATACCTTTTCACTTCCATTAAATGTGGGTCTGTAAAATACTGTTCCTTTTAAATCAGCTGGTAAATAATTCTCATCCACAAATGAACCTTCATAATCGTGAGGATACTTATATCCCTTCCCATAACCTGATTTTTTCATAAGATCGCCTGGCGCATTTCGCAGATGCATAGGCACTTCCCTGTTATCAGATGCAGCAACTATTTTTGCGTCCTTTATAGCCTTATACGATGCATTGCTTTTAGGTGATGAAGCCAGAAATATGGCGCATTGGGACAAAATTATTTCAGATTCAGGCATGCCTATATTTTTCACAGCTGTCAAAGTTGTTACTGCCATGGAAAGCGCATTGGGCGCAGCATTACCAATATCCTCAGAAGCAAAGATCACCATTCTCCTTGCTATAAATTCAGGATCTTCCCCTGCAAGGATCATCTTTGAAAGATAATAAACCGCAGCATCAGGGTCAGAGCCCCGCATTGATTTTATAAATGCAGATATTGTATCATAATGCCTGTCCCCTTTCCTGTCATAATAGATCGTTGTATTTTCAAAAGCTTCCTCAACTGCAGCTATTGTAACAGATCCGCTCCCTGAAATAAAGCAGGCAACCTCAAGCACATTGAGCATTCTCCTTGCATCACCATTGCCAATCAGAATCAAGGCTTCCTTTACCCCATCTTCAAATTCGAAGTCTCTTTTTTTTAAAAGGGGATCATGATCTATTGCATTTTGAAGAATTTTTTTAAGGGAGTCGTCACTTAATCTATTAAGCTTTAATACCCTGGCTCTGGAAAGAAGTGGAGAGATAACACTGAAAGATGGATTTTCTGTAGTTGCACCTATTAAAACAATATCACCAGATTCAACAGCTCCAAGTACTGCATCCTGCTGCGCCTTGTTAAAACGATGAATTTCATCCAGAAATAAAAGTGTCTGAACTCCGGCTCTTCTGTTTTTTTCGCCTAAGGTAATGACTTTACGAACATCAGCAACCCCTGCTGAAACAGCACTTAAATAATGATATTCAATTTCACAGCTTTCAGCTATAATTCTTGCAAGGGTGGTTTTACCTGTTCCCGGATCTCCCCAGAATATCATTGAAAAAACCCTGCCATCTTTAATCAGGTTATAAACCAGCTTCCCTTCACCTGTAATATGCTCCTGGCCTATGTAATCAGCAAGAGAAACAGGTCTGCATCTTTCAGCAAGGGGTGTAATTGAACTGTTGTTTATGCTAAAAAGATCACCACCCCTGTTAAACATAATTGCCTCCGGGAATATAATATCAGTTATTATAAAACAAAAAACATTTACCGCAACTGAAATTTTTTATATTTATTAATTAAAAAAAGCTGTCCGATTAAGAACAGCCTTTTCAAGTTAATAATTGCTAAACCCTTTTAGTCTCTAGCGCCGGGGCGTGCCGCCTTTTTGCCTCTTGTGTTCTGGACCTGCATCCGTCTCATCTTCTTAAGTCTGCGCCTTTCAGCTTCTTCCTTTTTACGTTTTTTCTCTTCGCTGGGTTTTTCGTAGTATCTTCTTCTTTTTAATTCTTTAAAGATACCCTCAAAGGCCATTTTCTTCTTAAGATTTTTAAAGGCTTTTTCGATGTCACCATTAACCTCGACTTCTAATGGGCTCGTCATAAAAACTCACATCCTTTATTTTTTAAATTATGTTAATTCTTTTATAATACTATTTTTTGTCAATGCAAAAATATTATTTTTCATGAAGAGAGGAATATCATATTAATATTTTTTTTTATATTTTTTCTATTGAAATTTCCCTGTCTTTTAATTAACTTAAATACGTTTAACAATAATAAATATGGAGGCTTTTTTTATGAAAAAAGTTTTACTTGCATCAACTATGCTTCTTGCTATGTTTTTTGTAGCAGATGCTTTCGCAAACAACGTGGGCTGCGGTTTTGGAACAGAAATTTTAAAAGGAAAAAAAGGCAAAGTATTTGAAGTTCTTGCTGTAACAACAAACGGTACTTCAGGAAGCAGTACTTTTGCTATTACTACAGGTACTTCCGGTTATAAGGCAGGATCTACAATTGGCGTTAACATAGTTGATGTTTATGTTGCTGAAAACATGGACAATCTTGCTACTGATATTGCAAAAGGAGACGGTGAATATCTTGATACTCTTGCTCACCTGATGAAAGTTGACAATAAAATAGAATTTAAAAGCAAACTTCACCAGAATTTTAACAAAATCTATAATTCAAAAGATATCCAGTCACAGGAAGTTGTAGCTAATATCAAAGATATTTACAACAGCTAAAATTGGAAAGCCCCAGGTATATTCGCCTATATAAGTACGGCTTTAATGCCGTACTTATTCTATTTATATTAGTAAACAATATTTATGCCGAGAATAAAATCCTGGAAGTTCCTGATACCCATAAATCATATATAGATTCCTTAATTTCTACTGCTTTAAAAAATGAACTCCACAATGATATTTACTGGCACACTCTGCTGCACTATAAAAAATCCGGCAAGGGTGTTAAGAGTTTAATTGATGACCCTGCTTTTTTTCTTTCAGATGAAGGGAAAAAAAATTCTGAAAAAGAATTAGAGGCTACTATCCGTTCCTTCTTTACAAAACCTGTAGATGGGACTATACATCCAACAGCAAAATTTGCAGCAAGGTTTGACTGGCTAAATACAAAATTAAATATAGACAAAACTTTTCTTTACTATAATGGAGAGGAAGATTTTACCGAATTTTACAATAGCCTGTCTCCATCGAGCATAACTCTTGTTTTTCCCGCAGGCTACATGAACAGCCCTGCTTCCATGTATGGACACACTCTCTTAATAATAGAATCAGAAAATCAGGGCCGCCTCATGGCAAGGGCAGCTAACTATGCAGCAATAACAGATGAGACATTTGGCCCGATTTTTGCTTTTAAAGGATTATTTGGTATTTATAAAGGATATTTTTCATTTCTTCCGTATTACCAAAAAATAAAGGAATACAGTGACGGAGAAATGAGGGATATGTGGGAATATGAATTGAACCTCAATAAAGAGGAAATTGAAAAAGTAGTCAGACACATAGTGGAAATTGAAGACATTTATTCAGACTACTATTTTGCTGATGAAAACTGCTCCTTTAATTTACTCTATCTACTTGAAGTTGCCCGGCCCGAGACAGCCCTTACTGATTCATTTTTCTGGACTGTTGAACCAATTGACACCCTAAGGGTTGTGGATGAAAAAAAATTTATATCTAACACAGTATACAGACCCTCATTGTATTCAAAAATTCAGCATCTAAAATCATTCCTTACAAAAAAAGAACAGTCTATTGTTCTTGCCATATGTAAAGGTAAAATGGACATTTCCAGGCTTGATAAAGCTGACTTACCGGATACTAAAAAAGTTATAATCTGCGACCTGGCAATTGAATACCTGAAATTTATGGCTGCAAAAGGTAATATTAGCCAGGAGGATTACAGGACCCGATTTCTATCTGTATTAACAAAAAGAAACGCACTTAATATTGATTATGCAATACCTGAAATAAAAACTCCAGTTTCCCCTGAGAAGTCTCACAGATCACAAAGAATATCAGCAGAAGCCGGATACAGAATGGATCAGTTTTTTTATTCTATAGCATACAGATATACTGCGCACAGCCTGATGGATCCTGATGACGGATACAATAAAAATTCCCAGATAATATTCGGCAATATTGAAGCAAGATATTATCAGAAAGATAAAGATTTTAAATTACATAGATTTGATCTGATTGACCTGATATCTTTACCTGTATCTGACAGATTTTTTACAAGCGCATGCTGGGATTTTAAAACAGGTTTTATACAGAATTTCTGGAAGGAGAAAAAAGAACATCTTTCATATTATTTAAAAGGCGCCAGTGGTTTAAGCACCAATTTAGGGAGCAGCATCCAGATCTATGGTCTTGCAGGATTAAAATCTTTCTTTGCTTCAGAATACAGCAATAACACCGACTTCCATGTGGGAGGAGAAGCTGGAATGCTTCTATCACTAGGCTCATGGAAGGGACATTTTTTTGGAAATTATTATTACGCCCCTGCAGGATTTAAAAGACATATCATAACAACAGGTTTTTCCGAAAGATTAAAAATTACACAAAGTGTATCCCTTATGACTGATTACTCATACAATAAAAACAGGGATTACTCCTGGCACCATATATCATTAAACTTCAATTTATACTTTTAAAAAAGCACAAATTTCTTCATCTCTTATTTGTTGACAATTTTAATACTGTTGGTTAAAATATTTTTTTCTAATTTCTGCGAGGGAAGAATATGTCAAAAAACAAGGCATCCTTTAAAACCCGTATTCAAAATCTTAACAATAAAAAAAATGCTCTTATTGATCACTTAATAAAAATCTATGAAGGCTATTCATTTGAAAATGATGTAGTTAACAGGCTTATAAATGCTGCCAAGGTTTTTGTTGTTGCTACAAGAAAATTTATTGTTGATGACTGCCTTACCAAAGCTTCAGCAGTTGCCTATACTGCCATTATTTCACTGATACCTGCTCTTACTGTTGTACTTACAGTTTATACAATATTCTCTGGTGCGGAAAACAAAAAAGATGACCTCTTTAGAGAGGTTTCCATTTTCATGATAGATCATGGTATTAAAATAAACATCGCTCCTTTTATTGAAGCTATTTCAAAACTTATAGATAATGCTGCAAGAATAGGTGGAATTGGTGCAGTTGTAATGCTTTTTACAGCAACAGGAACACTGCGGGCAATTGAAAAAGCATTAAACGATATATGGAAGGTAAAAGCCGGACGATCAATTTTACAAAGGGTTGTTTACTACTGGGCAATACTTACACTTGGCCCAATTATGCTCATAGCAGGCGCAACTGTTGCAACAAAATTATCCACAACATTTTCATCTGCAAACCTTAACTCAGCAGCAATACATAATAACACAGTCTGGATAGCCGGAAGTAAGGGAACAATAATGCAGGGGCAGGCAGATGGGAAAAAATTTTTTCAGATTGAAGAAACATCGATAGATATTGAAAACCAGCGTGTATATATATACAAAGATACAGAAAAAGTTTTTATTGAAGATGAATTTCGTATGGATATGGAAGAACTTATGAAGACAGATTTTTCCGATATCCAGTTCCTGAACAGCAAAGGCTGGATAGTTGGTTCTAAGGGAACTATTCTTCAAACTGAAAATAGCGGAAAAACCTGGCAGTTAAGCAGATGGGGGGATTTCAACTTTAACGCCATTCACATGCTAAGCCCTGATAAAGGATTTATATTATCAGATTCAGGAATAATTTTAAAAACTGAAAACAGCGGAAAAGACTGGCAGATTATTAACACCGGAGATAATTCAATCACTTGCCTTTCAATTGCCTTTAACCAGAATTCAGGAATAATAACAGGCACAAACGGACAAATACTTTATTCCGGAGATTACGGAGAAACATGGACAGCCAGAACAATAAATGAGGCAAAACAAAAAAAGAAAATTTCCAATCTTAACACAGTATTTTTTGCTGATAAAAACGAGGTGTGGATTGCAGGCAATGAAGGACTAATTTTAAAAAGCACAGACAAAGGTTTAACCTGGACACAAAGCAATTTCAAGGAATATAATTTTCACTCCATGGTATTTTTAAATAAACACGAAGGATACATAGCAGGAGAAAGTGGCACAATTATTCGCACAATAAATGGGGGAGAAACCTGGAGGAGTGAAAAATTACCAACCAATAGAATAAATAAAATACTCCTCTCTGAAAAAAAAATCTGGGCAGTGGGTAATGGAGGAACAATTCAGCATACATCAAACGATGCTTATAAGTGGAGCGGGGAATCGGGTAAAAGCTTTATGAATATGGCTGTAAACTTTTTTGCCCCTTTCCTTTTTATCTGGATACTCTTTGTTGTTGCATACACAACAATACCAAACACCAAAATCCCCTTCCGATTTTCTGCAATTGGTGCAGCCTTTACAGGCACAGTATGGGTAATTTTTATTCTGCTCTTTATCTATTATGTTAAGGCTTTTGCTAAAGGAACATTTGCTATTTATGGTGCACTTGCAGCATTTCCACTATTTCTTCTCATGGTCTATGCATCTGCTTTGATAATACTTTACGGAGCAGAGGTTTCATATACCCTTATGCACCCTGAAACATACAAAAGCCTTAAAAATACATTTAAGGATATACGCAAGGTTAATCTCTTTTATGGCCTGGCAATTCTTAACCATATCTATTCTAAATTTGAGTCAGGAAAGGGTTCATCAACCTATTCTGAAATTATGAAAAAAATTAAATTCAATGCAGCTGATCAGGATTATTTTATAAAGCTCTTTACTGACCAGGGATACATTGATACTGACAATAAAGGCCGCTTTATCCCCACTGGTTCAGCTGAAAATATAAAGCTTTTAAGTATTTTTGATACAATCCATGAATCTGAAATGCTTCTTCCACCAGGATTTAAAAAGAAAAATAGCAAGGCGAACATTAAAGAGATCTTTGACCAGCTTACTGATGCAAGGCACAAGGTTCTTGGAGAAATGACTCTGAAGGATTTAAGAATTTAAAAAAGGCTTTCACCTGGAATAATAACCGAATATAAAGGGGATCAACACCTGTTCCCCTTTTATGTTATCCGGAACAGGACCAAAATTACTGGAATACCTGATTGCATCAAGGCAGGAGCTATCCAGTGATTTATTCCCCAATGAATCAAGAATTTTAACTTCAAGAATATCACCATTTCTATCCATAATAAAATAAAGTTTTACCTGCTGGCTTTGTATAGCCATTATTCTCATGCTTCCAGGAACATAAGCACCAGTAACAGGATTGTAGCCCCTTATAATAGCATTTGCCATTGCAGGAGGATGCCAATTCGAAGCAATTTTGTTTTTCATCTGCCTGAAATATTCAAAATTTTTAAACTTTGCAGTGTTAAAAGAAAACATTCCATCATTGGAATAATAAATTGCATTTTGCCGTGTAACGCTATTTTTATCAGGAATTTTCACCTGATGTGCCACACCGCCTGAACCGGAAGAAGACCTGGCTCTTTCCCAGGGCCTGCTTATGTTCATTACTACTTCAGATAAATCATTTAAAAGAAACTTCTCCTTTCCCTGGCTCACCACCCTCTTCCCTGATTCAGAACCTGAGGCTCCTTTTTTAAGCTTAAATTCAAGGGAGTTGTTTAACCACCTGTCCCCTTTTTCTCTGGTAATATAGCCCTTAGCTGCTGAATCCCTGTCAGAAAGAAGAGTTCTCTTATCTACAATGCGCTTGTCATCCTGGTTGATGTTCACAATAATATCCCTTCCTGCAACAGTAGACCGTGACTTTGCATCTGAACTATAGGAAACAAGGCCCTTGTAATCGGGCATAAGCAGAGCAAGCAATATTATAATATGCAGGAAAAAAGATATTATAACAAGAAGGGCAAAATCAATTTTATATTTATCAGTAGCTACCATATATTTAACAAAGACGGATATTATTTTATTGCCAGATCAACAACTACAGAATTAGACATGAAAAATTATTTTTTTGTTACAAATAATTAAGCCCGCCAAAAAGCGGGCTCAATTACTCTATAGTACTTATATTCTACTTATTTGCTTCTTCTTCAAGCTGCTTCTTTCTTGCATCAATTATCTTATCAGCATCCTTACCGGAAATGGGATCATAGTGCGAAAACTCCATTTCAAAAGTAGCCTTACCGCTTGTCATTGCACGCAGATCTGTACTGTACCTGAGCATTTCAGATTGTGGAACCTGTGCTCTTACAACGGAAATATTGCTCTCAGTATCATCACTGCTGTCCATACCAAGTACCCTGCCCCGTCTGCTGGTTATATCACTCATAATATCGCCCATAAACTCCTTATCCGCAAAAATCCTCACCTTCATTATTGGTTCAAGAAGCTGAGGTCCGGCCTGTTCCATGGCAGCTTTAAGAGCCTGTCTGGCAGCAATTTTAAATGCCATTTCAGAGGAGTCAACAGCATGGAATGATCCAAAGTAAAGTTCAGTCCAAATATCAACAACCGGAAATTTGGCTAAAACACCCTCTTCCATACCTTCTCTTAATCCCTTTTCAACACCAGGGATATACTGTTTGGGAACAACTCCACCAACAATGCTGTCCACAAATTCAAATCCCTTTCCTCTTTCATTTGGCTTAACCCTGATGTGAACCTCGCCATACTGACCATGCCCACCTGACTGCTTTTTATGCTTATACTGAGCTTCACTATTTTTAGTAATAGTTTCTCTATAGGCTACCTTGGGTATATTCGTAATAATATCGAGTTTGGTTCTTTCCTTAAACTTGTTGAGAATTATATTAAGATGCATTTCTCCCATGCCGGAAAGAACAGTTTCAGTTGTTTCAGGATTAAATCCATAACTAAGAGTAGGATCCTCCTCAACAGCCCTGTTCATAAATTGTCCTATTTTATCCTCATCACCTTTTTTGGCAGCTTCAACAGCGTATGAAAACACAGGGTGGGGCACTGTAAATATTGGAAGCACTACAGGTTTTTTGGAATCACAAAGAGTGTCAAGAGTCATTGCTTTATCAAGTTTAACAAGCACGCCAATATCACCAGCAGTAATTGAAGCCATCTCAAACTGCTTATTACCTATCATTGCAAAAATTTTACTTACCCTTTCCTTTGATCCTCTTGTAGCATTTAAAATCTCTGTATCCGGATACATCTGTCCGGAAATAACCTTAACAAAGTTAAACCTGCCTGCATACTGATCAATAGAAGTTTTCCATACAACTGAAGCAAGAGAACCGGATGAATCAAGGTTAACCTTAATTTCCCTGTCAGTAAAGCCAGGCTCATGCCCTGTAAATTCCTTACCTGATACTGGAGCAGGAGCAAAACGCTTTATTACCTTAAGAAGATTTTTTACTCCTATTACCTTCCCGGAAGAACCGCAGATTACAGGCGTAAGTTTTGCATCTTTAAGCTGAATACTTATACCGCGCCTAATCTCATCTTCAGTGAGTTCTTCACCATCAAGAAATTTTTCAATAAGCGCATCTTCACCTTCAGCACCAAGCTCAATCAGGTTAAGTCTTTCTTCTTCAGAAATTTCAAGCATATTCGCAGGAATCTCAGATATAGTAACATCACTGCCATCACCCTTTGGAGTAAAAAGCTTCATGTCAATAGTATCAATAACGCCTGTAAAATTTTCCCCTTCGCCATTTGGGACACAAAGGGAAGCAACATTAACACCCAGGCTATGTTTCAGGTTATCAATTACCTTGCTATAACTGGCCCTTTCTTTATCCATTTTATTTACATAAATTATTCTGGGAATATTATTTTCAGTTAAATATCTCCAGGCTTTTTCGGTTTCAATCTGCACACCATCAACTGAATCAACAACAAGGATCGCTGTTTCCACAGCCTGTAAAGCTGTTCGTGCTTCACCTACAAAATCCGCTGTTCCAGGTGTATCAATAATATTTATTTTTACCTCTTCAAACTCCACAAAGCCCATTGCGCTTTTTATAGAAATTTTTCTTTCCTTTTCGTCATCATCATAATCTGATACAAGTGTCCCATTATCTATTGAACCCATCTTACCGATTTTACCACCAACAAAAAGCATAGCTTCAAGGAGTGTTGACTTTCCAGTTCCACCGTGTCCGATAATTGCGACATTCCTTATTTGTTCAGTCTTGTATTCCTTCAACATCTAAGAACCTCCTAAGTTATCTCATACATATAAAAACCACTGTTATTGTATAGTCTCTGAATGCGAAAGAAAACCCCTGCATATTCAGGAGCTGAATTCCCATGAAAAGATTTGACAATATCTGTTGATTAAATAAAATTATTTCTTTTTTTTGTAAAGAACTTTATTTATTATACACAATCTGTTTTAAATATTTAGACTCAAAATAAACCTTCTCCTGTCGCGGAAAACTCAAAAATTAATTTTCTTTTTTCGTTCTCCTGATAAACATCAATATAAAAAGCAACAGTATATACAGGGCAGATGCATACAGAATAACATCCCCGGCCCTTGAATAGAAAGTGTCCCTGTTCATTTCCGGATAAATAGTCCCTGTTAAAAAACCTTTTTTTAAAATAGGGTATTCAGCAGTAATCCTGCCAAAGGGATCCACAACTGCAGTAACACCTGTATTCCCTGCACGCACAACCCATAATCCATTTTCCACAGCACGAAAAACTGAAGCAGAAAAATGCTGGAAATGTCCATTAAAAGTATCAGTCCATCCGTCATTTGTAATATTAATAAGAAAATCTGCACCCAGGAGTTTATATTTCCTGCAAAGCCTGTGAAAAATACCTTCATAGCAGATAAGGGGGCCAAACTTTAAATCATTAACCTCAAAAAGCAGGGGCTTTTCCCCGGGAACAAAACTGGAAGCACCAAAGCTTGTAATAATCTTTTTTACCAGAGGAAATATTTTTTCATAGGGAAACCACTCCCCAAAAGGTACAAGAAAAATCTTTGCATAGGACTGAACTACCTTCCCCTCTTTATCAATAAGCACAGCATTGTTCTGCGGATAAATTTCCATAAACTTGCCGCTCTCTTTAATAGTTATCCCTATTTCACCTGTAAAAAGAGGCCTGCCCCATTTTTTCACATTGTCAAAAAGCATTTTGTCAAAGAGTACCTCCTGCCCGGTTGTTTGCCTGAAGGAAATAGTTTCTAATGTAGCGGACTCGGACCAGATAATAAAATCAGGATTCTCCACCATAGCCAGATCAGTATATTTAATAAGTTCCCCCAGATACTGATACTTATTTCCTCCCCAGTTTTCCCAGGGTGAAATACAGGACTGAACAGCTGCTATCTTTAATTGCCTCTCTGCTTTTTCTCCAGAATGAGAAAAAAGCCGTACACTGCCCCAGAGAGTAACAAGTAGTACAATGAGTAGAGATGCTGCAAAATGATAAAAACCCGGGCTACGATAAAATGAATTCCCCGGATGAGGAGCATTGATCCGTGAAAAAATAAAACCTGCAAAAGAAACATTAAAAAGAATAATAACAAAATTTACACCTAAAATTCCAGTAATAGCTGACATCTGAATAAAAGGGGTAAAGGGATATTGAGAGTAGCCTATATAAGTCCAGGGGAAAGCAATAAACCCCACAGATTGAACATAATCAACAAGAACCCATATAGCCGGATAAATAAAAATTCTCATTGATTCAAACTTTGATGATAAAATTTCAGAAATAATAATTTTTATTGTAAAAAAAACAGTAAGGCTGGGAATAAGAAAAAGGAGAATAACAGCATAGCCCCCTGGAACAATAGCACCAAAATTCCCTATCCATCCATATGCAAGCAGATTACCTGCAAGCCCTGTAATAAAAGAAACAAAGAAAACTTCTTTTAAAGGTTTGCCCTTAACATAAACCAGCAATGGAACCATTGATATCCAGGCAAAAAAAGGAAAGAATTTTAAGAATATAAAATCATAAGAAGGGAAGGATAAAAAAATCAAAACCGATGATAAAAGATAATAATTTTTTAAAAAAAAATTTTTCAAAGCCATTTCTTCACTCTTCTTTTAATGTTTTTTTTCTCGCGGGAACAGGCATAATAACCTTCAGTAATAATTTTGCTGCTCATTGTAAAATCCAGAGTTCCCACATCCGGCAAAAGAGGCTCAATAATTACTGCCGGCTTATGATAACGAAGGGCTTTCTCTGTATTTATATCACTCATAATATCCACACTCTGGAAAAGGATTTCAAAAATACTTGGGAAATTCCTTGCACTGCCAGAGCCAAGCCATTGTTCTATACTTGAGTACCAGCCTGTAATTTTTTTCTCTACAGGAATTAATATTTTTTCACCATATTTTACAATTTTAACAGATTTTGGATTAACGGATTTATCAGGATCTTTCTTTTTGATTTTAACCATATCCTTAAAGTTTTTTTTCTTTTCTACCGGATGAAGGTTAACTACAATAACAAGCCCTGCACCCATATCATTAATAACATCAATAGGCAAAGGTCGCGCTACACCACCATCAAGAAGGAAAGTATCATTATATGCAAGAGGCACAAAAATACCAGGGATTGAAACGCTTGCCCTTAATGCTTCGAGGATGTTCCCGCTTCTAAAAACTACAGGCTGACCTGTAAAATAATCCGTTGCTACAATAGCTAAAGGAGTTTCAAGATCCTCAATTTTAGCGTCAATGGGGATATATTTACTCATAAAATCTGTAAACCCATTACCTTTAATAAGGCCGGACCTGGGCAGGGTAATATCAAAAAATGAAAGGAGCTGCTTTTTTGAAAAAACAAGCATATCCTCTTTAAATTCATTAAGCTTCCCACAACAATAGAGGCTTCCAACAACAGCACCAATACTTGACCCTGCTATCATATCAATAGGGATTTCCATACTCTGCAGATACTCAATTACAGAAATATGGGCCAGACCCTTTGCACCCCCGCTTCCAAGAACCAGGCCAACAGAACGATTTTTAAAATATTTAAAAGGATTAAACATTCTTTCTCCCCTATATTAGAACTTTAAAAAGTCTTTTAATAAGATAATCAATCAAAAAAATCCAGTACTTATTATTTAAATTTTAAATAATATAACATCCATAATTCTTAAATAACTTTTTAAATATGTAATAGATTATGATCTAACAGATAAAAACAGTTAAAACAGATTAAATTGATAAAATATCTTGACACATACCCCCTGTTTAATTAGTTTGCATTAAGATCGCGCGGTGGAGCAGCTGGTAGCTCGTTGGGCTCATAACCCAAAGGTCCCAGGTTCAAATCCTGGCCGCGCTAATTAACAACATAACGGCGGGGTAGCTCAGTTGGTTAGAGCGCACGGCTCATATCCGTGAAGTGGGGGGTTCGAGTCCCTCCCCCGCTAAAAACGCCAAGAAAAATCAAAGACAAAGAAATTTGTCTTTTTTTTTGTAAAAAATTAAACTATGCTCTGACCCCTTTGTGCTACAGAAGAGTTGCTCTATAATCGGGAATATGCTCTGACCCCATCTGCCTGAACATATAAAATTTTTGACTTTTCCTCAAAATACAGGATTTTTAATCTATAACAGGAAAGGATAAATATTATGATAAGAATAAAACGAATCTATGAAAACCCCATGGAAACAGACGGATTTAGAATTCTCATTGATAGATTATGGCCCAGAGGCATATCTAAAGAAAAAGCAAAAATTGGTCTATGGTTAAAAGAAATCGCACCAAGTGATGAATTAAGAAAATGGTTTTCACATGATCCTGAAAAATGGACTGATTTTAAAAAAAAATATAAACTAGAGCTGGCAAACAACCTGGAATCTCTAAAAATAATTAAAGAAATAATAAAGAAGGAAAAAACCATCACTTTTTTATATGCTGCAAAAGATGAAGAGCACAATAATGCAATTGTGTTAAAGGAATTTTTAAAAAAATAACGACTTTTTCTTTTTCTGAATTTTTACATAAAAAATTTTCTTGCAATATAAACCAGCTTTTTTAATCTCTTGGAATCATTGTTTCCTCTTAACAAAGTGCTTAAATTGTGACAGATTGATTCACTTCATTTGCAAAAATAGAAAGTAATTGTTCAGGGGAATTCGAATATAAGCGGAGTATTACTACTGTGTTATTATTAACAGCCCTCATTATTATATTTATCGTTTTCTCAGCTGTAATTTCCAGAAAATTAAATATACCATTAATTATAATTTCCCTGCTTATAGGCATAATATTTGGCAGCGATGTCACGGGAATTATATATTTTGACAATGCTCTCCTGGCAAAAGAGGTAGCAAATATTGCACTAATATTCATACTATTTGCCGGGGGATATGGGACTAAAAGTTCACACCTTAAGTCTGTTATAAAACCCACAATGCTTTTAGCAACTGTTGGAGTTTTAATAACAGCAAATATATCAGGTCTTATTTTTTATTACATATCCGGCTGGACTTTTCTCAATTCCTTGTTATTGGGAGCAATTATATCCTCAACTGATGCAGCAGCAATTTTTTCAATTTTACGTTCCCGCTCAATTAACCAGAATGTTACAATGATAACTGAAATAGAATCAGCTGCAAATGACCCTATGGCCATTGTTTTTACTACTTTTGTAATTCAACTTATTATTGGAAGTAATTTTAGCACCAGTTATTCAGTACTTTTATTTACATGGCAATTATTGGGAGGAGTAGGTTTTGGTATTTTAACCGGATTTATTGGAACTTTCCTTTTTAATAAATTGAGAGACATAGATGTAGGCTATTTCTACTTATTTTTAATTGGCATAATTCTATTAAGTTTTGGATTGGCTGATTTTTGCAAAGCAAGCGGAATGCTTTCAGCTTTTTTTGCAGGGACTGTTATGGGTAACAGGAAATTACCTTATAACAATGGAATATCCTCATTCACAGAGATTTTATCCTTTATAGGAAATGTCTGTTTATTTGTTCTTTTAGGCCTTTTAGTATTCCCAAAAGATTTCTCCAATATATGGCATCTTGGAGTTATATTATTCCTGATTATAACATTTATTGCCAGGCCGGTTGCAATGTTCTTATGTACATTTTTTACCAAATTATCTTTAAAGGATAAAACATTTCTCTGCTGGAGTGGGATAAGGGGTGCTGTTCCTATAGTTTTAGCAACATATCCTGCTGCTGCCGGAATAGATAATGACCACCAGATTTTTAACATAATTTTTTTCGCAGTTACCTTATCTGTTATATTTCAGGGAACAACAATTGGCAAGTTGGCAGATCTTTTGGACCTAAGTGTAAAAAGCAGAGCCAAATCAACAAAGTCAATGGAATTGGTAACTGTGCATGAAACTAATTATGAATTAATTGAAATATTTATTGATAACGATATATATGAAGGAGAGTGTAAAGTTTCCGATTTATCCTTACCAGTTGGCACAACAATAACAATGATCAATAGAAACAATACTGTTTTAGCCCCATCTGGAGGAACTGTGATTTACCCGGGCGATATACTTTCTGTATTGATAGAAAAAAAGAAAATAAAAAAAGGCATTGATGAAATTTTGCGAATGTTTTTAAAAAAATAATTTAATAAAGATTTTATTTATTTTATCTGTCAGTGTAGTTGGTTTCAATCCAGTTTCTGTATTCACCGCTTTTTACTCTGTCAATCCACTCCCTGTTTTCCAGATACCAGTTTAAAGTAATATCAAGGCCTTTATCAAAATCAAAACTTTGTTTCCAGCCCAATTCATTTTTAATTTTATCGCAGTTGATCGCATAACGCCTGTCGTGGCCGGGCCGATCTTTTACAAAGGTTATCAGTTTTTTATAATAATCCTTATCCTTGCCTGCCAATTTAGCCATCTTTTCACATAGAACATTGACAAGCCTGATATTCTCCCATTCATTCTCCCCGCCAATATTGTATGTTTCTCCTAAACGGCCCCTGTTCACTATTGCCCATACAGCGCTGTTGTGATCATCAACATAAAGCCAGTCACGAATATTTTTCCCATCGCCGTAAACAGGGAGATTCTTTTCATTTTTGATATTATCTATTATAACAGGGATCAGCTTTTCAGGAAACTGGTAAGGCCCGTAGTTATTTGAGCAATTCGATATTGTAACAGGCAAACCATAGGTATGGCTATAGGCATTCACCAGATGGTCAGATGATGCTTTTGAAGCTGAATAGGGGCTTCTTGGATCATAGGGTGTCGTTTCATAAAAAAAACCATTATCTCCAAGTGAACCATAAACTTCATCTGTGCTGATATGATGGAAAAGTACATCTGCTCTATCTTTCCAAAACTCCCTGGCTACTTCTAACAGATTAAATGTTCCCATAATATTTGTGTTAACAAAATCCGCAGGCCCATGAATTGACCTGTCAACATGAGATTCTGCAGCAAAATGAACAACTGTGTCTATACTGTATTTTTTAAATACCTCTTTTATTTTCACAGAATCACAGATATCAACTTTCTCAAAAAAATACCTTGAATTATTATGCTCATCAAAAATATCCGTTAAATTTTCCAGGTTGCCTGCATAGGTTAGCTTATCAATATTTACTATTTTACCCTGAAATTCAGTGTTTTTAAAAATGTAGCGGATAAAGTTTGATCCAATAAATCCGGCTCCGCCAGTGACCAGAATATTTGTTAATGCTCTCATAAATTCTTCCTTTCTCCCTGTCCCCTAAAGGGGGCACAAGTCATGTATTTTAATTCTTTCACCTTCCCCCTGTGGCACAGAGAAGACATGAGTCATATATTAACATAATAATAATTTAGCTTTTATCATTTCCATAACTATTTCAATCTATTTAAAAATATTTTAACATATAATGCGAAATTAATACCGATATTTTTGCCAGGAAGAGATATTAATTTTGACAAATTGCAGATGGGATGTAATATATTTTCATGAAAAGAATATTATTAATATTATCTTTGCTGATTATGGTTTTTGCCCCTGTAAGCTGCTTTTATATGGACGATGCAAAAACAGTAAACCTTGATGATAAAACATATATAAATCCAGCTGATCCTCCTGGGGAAATTACAGAACTGACTGCGACAACAACAATAGAAGATGTTTCAATGACAAACCCCTATGTAAGAATTGCATTTAGCATTCCTGCTGATAGATCAACACTTCTTTTTGGAAGTGGAAATTCAATAAATCTTGAGTTTGAGGGAACTACATTAGATTATACTATCGCTTATACGGCAGATCCTGATCCGGCTGTTTTGACTGAAGATACAAGTGCAATTAATCTTATTATTAATAAATTAAGTATATACGCTGGCGGTTCTTTAAGGATTATTTTAACAGATGCAATTAAAATGGGTGCTAATAATTCTATCTCTCTCATACCAGTTGATATTTCCCATACAATCGGTGATTAAAATAATTCCTCATTTGATTTAGCTGGCATCATCTCGCCATCACCACCTTTTCAAACTTATTAATTATTGTTTTCCCATCAGATACTCTCTTTGCCTTAATATGAACATAATATAGACCAACTCCAAGTTTACGCCCTGCCTTGTTTGTTCCACGCCATCCCTGCTCACGTATGTTTTGTCCGCTTCTTCTAAATGCATTATCAAGGAGTGTTGCAACAGGCCTTCCTTTTATATCATAGGCAATAATTGTCACATAGGCATCATCTGTTAAATAATATGCCGGATATGCAACAGGATTTTTTGAAGTAATTACATTGTTAAGAATCCGCGTAGGCCAGGGAGTTACCTTTGGCGGATCAATAATTGAAAAAGTCCATTGTACATCATTCATATTCTGATCGGGATCAAATCCATAATATGAAGGGGTGGTTCCCTGTAAAACTTCAAGAATAAACTTGCAATTATTTGCTGGCACTATAAGGGGATTTTCAGATGATATATGACCCGCCCACTTATTAGGTGCAACTTTAGAAATTGGTATTCTAAAAAAACCATCAGGAGCGGCTGGTTTATCCCAGCTGGCAGAAACTTCATTTTCTATATCAGGGTGTAAATCAAATACACCATCATTTGGAGGATTGCTGTCAAATCCATCGGCGGTTGTATTAGCGATAATTACATTAATTTCACCAGGCTGATCTGCCCCGCTTATATCCACTTCAAACCTTATGGATGTGGCAAGTAAAGGGCGAATGGCCGGATTTGTATTATCATTTTCCATTGCAGTATTATCATAAAGAGTTATACCGTCAGTAACACTTATTTCAAGTCCATAAGCTGCTGTTGTAACTGTATGGGATGGATCTCCGGCAATCCCCCCATGAGCCCTGTTGGCAGCAAAGGTTTCATTCCCATAAATATCAATCGCTGTTAAATAATATTCGTATTCAGTAATGGACTGAAGATCTGTTATTGTATAAGTCCCTGTGCTGATTTGCCCTAAAGAATTGGTTGTTGGAGGATCAGTATCTCTATCAATCATACTCCATGCTGCTACCAAGGGTGCTGCCAGTACTGGCCTATAATATATGCGATAGGTGGAAAAAACCGGATTAGCAACTGCATCCAGAGGTGTCCAGTTTAATGTGATTGCATCTACTGTTGATGTAGTGCTTGCCCATGGAGTAAACATGTTTGAGCCATCATCACCAGGCGGATCTGCGTTGTCCCAATGGATTGAAGGAGGAGTATAGCCTGTGTGTGTAAACCTCCCAGCAACATTCTGCCCATCTCCACCAAAGATACCGCCGGCTCCTGTCACACTTGTAATAAAATAATCACTAAATGGGCCTAAAGTTGTTCCTGTTGGCACATCAACTGATGTTGGATTTTTAATTTCATACCAGACTGCTGATCCGTTAGTTCCAGCAGGAATTATAACTGTAGTTGTTTGAACACCACCACCATAGTTATATTCAACGTCAATATAGGCATCAACAGTAGTATTTCCACCACCATACTGCATTTGTGCAAGTACCTGTATCTGTGTCCCTGCTGTGTAGATGTTTCTGTGATAGTCAGGCGGGTTATCAAGACCTCCGCCGTTCTGGAATCGTACATCAACTACCTGGAATTTATCGCAGATAAGGGTTAAGGGTGTTTCAGGGATAAGTATGTGATCAACACCTGAAAATGTTGTTCTCACCTGCCATTCATATTGTCCTATGCCATCATTAGCTTCAAGATTCGCAGAGAACCAGTTATCTGGCACTGTAAAAGATAAATTACTGTCAGTATTGGCGTCACTAATAGGAATACCGTTTGTATCTTTATAAATTCCTGTATTTAAACTATATCCGAGTCTCGGATTAGCAGAAATAAGATCAGAATTGATTGTATCGGCTATTGTAGCAGAAGAAACATTATATACTATGACTCCCGATATAATAAAACCCGCATCCCAGGGATTCACAAGTCCGTCAACTGCATTACCGTCCTGAGAAAGAGAAATAATTTTAGCTCTTGTACATGTCCCGTATGTGTGAGGCGCAGTCTCATTTAACAAAGGGCCACCAAAAGAGGCGGCAGTTGCCGAGATATTTCTTTCCTCTACAACTAATACATCATCGGCACCCCAATTGGACCAGTTTGGAGTATATATAAATCTCATGGTAAAATTCGATGCAGATCCAGTTATAAGAGATGTGCCAGTAACTCCACCAACAACTGTATTAACACCGGTAACAGTAACAGGAGGAGTACCCCCGTTATAATCAGGGTCTGCTGAAAGAGTTATAGGTGTCGGAGTCCCCGGAATTGTCAGGGTAATATTAGTAATATCAGTGAATGTATGTCCATTTGCAACAACAGCTACATCAAAGATATACTGAGTACTCGGCAGAAAATAAGGCTGCGATGCAACTTGGGTTGTATTTGCCCCGGTTACAACGGATACCGTAATACTGTCTATTCCTGTAGAGATACCATAATCTTTATCTGGTGCATGCGTCTCCGTTCCGCCGACAATGGCTGATGTTGCCGAGGCTGTTATACTGCGTGATGCATGAATACTATTTATCCCTGCAAGACCCGCTGCCAGATTGAGAGCAAATCTTACAGTAAAACTATTATATGAAGGCGTTCCCAAAATAGGGTACGAATAATTTATCACTGCTCCCGACCCTCCGGAATCCGCAATAGGACCACCGGTAATACCGTTAGGTGCTGGTATTACAAAAACTAGGTCATCGCCAAATTCTCTGGGTATATTTAATGTGAGACTTGTAATACAATTCCAACTATGACCATTAGCAGTAATTACAACATCAAAATTATAATTAGTTCCGGCACGATAATATTCATTAGCACCGTCTGACGTTCCGTCCGGGATTGTTAAATTGATTGTTTTTATTCCATCTGTGGCTATGCCTATTTGTTTGCTTACATTGTCACTTACTGTTCCTGCAAACAAAAGAGATGTTGCACTAGCTATTATATTATGGGCTGCTAATGGAGCAGGGCTATCTACATTTGTATCTCCCTCTGTGGCTGTTTTATCCGAAGGCTGATAACTAAAAGTGACTGTAAAGTTATTAGAAAAATCCGCCCCACTGTAAGTATAATTTACTCTTTCACCTGAGATTGTGTCTAAAACAAAACTATCACTACCGTCAGGATTAATTGTAAATTCTAAATCAGCACCGGCTGTTCGTGGTATAATCAAGGTGAGCCCGGTTACACAATCCCAACTGTGACCATTGACATCAACATCCACCACAAAATTATAACTACCTCCGGCTATATAATACTCGCGTCCGCCAACAAGAGTCCCATCATCCGCAATAAGGGTTACACTCCTGATGCCAGCTGTCGCTATACCATAATCCGTCGCTACAGGAGGCGGGTTCGGTATTACATCACCTACAAGCAAAGCTGACACTGCTCTGCCTGTTATCACCCTGTCGGTTGCCACACTATCTATCGTAGAACCTCCAGCTACAGCTGTGGGATTCCATGAAAAAGTAACTATAAAATCATTCCAATCACCTGATATGCTCGCACTTACTGTCCCTGTAGCGGCTCCACTGCCTGACACCGTTAAATTGTTTGGGTTTATCGTAAATTCAAGATTACCTGCAGACTCTGTTGGAATTACAAGCGTAACCTCATTTACACAATCCCAGCTATGGCCGTTAGCTTCAACATGGATATCAAAATCATAATTTGTTCCTGCCAGATAATAACGACTGTCAACTCCTGTTCGCGCCGCGGGAGTTACCGTAATGCTCGTTATGCCAGCCTTCGAAACCCCATAATTTTGATTATCTGTTGTAGCAGGAGGAGAATTGGTTGAAACTGCTGCAGCTTCAATATTTCTTGCTGTTACTATTGACTCAGAAATTGTATTATCAGGGGTATATGTAAAGCTAACTCTAAAATTCTGATACTCAGAGTTTGGCCCTAAGTCTGTTATATTTGCTGTAAATGTCCCGCCTCCAACTGCTGTTGCAGGCCCTACGGGTCCAAGCCCCCCTGGATTAATCGACATTACAATATCAACACCATCTGTAGGGATTGTTACTGAAACAGATGTGATAATACCCCATCCAGTATCATCAGTTCTCACATCTACTTCGATTATAGTATCATTTCCGCCAAATTTAATATAATTTCTAGGATCGCCTACTGGAATACTATTATTAAAATTTATTGAATAAAAAGTTACAGATAATATATCCCCCCTCGCCTCCCCTGCAAAGAACACCCCTCCCATCAGAAAAAGGATAAAAAAACAAACTTTTATATTTTTAATAAGTTTTATAATCAAATCAGCAAAATCCCTTTAAAATTTTATGGAAAAAAACAAATACAAAATTGTTATAAATTTTTTTTAAAGTCATCTGAAAAATAAAACCTTATTCGCCTTCCTAAGGCAAGAGGGTATCAAACCAATTTCCAAACCCCTCAAATACTTCCTGCCACATAATAAAGTCTAAAATATTCATCGGCTTATAATAGCTATCCATAAGCTGGCAGTAAACCCTTTTTTAAGCGTTCAGGAGACACACTTAAAACTAATTCACTTCTGCTTTTTAAGCAGCTATAGATATCCACAAAATAAATTTTTCTCAAAAAATAAAATTTATGCCCTGCTTAAAAAAGCATCCTGATTAAACTGCATTTTACATACACAACGAGTTATTCAGTATAATAAACGGAATAATTTTTATAAAAGTCAATTTAATTATTTAAAATTATTGGATAGGGGGTCAGAGCATATTTAAAAATAAAAAAAACATAATTTTAAAAAAAAATCAAAAAAAATTCCTCCAAAAACGTATATATAACGACGCACTTAAATTTTCAGTCAGGAGGAATAAAATGACACCCTTCATCTGCATGTTCATTCTATTTTTAATGCTTAAAGCAGCACTAAATATATACAATAATCAGCTATTCTGATTTAATCTTCATTATTTACCGTTTTTATCAAGGCCAATATAAAGGCTTTTATAAAGAGGGTCAGAGCAATTACATAAGGAGGTACCATAATGCCAAGACCATTGAGAATTTGCGAACCTGATTTAACTTATCATTGCTATTCCCGCTGTATTGAGTTAAGAAATATGCTTTCTCCCGATTTTGTAAAGGAAATGGCACTGGAGTCGATAAATATGGCTTTGGAAAAATACTCTTTTGAGCTGATACATTTGGAATTTGTAGAAAATCATTTCCATATTGTTATCAAAACATTGAATAAAGATCATAGCATATCAAAAATAATGCAATTCATCAAGGCAAGAATAACAGAAAAATACAACAGAATGCATGGTAGAACTGGAACTCTCTGGAATGAACGTTTTAAATGCAAAATAATTGAACATTCCGAAGATCCACAAACCTATCTTCTTTGGTTATTATGGTATATTGCCTATAATCCAGTAAGAAAAAAAATAATCCGCGATCCCCGGGAATCCTCCTACGGAACTATAAAGGTTTATCTTGAAAAGAAGCATAAACCAAGAGTTAAAATTACACCCCATCAATATTTTATCGATCTAGGAAACAGCTTTAATGAAAGAGTAAACCGATTTCTTGAATATGAAAAGTTATACAGAAGGCATCTGGCATCCCTGTAAAAAAACAGTCACATAATATAATTTAACAAAAAAATACTTTATTAAAAATATTGAACAGTGTATTGTTTTTTTAATTCTACTCGCCCCTTTAAGGCTTTAGAAACGAAGATTCTCTCTTTATCATCAATAAGAATTACAGATATTCCACTGTTTTCAGTTATAAATTTTGATGTTCTGTTTAATCCCATGACAAAAAAAGCTGTAGCATATGCATCTGCTAAAACAGGGTCAGAGCATATTACAGAAACAGAAATCAACCCTGAATCAGCGGGATAACCGCTTTGGGGATCAATAATATGATGATATCGCTTCCCATTGTACTCCCTGTAGCGTTCATATGCCCCACTTGTAGCTACAGAATCTGTGCCTGAAAGTGCAAATGTGCCAATAATTCCATTGTCAGAAGGATTTTTTATACCAACAATCCAGGGTTTACCTGCATTTTTGCCAAGAACCTGGATATCTCCGCCTGCATTAACAAATCCGCTGCTTATACCGTGTTTTTGCAAAGTCTCTACTGCTTTTAAAACTGCATAACCCTTTGCAATTCCTCCTAAATCTGCTCTGACCCCTTTTTTACTAAAGCCAACTTCACTTGTAGCATCATGAAAAAGAATATTTTTATAACCTACATATTTTAATTTTTCTTTTATTTCATGGCCGGATGGAGGAACAAAATTTTCCAACCGAAAATCCCATAATTTACCTAAAGAAGCAAAAGTAATATCAAAAGCTCCTGCTGTTGCAGTACTTATTTCTACAGATTGTTTTATCAAATCAAACACTTCTGGAGCCAGTTTTACCATGCTCTGACCCCCTTCCCTGTTAAGCATAGCTAAATCTGTTTTATTATCATAAGGACTAAAAAGAGATTGAATTCTTTCAATCTCAGTAAAAGCAGCATTTATTGCCTCAACTGCTGTTTTTCTTTCTCCATATACAGTAATATTTACAATTGTACCCAAAAGAGGTCTGGATAGAGAAATTTTTTTGCTATTACAACCAGTCAATATTAGTAATAAAAGTATTATCTGAATAGAAGTATGAATAATTTTATGCCCATTCACTGATTTCATGACTCCTCGCTTTTATTTCTTGATTAGATGCTCTAACCCCTTTCTCCACAGCTATTTCCCTGATAATATCTGGAATCTCTCTAAAACTATTTACAATATACTTCTCTTCTATAATTTCATCTGCTCCTGCATGACCAAAAGCACAGCCTATAAAAGGGATGCTATTTTTTACTGCTGCTTCAAGATCTGTATAACGATCACCAATCATAATTATCTGCTCAAGATCATCAAGTACTAATATATAATGCTCAACCACACCTGTTTTGTTAACAATACTCCCTTCAGGATAGACAAATGGTTTGGAAAAAAACTTTTTAAGATCATAGGTTTCCAAAATGGCTTCAACATATGCTCTGACCCCATTTGAAGCAACAAGCATTTTATAATTTTTACGATTAAGCTCTGCTATAGTTTCAAAAACACCATCAAGCAGAGTGCCTTTTTTCTCTCTTATCATGCGCACCAGGTTTTCTGTACAAATAAAAGCAAGCTCACTTCTGGCAGCTTCATCCAGTTCAGAAAATAGAAGTAAAAAAATTTCTTCAAGAGGAAGGCCTAGTGTTGCTGTAATCTCCTCTCTGGAGGGTTTTCTTAATACTAAATGCTGCTTTTTTTTAATGTAAGATTCAATTCCTTCACTAAATGCCTCTTCCAGAATATCTCCTGCATCATAAATTGTACCATCTATATCAAAAGCCAAATATATATTCTTCTTTTTCACACAACCCACTCTATTATATTTCATTATGAAAAATTTTATTAAAAATATCAATTTATCCTTGTAATCCCAATGTCAAATAAAAAATTTTTAATAATGCTCTGACCCCTTTTAATGCTCTGACCCCTTTTAATGCTCTGACCCCTTTTAATGCTCTGACCCCTTT
>CAZYPA010000019.1:0-31944 GCA_964649175.1 uncultured Leptospirales bacterium | reverse complement strand
AAAATCAAGCCCTGGCATTACTCGCAAAAATTTTAAATATGGTTACTGAAAGAACAGAATTGTCTGGAACAATAGAAGTTATTCCGGCAGTTAGGCCAAAGCCTGTGTCTGAAAATGAAGATTTATCATGATTAATTAATTTTTTCAGCTTTGATAATTTTGATTTTCAGTTTTTTAAGATTATAATTTTTTTCATAAAAAATATTAGAGAAATAAAATCAATTAACGAATTTGATAATTTTTTTAAAAATAATTTTCATTGTAGGTCTTAAGTGGCAAACTATGAAGTGCCTGTGTAGATTTATTCAAAATTAAAAAATTCTTTAATATCAACATCTAGTTGTTTAGAGATGAGATACAAATTTTTTAGTGTTATATCTGTTTCAGAATTTTCAATACGCTGATAGGTTCTAACATTTAAAGCATATACACCTTCTTCCATATTCTCTTGAGTAAGACCTTTTTCCAGTCTTACTTGTTTAATTTTTCTGACAACTCTTTCATGGAATATATTATAGGTCATATTCAAGATTATAAAAGCAGTTGACACATCTGTCCACGTCATATATGACGTGTCTATATTAGAGTTTTGGGTAATTCCCCTTAAATCGAATGATACTAAAATAATTACGAGGAAGTTATGAAAAATCTAGATTTAAAATCAATTGTAAAAATTAGAATTAATCTGTTTATCGCTTTTATTCTAGTGATATCAGTAACTCTTCAAGCTGAATCAGTAAAATCTAAAACAATAAACACTAATAATTTATTGGAGGTAAATGTTCTTGATGTAGTGTATACAAACTCATACATGATACATGGTCGATTTAAGCAAGAACCATCTAATCCTTCTGCAAAATTTGTTACTATATTATTCGAAATTGAAAATATATCTGGAGAAAACTTACAAAACTTTGCTCCAATTCTTGCTGCAAAAGTCGTTGATCAATCGGGATATACTTATAGTGCATTGGCATCCGGACAATCTGATCGATTGCCAACCATGAAATCTTTATTTGCTAAACAAAAAATTAAAGGTACTATTACTTTTGAAATTCCAGCTAATACTAAAATAATCGGGATATTATGGGACGGATTTCCATATACAAATTCACATGATGAAACATCTATACAAATAAAGTTAATGAGTTAATGTCTTAGTTCTATAACAAATCAATAATATTGGTTTATTGTATAAGTTAAATAGAAAGAATTTATAGGATTAAATTTCATCTATTATCTTGTTAAATAGCCCTTACAGTGCTTCGGTTTCGTATTGAAAATAAACAGGCGGTTTATCTTGTGTTTGAATGAGTTGAATCATTTTACGCTATCCTCTACGATATTATAAAGGATGGATCTATTAGTGATTTTAAAAAATGAATAATAAAACTGAACCAGAAAAAACAAATAATTCCGACCTTGAAGAATGTCTTGCCATTCTTCCTATCCTGTTGGACTTTAATGAATTGAAAGCCAATACTCAAATAGAAATTATTGATGAAATACGGATAGCATATCAAAACGGTTTAACGGATGTAAAACTTGCAAGTAATATGTATTGGAAATATCATACTATAACAGAAGGTGACAGGGTAGTTAAGGGATTAAAAAACAACAAAATATATGGAACTGCTTTTAAAGACAACACCGGCACTTTAAAAATAAAACTGGATGAACCTTTAAAATCAACTAATGAAACAATTATCGAACTCCGGGGAGTTTATAATAAAATAGTTGACCCTTCGCTTCAGCTCAACTGGAATTTTATAGCTGCCAATTCATTGCAATATATTCACAATAACATGCGGTTACTTGACTATGAAGAAGATGCCAAAAATTTCGAAATATATTTTGTATTCCATGCCGATACTCCCTGCGAATGGTGTGAAACACATACCGGAAAAATAGTGCGCTTATTGCCTCGTTCAATGATTGATAGTAACATTGATATGCTATCCCATTATAACATTAGTGACCCGCATACTGAAACAGCCATCTGGTTTAATAAACATAATTATTACCATGAACAATATCGAATATGTGCCTATCCTCATATTGAAGAAGACTATACTTGTCACTTTGAACTTCTACCTATTGATCTAAAAATTCAGGAATATGATGAAAAGCTTGGTAGAGTAGTTGACAAAGTTCCGGAAATTTTAAAGAAATATGAGTTAAGACCGGCTCATCATATCAAAACTGAAGCGGAAAAGGAAAAGAAAAAACCACGAAAAATTGGTATCAATCTGGTTCAATTTAATAGGAATATATATGAAGCGGTTTCTGGTGCTGAAGTAGATAGAAAGCTTGATGCGTGGCGAGAAGACAAGTCTTTGCCTATCCCTGTTAAGATAGGATCACCTCAATACAAAAGAATTTTTGAAGAGGCTGAAAGAAGAGAAGAGCAAAAAAAATAATTTTAATATGGAGACGCCTTATGAAAAAAATCTATATATTGCTTTTCATGCTATTTTATTTCTCTACATACCAGCAAATATTCTCTCAAGAATCAGATTCAATAAATGATAATTACAACAGTAATAGAATTATCAAAGAGGCTGACAATGATCCCCAAAATTCGTCTTCCATGGAGATATGGGAAACTGACTCGAAAACTATTCTTTCAATTATCTCTGAAGTAAGACAATTCAAAAAAAGCTCTGAAGATTCAACACTACAGGCAAGACATAAAGAGAAGAAACTCAATGAGGAACTAATTCAAATCAATAAAACATATTCCGGAAAACCACTTTTTATAAAAGCAGTCAGGGTTGAAGATGTAACTCCCGAAAAAAAATTATCCGCTTATGGGATAAAGCAGACTAAAGAAATAATCCGTAAATTAAAAAACGATCCGGCATCGGCAGCATTTATTGGTGATGGAGATATTGACAGCAATCCGCTGTTAGCATGGGCTATTGGAATACAGCTAGCTTTTTGTGAAAAGTGCTTTGTCGAAACAGGGCGTTATAATATTGAGTGTGAAATACCAGTTCCGGATGAAGAAGGTTACTCTGAATACAGAGATGGGATTAAAAATAGTAGCCCCTCAAGTGATAATGACGATGAACAACTGATAGATACTAAAATAATCTTAATTGTTAAATCTGAGGAAAAGGCATTGAAGTTTTCAAAAGGTCAAATAATTCCAATTATTGGGAAGATTCGAAGTGTCAATTATAATGGGGATTCAATTTTTGAGTCGGTAAAAATCGTAATTGAATAGTTGAAAAAGCTTAAGAAAATTGTATGATTAAATCCTGGATAGGACATTTTATATATTAATGGAAACTCCCATCTACTGGCTATAGGATAGGATGTATTCAAAATGTTTGCTGGATTGGTTCAATCTTTTTTCTCTACTATCATGATACTTGAAGATATAAATCTTTTCGTGTAGCATAAATGTAGCATGAATAAAAAAACAGACATAAACATCGATATACATAGATAAAAAAATGGTTGATTTTCTTCTATATTATAGATACAGTAATAAACATTGAGAAACGCAGAAAAACGGTCTAATACTTTAGCTTTTCAAACTCCAAAACCGAGTGTTGGGGGTTCGAGTCCCTCGTGGCCTGCATAAAGTATTGTAAAAAGCTCCGAAAAATTTTCGGAGCTTTTTTATTTTTAGAGATTTTACAGGAATAGGTTTTATGATATAGTAAGGACGTAGAGGTAGGTCTCAGACCTACCTCTACGAATTTTCCTGCCTCTACGTCCCTACCTCTATGGATTTTTTCTTTTATAGTCATTTTGAAAAAATAAGTTTTACTCCTCTGTCTTGGCAGGTTTGAAAAATAAAAGAATTGCCGCACCAGGAAGAGCCCAAATTATGAAGAGAATAAGGAATTTCCATGCAGCTACCGGGCTTCCTATCATGAGAGAATCTGCTAAAGCCCATAATCCTCCAGCCAGCAATCCTAACTCTATCATGATTAGTATAATCTCATACCATTTTAAACTTAATGCTATTTTAATTTCTTTCATGATTTACTCCTTTTCCCACATTTTAACAGCATCTTCAACCAGGAGAAGACCTTTTTCATATTTTTCAGATCTTCTGGGGTAAACATCTTCATCTTTTTTATACCATCCGCCTGTAAAAAGCTTTCCTGCTTTTAGAAGTTTGGTAACCTCTTCTATTGGCACGTATTTACCAGGACACTGTAATCCTTTGGGAAGTTCGCCTTCTTCATAATCCCAGTGAACATTTCTGTTCCTACCGTTTTCATCAAGAAGCCTTTCAGGTATTTTACCCCATTTAATGCCTTTATAATTAAGACCTACTTTCCCCATTTCAGCACCAACACCTGTTGACCACTCCTCAACTGTAGATCGGTCTTCTTCAGTAAAAACATATGTGCCTATTACATAGGGAAGCTTCATCTTGAAGCCTTCATCTTCCTGTACCCATCTTGCAGGCCTGTTTATATTAAAGTTGCCCGAATCGGATGATGTCTCAAAGTCAAGCCAGTCCTCAAGACCAATAGCATTGATGTTGCCAAAGAGGTATGCCGAAATTGGTGAGTGACGTGTGATATAAACTCCCAGTCTATGGAACAGGGTATCAGGTTTGTTGTATGGACATACCCTCAGGCATTCATTACAACAGTTCCCATTGAGATTACCTGCTCTAAAACGAACGCATCTGTCTTTGTCAACATGCCACATTAGAACGCCATTTTCAACAGTCATGTCCCCCATAGGGATGGCATTAACCGGACATGCTCTTGCACATCTGTCACAGTGTTCACAGAATTTAGTTATTCCGTGTCCTTTTTTGTTATCATCTGCAGCAAGAGGGAAGTCAGTTAAAACTGTAGCTGATTTGAATCTTAAACCCCCGGCAGTTGGTATAACAGCATCACTTAAACGGCCATACTCTCCTAAGCCATTATATACAGAAAAAGCTGTTTCAAGCGTGTCATAGTTTATCCCGCCATGCCCCACACGGCCTTTATAGCCCATGTCACGGAGCATATGAGCCAATCTAACCGCTATCCAGGCACTTGTACTATAAGCTTGTCCACTCTTGGTGATACTCCACCATGAATGGCCCGGATCATTATGAACGCGAGTCCAATTCTGGTCTGTGAAAACCTGAATAGCGTATTTCATATCTTTAACATCTTCAAGGCTAAGAGGGGTTCCCATTGAAGTAAAGTCATGGGAGTAAAACCAGCGCGGATCAACCTTGCATATCCCAACAGTCATTGAACCAAGCCATTTCCCTATTTCTTTTATCATTAGTGAGTTTTCTTCAGGGGTATATTTAGCTTTTTCATAGCCAACTTTATGTGCTACGGTTCCAAGAAGCAGATCCCCCTTGTTCCATCCGATCTTTTTTTCTCTGTTAGGTCCTTCCCAGGATGTCCATGGGTAAGGGGTTATTTTAACCGGTTCGCCTCCATGTGCTACACTGTCCCTGTATTGATCCATTAAGGATGTGCCTGCAAAAGTAGCACGAGCCAGAGGGAAGGTTGTTACAAATGTAGGAAGTGCGCCCCAATCACCAAGTCCCTTTATTTCGTCAGGGTTGGTATAAACAAGACCGTGGTTTACAAGGTTTGGTCCTAGTGCGCCAAGAAGACCTCGTCCCCATCCATGGTTGGGTTCGCTGAACCTGTGTACTTCTCCAACTACATATTCAGGCCTGTCTGGAACTGGAAAGGGGAATAGCATTAAAACTGCCATTGTTATCCAGAAAACATTGGCTCCCAGTATTGCTTTTTTTCTCAAACTTTCTGTAATGTTTCCCCACATACCCCAGGCCATGAAAGAGGCAGCAAGCATTACAAAAAAGGTTAAAAAAGCATATATACTCAAGTCTGCAGCAAAAAACCAGACAATGGTTAAAGCTGTCAGAGACCATAAAGCAATGAGTATTCTCTTTTTCATTTTATCATCCATGAACAACTCCTTTTTATTTTATTTAATAGTATATCTGGTTGATCAGACCTTTTTAATCGAATTTCCTCCAGATTATCAATATTATTTAATATTATATTTAGTAGTATGAAATGCAGGATATGAGGTGTGAAGAACCAGGTCCTATGAATAAATTAAAGAAAACAATTTAATAATGTAACTTTAATTTGTATCAGCTCTCTGATTAATGTCATAATCCCCTTTTCATATTTAAATATACCCGTATTTTACTATTATTTTATTATGAATCTATTCGATAAATGAATCCGGAGTTCTCAATTTATAAAGAAGTTGTATTTTTTCGATTATACATTATATAATAGGCTTACTTTGCATGTAGAGATATTTTAAAGTTCCGGATTTGAGTTTTTTAATTCGATCGGGGGGGTTATGAGAGACTTAATATTCAGTAATGAGCAGTTTACCTTGTGTGATGAGTTGGATAAAAAGGGTAAAACCAGGATAGTGTATGAAGTTAAAACAAGGTGTATTAAAGAGGACGTATTGGAAACACTGTTAATTACACCACAAAAAGAGAATATAAACAGCTTTAACTGGCTTGAAATGCCGGAAATAAAACAGGTTGAAAATGATGTTGTGTATATATCTTCTTTGAAATCAGATAAAAGTTTGAAAGCTAAATTAAGAAATAGCGGAAAGATGCATCCGGATCTGGCTATAGAGCTTATTATTGATATATCTGAGAAGATTAATTTGCTGAATGATGTGGGATTGTTTAATCGAATTATAAAACCGGAAAATATTATTTTTTTTGAAGAAGACAACAGGCTAATCTTTTCACCAATAAATACAGCTTCTGACATAAAGTATGGGAAAAATCAGATTCCGGAAGTTGATTTTATTTTAAATGAACTTAAATATACTGCTCCTGAATTTTTGCTATATGAAGAGCAGACTTTTGATATTAGTAGTAATATTTATTCTTTAGGTATAATACTTTATGAGCTCTTAACAGGTATTACCCCCTTTCAGTCAGATGAACCTGACGAACTTGTTTATTCTCATCATTTTAGAGAGGCAGTGGCTCCTATTAATCTTAACCATAGCATCTCCCACGATGTGTCAGAAATAGTAATGAAAATGATTGCCAAGTCCGGGGAGGACAGATACATAACAGTTCCAGGGCTTATTTATGATCTTGATTATGCTCTTAAGAATATAGGCAAACAAAAAGATGTAATTGGCTTCATTCCTGGTCAGCATGATATTCCGGAAAAATTAAGGATCCCTTCAAAGCTCTATGGACGGGAAGAGGCTGTATTGACAATACAGAGCTCATTTGAGGCTGCCAGAAGGGGATCTAAACAGGTGCTTTTTATTACTGGGCCTTCTGGTATAGGGAAAACAGCACTCATAAAAAAAACAATCAATCCTGTTGCTGGTGATTCAGTTTCATTTCTTTCAGGGAAATGTGAAGCTATAAAGAGAAATATTCCCTATTTTCCATTGGTTAAAGCTTTCAATCATATTATTGATTTAATCCTTCTTGAGTCAAGTGAAGTGCAGCAGATATGGAAGGATAGCATTAAAGATACAATTGGGGATAATCTTAGAATTATTGTGGACATGATTCCTAGATTTAAAGAACTCCTAGGAGAGCCCCCACCCATTCCTGTTTTAGAGAGTGATGAAAATAGAAACAGGATAAATATTGTTTTTTCAAAGCTTATCAGAATATTTACTCCTCTTAAGCAGGTTCTTATTATTTTTATTGATGATGCTCA
Source organism: uncultured Leptospirales bacterium (assembly GCA_964649175.1). GTDB lineage: Bacteria > Spirochaetota > UBA4802 > UBA4802 > UBA5550 > JBBAGC01. Next base: position 24,262 of record CAZYPA010000019.1, on the reverse strand, counting down.
ATGGATAGATTCTGCATCTCTTTCCCTGATGAAGTATATTTTGAGTTCAGAGGATGTTGGTTCTCTTATTTTTTTATGTTCCTATAGGGATAATGAGATTACTGAATATCATAATCTTAAAATATTCAGGGATGAGATTCATGGAACCATTACAAATGAGCTGGAAATTAAACTAAAGCCTCTTGATATAATAGATATTATTAGTATAATATCCGGCACTATTCGCGTAAATGATCAAAGGGTTCGGGAACTATCTGAATTAACCCTTAAATTCACTGATGGAAATCCTTTGTATATTAGAGAGTTCATTAGTAATATTTATAAAAATGGAATTCTTCAGTATAATAGTGAAAAAGGATGGACCTGGGATAATAGCCAGATTTTGCATGTTTACGAATCAGACAGCATAATAAGAACTATGATAAACAGGATGACAGAGCATCGGCCTGTTGCAATTGATATGCTTAAGAATTCGAGTTGTATTGGGAATGCATTTACTATTGAACTTTTAAGTGAGGTTATAGATGTTTCTCCCGGATTTATAAATGAGGAGATAAAGCCATTGATTAGGGATGGCTATTACAGGCAGAGAGGGAGTGTTTATTTTTTTTCACATGATAAAATAATTGAGGGTGCCCAGTCATTATTAACAGAGAAAGAAATTAGTGAGACACACTACAAAATCGGGCAGGCATTAAAGAGAAGGGAAAGAGCTGGTAATAATGATTTGCTCTTTGATATAATAAATCATCTGACGCGTGCATTAACAATGCTGACTAAGGAAGAGAAATTTTCTCTTGCTGAATTGAATATCAAGGCTGGTGAAATGGCTAAAAGGTCCTATGCCTATGAGGCTGCATTAAAATATCTCTATGATGCCATAGAGATTATTCAAAAAGAAATGATTGTTGGTGATGAGGGAAAAAATCGCTATCTTCTGAAGATTTATACTGAATGCTTTATTTGTGAATATATGATGGATAATATGGAGAGATCTTATGAGCTCTTTTCTATTCTTAACAAGATGTCTATGACCCGTGCAGAGAGGGTAAGAATATATACTATTAATAGCATGCTCCTTTTTAATTTTAGCAGACCGGAGATGGCAATTGAAATGGGGATTCAGGGGTTGAAGATCCTTGATATTAATATCAGTAAAAACCCCGGAAAAGGACTAATATTTAAAGAGCTGGTTGCTTTTAAAACCAAGATGTTGAACAGAAATCTTGCATCCATTATTGAAATGAAAAAACTGGATAATGATGAAATTCTGGCTGCCATGGAGCTTTTTTTTGAATTATGGATGCCTGCATATACACATAATCATTCCTTAATGAAGCTTTTAACATTAAAGATGGCCAATATTACGCTGGATCATGGCTTGTGTTACATTTCACCCTTTGCCTTTATGACTTTGGGAATAATATATGGTGCAGGTGTAGGAAAATTCAAATATGGATATAATCTTGGAATACTTGCACTTAGGCTTAATGAGATAGTGCCGAATGATAAAATGGAGTGTATATTAAATTATTATTTTGCGAGTTTTCAATCTTCATGGATTCATCATTATAGTAAGTCTATTCCTTTTTTTAATAAGGCTATGGAAATTGGTTTAAAGAATGGGCTTGTATATTATACTGCTTTAAGCAGGGTTTTTTATGTTGGAACCATATTAATTCAGGGGAAAGCTCTTTGTGAAGTAGATAAGCTATGTACAGATTATCTTAAAGATTTGAAGATGAATAATAACAATCCATGGTTTGCAGTAAAAGCTATTAGTTCTATTAAAAAAAGTATTGAGCTTATGACTGGTTATGATGAGCTTTCTGAGTCAAAGCACATGCAGATGAAATTTATCGAAGAGCTCAAAAAAGGAGAGGTTAAACAGCCAATGCACTGGTTTCATCTTTTCAGAGCTAAAGCATATATGCAGCTGGAGAACTTTGATAAAGCTTTGGAAAATATTCATGTTGCGGATCTGGTTGTAAACTGGCATTTTGCCTCTCCGGTGGTATTTGAACATCTGTATATTAAGACGATTTCAACACTGAATAGTCCATGTAAAAGAAATTTTTTCCAAAGGATAAGAGAATCTTTAATGTTGAAAAAAAATATGAAGTTTATTAAGCGATGTGCTAAAAATTCTCCGGATAATTTTATGCATAAATATATGCTTTTACGTGCGGAATTTTTGAAGAGTTCGTTTTTCAGGTTTAAGGCAGTTGTTTTTTATAATCGTGCAATTGATCTTGCATTAGGCAATAATTATATTAATGATGCTGCATTTGCATATGAATGTGCCTCAAAGTTTTATAAAGAATCAGGTGCTGAAGATCTCTTCAGGATCTCCACACAAAGAGCTTATGAATGCTATAAGTACTGGGGAGCAGAGGCTAAGCTTAGAAAGCTGGAACAGAAGTATTCATTTATTGCTGAAGCACAGGAAAAAGAAAAAGTTTCAGTTGAAAATGATAAAGAAGATATTCTCACCTCTGTTCTTGATAGCCTTGTTGATTTGCAGAAAGAGGATGATGCGGACATTCTTCTTGAGAAAGTCTCAGGTCTTATATATTCTAATGGGATTGCAGACACTATTATATATCTTGTTTCAGTTAAAGATAAGGTTATGGTCAATTCCGAGATGTATGATGGATTGTTTTCTTTATATGATAAACCAAGAAATTTTATCGGGAAAGTTCCTGTTGAGGATATATTCAGGCAAAAGGATAATAACCTGAGCAGGGATGTTATCTTCCATATTTGTACTAATGAAAATGGAGCTACAGGTGTGGTTTCAATTGCGCTTATTCCCCTTGAGCAAAGAGGGAAAATTCATTCAGTACTTTATCTTGAAAAGAGGAAGGAGGAATTCAGCGAGGATGAAAAAAGGGCAATTCGTGTAGTTTCAACATTCGGTTCAGTATTTTTAAACAGCGTGTCTGAAATCAGGAGAAAAAGTTCTGATATCAAAAAGGACAGCAATACTTTTAATAACGTAATTATGAGCAGGCTTATGTATAAAATTAATACTGATAAAGTATATCTTACTGAGGAGCTTACTCTTCCTATATTGGCAAATGAGATAGGAGTAACCTCTGCGCAGCTTTCAGAATTCATTAATAATTATTTTAATATGAATTTTAATTCCTTTATAAACAAATACAGGATTGAAGAGGCAAAAAAAATTATTGTTGAGGATAATGATAAAACAATTTTACAAATTGCATTTGAGGTAGGCTTTAATTCTCTTTCAGTTTTTTACAAGGCCTTTCTTAAATTTGAAAAGATTACTCCAGCAGCATTCAGGAAGTTACATGAAGAGACTAAGTCAGAATCCTAAATGCAGAATTAATCTGAACAATAAATTATTTTATTGTTCAGGAAGAGAGCCGGATTTTCCTTTTAAAACATTTTTTCTGAATTTAGCTGGTGGTATTCCTTCATTTTTTAAAAAAGCATTATAGAATACAGATATTGAGTTGAACCCTACATCATAGGCAATATTGAGGATTGGTTTTTCCGGTTCATCAGCGAGTATTTTTTTAGCTTCATCAATTCTATACTTATTGATTAAAGAGTTAAAATTCATATTGAGATTGTTATTGATATACTCTGATAACTGTTGTGGTGAAATTTCAATCTCCTTTGCAAGCATTGTAAGAGTTAGTTCCTCTGTTCTGAATATTTTTTTCTGCTCAATTATTTTGAACAGCCTGCTTCTGATGAGATCATTAAGATTTGAACTTAAAATATCCTTTTTTAAATCAGCAGTTTTACTTTTTCTGCATATACTGCTGCTATCTGTTTCGTGGAGCATTGATGTTAAAATTTTTATTATTTTTTTGTCTTGTGTAGAAAAGGGTTTATCAAATTTTTGTATGAGGAAGTACCCTTCTGCATTTTCATTGTTCATTACAGGTATAGCAGCAAAAAAGGATCCAGTGCTGCTATCCGCGGAAGATATTATATCAGAATAATATGGGTCACATTTTTCAGTTTTTTCTAATATTTCAGTTATTTCGTCTATGAATAAAAATTCAGAGCTTGCACCTGTTTCATAAAATGAAAAACCTCTGGAATCGATTGCGGATTTTACAAAAAAGGATTTATCTTCTTTTATAAGAAGAATAATCCTTTCGCCCAGGGAATGATTATATAAAACTTCAGAAATACTCTTTGATTTTTCAGGAAGATTGAGTTTGTTCAACACAGTAAGCATATCTTCAAATAAAGTTAAAAATGATTCTAAACTATCAGATTGTGTAGCTCTATTTTTTTCATCTGCTTCAGAATTAACTTTAAGGAAAGGATAGCTGGTTTCCAGCTCTTCAACCTTTTTTTTAGCTCCCCATATATTGTAATAATGGTGTGCTTTTTTAAGCTGTGTATGTTCAGCATCAATTAGATTTAATCTGTTGCTATATGATGCTTGCAGGTCATATAGCAATGCAAGGTCATTGATTAAGCCTGATTTATTAGCTTCCTTTATGGCTTTTTCGTAATATCGTGTTGAACTTATACTCCATTTTCTTTTTTTATTTTTTTCAGCCTTGATAATATAATATTTATGCAGATAGTTTTCCGGGCATGATTTTGCTGCCTTTTTAAGGTATAATAAATTTTTATGAAGTATTCGTGAGTAACGGATTCGGTTTATAATATCTTTTTTGATTGTTCTGTTTATGATGGCAATTGATTGTATAAAACGATGTTCTGGAATAATAGAAGATGCCAAATGACCTATAAGAACAGAATCAGCAATTTCCATAGATTTTAGGGCTTCATCAAACTTATGAAAAATTAGAAGAGATTTTGCACGGAAAACAGAAAACCAGTGCAGGGGTTGTTTAACTTCAATTTCTTTTAGATTGTTCAAAAATTCAGTGTCATCAAATTTTCTATCATTGTAGAAAAAATCAATGTTGCCTTCCTGCAGATAAAATATATTTTTTATCATGCTTATGATTGCATACCAATGGGCATTTCCAGGGTGGTGCATGTTGTTTATATGTTCAAGGGCCTCTTTCACTATACTGTCAAGGCTATCACCCTTTAAAAGTCTTGCTGCTGTAAAAAAAACCCTGTTTAATCTTGTATAATAAAAAATTCCATATTTTGTGCCTAATTCCTGAGCTTTTTTGAAGAATGGGATTGCATACTCATAGCTATGCATCCATTGAGCATGGAAAGAAGCAAAAAAAACATTGATTACACATTCAACTTCTTTATTGATAATTTTTTCATTTTTGATCATCTCTAGAGCAAGCAGCCCAAAATCGTATCCCTCTAAATAATGCTCTTTGCCAGGGCCAAAGATAATACCCAGTGTTATAAATGCAAATGGGGATGTGCTGCAAAGGCCGTGTTTCATTGTCAGGTTTGCCATTTTAAGAGTCAGGAATTTCATCAGGTTTTTATTTGATGTATGAGCTGCATAGGCCGGCATCCATAAAGTATAGAGCAGTTCCATTGTCATAATAATATATGGATTAGTAATGTTTTCCATGGTGAGGAGTATGTCATAGTTTTTACGGTGTAGCCAAAACTTGGCTTTCAGGTATTCTATGATGAGTTCAATTCTACTGGGATTTTTAGAGATTTTAACACCAAGCATTTTTAGTCCAATAAGCCCCATGTCTATGGCCATTTCAGGCTTGCTAAGGTGCATTAGTAAAAGCACGTTTGTTTTATATACCTTAACCTTTTCAAAGTTTGTTTTGCAAAGATTCATCATAAGTCTAAAAAGGCTATAGGCTTTTTCATAATTTCCATTAAGGTATTCGCAGGTAAAACATTCGTGATAAATTTTGATTTTTTCTTCGTTATTTAAAATTTGTTTATCAGCTATATCTGCTGCTTTATAGTAGAAAACAAGCGCAAGTTCGTAAGCTGCTGATCTTTTAGCTTTTTCTCCTGCTTTAAAATTAATTTCCATTAATTTTATTTTTTCTTCAGGAGTGAGGATTTCCATGGCAACATTAAAATGATTAGCTATAACAAATATATTCGTATCATTTTCGTGTTCTGTAATTGAATCAAAAAGGTATTTGCCAATTCTGTAATGTATTAATGCACTTTCGTTTTTATTATCGATTATTGCTTCAGCAGATTCAAGTGCTCTATCATGTGTAAATTTTAGCTTAGAGTCAGAACTTTGCAAAAAGCCTTCATGGATAAGTGCATCAGCAATTTCTTTAAGTTCATCTTCATTAACCTGCATCATTTCTGAAATTATAGTGAGTGTAAATGGTGCGCCTATGCAAGCAGCGTATTTTAAAAATAGCTGTGCTTTTGCCGGCAGGTTGTTCATGCGACTAATCATTGCTGTTACAAAATTTTCAGATTCATAGAGGTTAATAATACCTTTACTGTTCCATTGCCAGCCTGTGGAATCTTCAAACTTTAATAATTTTTCTGAATATATTTTCCACATAAATTCTTTTAAATAGAGTGGATTCCCTTCTGTGTATTTAAGAGCCATTTCTGAGAGCATTAGATTTTCAGACATGTCTGCTTTAATTGTTTCATCCATCATCTGACTTATGCTGATTAATTCAAGAGGCTTTAGCTTTATTTCGGTATATGGAATTCCGTAGGAAGTTATTTCATTTTTAAATACTGTAAGACTGTGAAATTCAGAAATTTCATTATCCCTGTATGCAGCAATTAGAAGGAATGACTTAACTGATTTTGAAGCAATTATATATTTTAATAATGATAATGTTGTATTATCAATCCATTGTATGTCATCAATGAATAATATAAAAACGCGCGTAGATGTAATGAATACATTTAAAAATTTAAGCAATACTGCATTAATTCTGTTTTTATTCTCCTCTCCACTTAAAACCGGCAGAGGGGGTTGTTCTCCAATAATTTGCTCCATTTCAGGGAGCAGTTCTGTGATTATACGGCCATTATTGCCTACAGCTTTTAAAATGCTTTCTTTCCATATGTTTTTAATTTCTTTTTGTTCAATAAGTATAGGGCTTATAAGCTGGTTAAGGGCTTCAATAAAAGGTTCATATGGTATGTTTTTAGAAATGCTTTTACATTTACCTGTTATAAATATTCCTGATGTTGTTACAAGAGGCTTTATGGCTTTTTTTATAAGGAATGTTTTACCAATACCTGAAGGCCCGGATATAAAAAGTGTATTTTTGCTGCCATTTTTAGACTCATTAAAAAGTTCAATCATGGTGCTAACGTGTTCTTCTCTTCCATACAACTTGTCAGGTATTCTTAAGGTTCGGAGTATATCCCTGGTTCCGGTTATAAATTCTTTTGGTTTTTTGTAGTCTGATAAATATTTTTTGCATAAACTGAGATCGTATAACAGGCCATTAAAAGTGGAGTATCTGTCATATGGGGATTTGTTAAGCATTTTGGAAATTACTTCTGAGATCTCAGGTGTAATATCCATGTTAAAATCAATCATCTGAACCGGTTCTCTGAAAAGATGGGAGTACATTAGTTCTTCGTATTCGGATGATTTGAATGGAGTTATTCCTGTAAAGAGTTCATAGAATATGACTCCAAGAGAGTAAATTTCAGCAACACCTTTTAGGGAGATATTCTCATTGTATAGGTGTTCCGGTGCAAGATAGATCATGTCATTTAGAACACATTCCTCATCTGGAATGGATTCCTTTCCATAGAGTATATCATTAAAAAGGTTTATTGGGAAAAGTTTTATTTTAATATTATCTTTATTATTTATGCTGCTTATGAGAATATTTTCTGTTTTTACAGATCTGTTAAGAAGGTCCTTATTATTGATTAGTGCATATTTTTCTGTTATGTTAATGACAGTATTCAGAATGTTTTCTACTGTATTATTTTTAGCAACCCAGTTTAATATAGATGTGTATTTAATTGCTCCATCTATAGAAAACCTGATAAAATCAGGTGTTATTTCTATTTTTTCCGGACCTATAAGCCATTTATAATTTGTTTGCTGCCAGTTTTTTATTCCTGAATTAATTATTTCAATAACTTCAGGCTTAATATAGCAGCGTTCAAACTCATATACAGTTTCGTTGATATTATTATTTTTATCATAAATATTATATATCTGAAACTGAGGAGTAATTATGTCATTCATGTTATTCATTTTAATTTTTTTTTAATTTTTATAATTATTTTAATAGCAGAATAATTTCAAAAAATAAACTTAATAAATAATCTAGTAATTCCTGATTTTTAAAAGGTTTTATTGGTAAATCAGGAATTATTGAATTGTTTATGTAATAATCATGATACTTACACTTCAATATTTAATAATATTCGATCTTCTTACTTTATTATACAGTTTATATCAGTTCATAATTATTCATATATGCTATATTTTGATAATACAACCACTAAATAGCACTTCTTAAACTTTTTATCAAATTTTTATGTTTCTTGAAAATAATTTAGTAATTCCTGATTTATTTTTCAAGATGAGAATTCTGGTTTAAATACCTTATTATCTGGTTGTTACTAGAAATGTAAAGTAATGTGGAGTGGAAATCATGATAGAAAAAGTTCAAAAAATTCTATTTGTTATACTTCTTGTTTTTCTTGGTGTGCTGATATTTCTTTCTATACCATCAAAAGGGCTGAAAGATGAATATAACTGGAAAGGTAAATCCTATTCAGATGATTCATTGCTAGAATATCCTGGCAAAGAAGATATTATGAAAGCTTTAAGACAGGTTATAGACCCGGAGCTTGGTGTGGATATTGTAGATTTGGGTCTTTTTTATGATGTTAAAATGAAAGAGGGGGATCTTGATGTTCTTATGACCCTTACATTTAAGCGGTGTCCTTTTTCTGTGCAGATTGTAGACGATGTAAAAGCCATCCTTACATCAATTGATGGTATTAAAAAAATAAAACTTGTAATGACATTTGATCCACCCTGGACATGGGATAGGGTAAGACCTGAAGTCAGGGATGAAATAATCCATAATATGCATAAGCTTGGATTGATTGAGCTGGTTGAGGAGGATGGGCATTCTCATGAATAATATGTCTGATGCTCTCATAAATGGACTTATACTGGGAATTACTACTGGTCCTGTTTGTATGATGGGCTGTCTTCCGGTGTTGCTTTCTTTTACTCTTGGTGAAAGCAACAATCTTAGTGGAAGTGCTGTGTGGAAATTTATAGGAAAGTTTACAGTTGGCCGTTTTTTCGCATATATGTTTTTTGGAATTCTTTCCGGTTACCTTGGAAGTGTAATTGGTAAGAGTCTTGGAACATTAGGAGTGGTATCATGGCTTTTAATGTCAGTACTTCTTATTATGTATGGGCTTGGATTTGGTTTTGGTCATTTGAGTTTTTGTAAAACTACAACAAGGTTTGTTGGCAACAGAAAGTTCCCATATATACTTGGGATTCTTGCTGGCGTAAATCTTTGCCCGCCATTTTTGCTGGCATTTACATATTCTATGGAAAGATCAAACAACCCTGCTTTTGGGCTTGTATTCTTTTCTGCGTTTTTTTTAGCAACAACTCTTTTTCTTCTACCTGCCGGATTTTCCGGCCATATAGGAAAAAATGAGTTATACTCAAAAATTGGGAAGGGTGCTTCTGTATTAGTGGGCCTTATTTACTTTTATCAGGGCATTAATCTTCTTATGCTATGAAAAAATTATTTGTGACTCCAAAGTCAGGAGCGAATTCAAAAAAGGATAAACTTGTGAATTTAATTATTTTTTATTTGATAGCGTGTTTATTCATGGCTGTTTCAGCATACATTTCAGGTATGGTGTGGAAAGAGGCCAATGGTCCTGCAGAGTATATTAAACTTCTGCTTGTTGAAAAACCAGTTATCGTATTGGTAACGATTATTATATTCATTGGCAGTGGTGCAATGACACAGATAGCAAAGGTTACTTTTACTTTAAGCTATTATGAAATATCAATTATCTGGCTTGCTACTGCGTGGGTTTCTGTGGCAATTCTCTGGCTTTTTAATGATATAAGACCGTCTGGAATGGAGCTTGCCGGATTTTTAATATGTCAGGCTGGACTTGGTGTTGTGGCATTTTCAAAAATCAGTGGCTGAGATTATACTGTATTATCGGAGGATTATATGAGATCAAAATGGAGTTTCTGGGAAATATATGCAATTACCTGGGGAGCAGTTATAGCTTTTTTTATGCTTTATTATGCAACCATATCATTTTCTGAGAGAGAATTACAGGCACTGCTTGTTTCCTTGTTTGTATTTCTTTTTATGGTGCTTCTTTTGGTAACATTAATAATTTATAAAAGGAAAAGAGGGCCTGAGAGCTTAGGGTTCAAAAATTTTATTAAATACTTTATGATTATTTATACACTTTTTTTTGGATTTTTATTTATACCCACACCTCCTTATGGAGATGGGGAAGATCAAAAAAAATTAGGTACTTATGGTGTTGTAAGTGAAATTGAAAAAAAGGATGCGAGCAAACAACCTGGTAGTGGATCTTTAATAAAGGTTATAGATTCCAGTAAAAACGAGCTTGATTATACTATTTATGACATATGCATGGGCAAGCTTAAGAATACAGTAAAGAGAGATGGCCGGGTTAATCCTGTACAGGTAGAAGTTATAGACCCGGTTGTTTTAACTCAGAAGCTTAAAGAAGAAATACTTTCATATGGTATTGATGATGTAGGTATTACTGAATTGAAACCGGAATATGTATATTCAAATGATATAAATGGCAAACCCCTTACTCTTAATCACAGGTATGCGATTGTTTTGGGAAAGGGAGTTAGTCACAGGCTTGCGGGCCCTACAGCACCGCTTCCTTATCAGGATTCATATTCATCACTTCCTGAGGAACTTGCTGCATACCTTTCAGGTCTTGATATAAAAACACATGGTTTAATCCCTGAAAATGTTATTAGGGAAGTTGAAGAGTCAATGGAATTTTTTAGTGAAGGTGGATCAATAGCGGTACAGCTTGCTGAGCATATACGCAGTCTTGGCTATCCAGCCAGAGCTCATTTTAACAGATGGTCCGAAGTACAGCTGGTTCCTTTGGCAATTCTTGCAGGCTTGGGAGAGGTTGGTAAAAACGGCATGGTTATAAACAGCAAATTTGGACCAAGAGGAACTTTTTCAATTGTCACTACAGATCTTCCTCTCGTGCCGGATAAAGCAGTAGATCTTGGAGTGAAAAAGTTTTGTTCAGTATGTAACAAGTGTTCCCGAACATGTCCTGCACAGGCTATTCCTTATGGTGAACCTGTTATAAGGAATGGAGTGGAAAAATGGGCTGTTGATTCTGATAAATGTTGGGAATATCTTTCAAAAAATCTAAAGTGCATGTCATGTATCAGCTCATGTCCCTATAACAAGCAGGATTATTGGGTGCATCGTGCTGCAGGATTCATGATTAAAAGAAAAAACGTTGTAACAAACTACATAATAGCAGAATTGGATGATATCTTTGGTTATTCCTCATATCTGCAAGATTATTCAAAACAATAAGAGGGTATATAATGAAAAGCGTAATGAATAAAATATCAGGTCTTCCGGGCATTGATGCTGGTATGTTCCTTGTTTTATCAGCAGGATTGATTTGTGGTATGATGTTTAATTTAATATGTGGTATTGTTTTTTTTAGCATACCCGGGCTTCTGGGTGGTTTGATAAGTGCTTTTCTCATAATGTGGTTTAATCAGGAGAATTAAAATGGAAATGGGATCTATTATTAATATTGCTATTGTTCTGGCAGGTGTAATTCTTTTTGGAATTTTTATAAGACAGAATTTTTTAAACAAAGAGAATAAAGATCAGGGTTGCGATGATTGCAGTGCATGTATGTTGTCTGATACATGTATGTCTCGAAATAATACAGATATAGAGTCGAATAAATGATATGACAGTTTCAGGTGTTATTGCACTTATTATCTTTTTTGGAACAATTTTTCTTTCATTAAAAGGATGGATCTCTCAGCGGCTTTTCCCTATGCAGGTTGCACTTTTGATTGCATCTATGCTTATAATGATTATTGGATTTATACTTGGCGGTAAAATTAATCTGTCATTGATTGTAATAGGGACATTTCTTCATCCAATAACAGCAACTATTGCCGGATTTATACTTGCGGGTGCACTTAAAGGTGCCGGGGCTTTTGAAGCTGCAGCAAGATGGATAAAGAAACTTAGCGAATCTTTTCTCGGGGTTCCTTTTACAGTAATAGTTCTTATTAATATTCCTACCCTTCTTGCTATGCCCTGTGGAAGAGTATGGGTTTCACCTTTGATCCCAATAGCCCTTTTTCTTGGATTTGAAATAGCAGCTAAGTCTGGAGATAAAAAAATGCCTCTTATAATAGTTTCCGGGTTAGTTATAAATGCTGCTGCTTCCTGTGGTCCTTCTCTTATAGGTGGTATTGGTACAATTGGTGAGGGTATGGGAAGATATCCTTCAGGTTCTTTTTCAAATCATATGCAATATGCAATTATGCTCATGTCAGCATTTGCTATGATTTTATCGAAATATTTTTTTAATGAAGATATAAGCGAAAAAATTAATGTAATTGAAAATACTGATAAGAGAATATCTGATCATGAGCATGGAAGTTTCGCTCTTATACTTTTTATAATGAGTATTGTTTTAACTATAGTATTTAAACCAGCTATGCCAATACAAACAGTTCTTATGCTTGCTACTCTTTTTATAATGTTTATAGCAAGGCTTAGCCTTGATGATGTTATTCAGGGTATTATGCTCCATCCTCTTACAGCGATGATTTCCGGATTTATTGCAGCAGGTGCACTAAATATGTTTGGAGGATTTGATGTACTCGTACAGATGTTGAGTTTTTTGTCTGAACATACTCCTCTTGGCTATATAGGTGTTTCCATCCTTTTGATTTATCTTCCTATTTTTCTTCCTCTTCCATGTGGTAGAATAATAGCAGTGAGCCTTATTCCGGGTGTACTTATGTTTGGAGAGCATGTTTCTCTTGTTGCAGGCATCCCGGCAATACAGGAGGTAATGATAGTATGTTTTATCCTTTCTGGAGCAGCTTCATGTGGGCCATCTCCTCTTGGTGGGATTGGCAGTATAGCTGAAGGAAGATTGAGATTGAAAGGTTCAATAAGCAGAGTGCTTTCTTTATCGATTTTTCTTGCTGTACCAATAGCAGGGTTTTCTGTTAAAGCAATAGGACTTTCAACAGATGTGCTTGAATACGGATTCCTGATTGAAGCTGTAATAACAGGTCTTGTTGTTGGGGTGGTTATAAGTGCACTAACAACAAAGAAATTTTTTCATCCTGGCGGCTTAATAGGCGGTCTTACAGTATCATTACTTATGCTGGTGCTTTAAATATGGAAAATTTTATGAAAAAAATTAATATTTTTCTTATAACGATAATCATTGTTTATCTTGGATTTATTGGTGTCAGGGCTTTCCAATCCGGATATCCATTTGCTTTAATTTGTTATAACTGCAAGGCATGTGATTCAGTTTGTGTGTTAGGAATTGATCCTCAGGGTTTTATGGCAGCATCAGTTTCAAATGACCCAAATATATATATTTATGTAACGAATTTCAGGATACATGCGGGTGAAGCAGAAAAGATGGATCCAGATATGATAATACAATGGAATGGGGAAAATATTTCAGTTTCATCAGCCCTATCCAGGGGGTTGGTAAATATAGATACTGAGGTTATGACCTTTAAGATGAGGGCAAAAGATGCAGCAGCAATATGTATAGAATGTGCAGCATGTGAGAGGGTATGCCCTGTAAAGCTTCCGATCCTTGATGTAATAAGAGGATTAAAAAACATTGATGGTGAGTGATAAGATTTATGATAGTGAATAAATATATTAATTATCTTCTGGTAATTGTGCTTGTTTTCCTTGTGGCATATTTTGGCAGAAAGGTGTACAAGGAAATATTTCCAGCTGATTATCCTATGGTTGTTCCCACTGCAGAATCTGAATTCCTAATAGGGGATGGTGATGAAATAACAGTTAAACTTTCAGATACAACAAAGAGCGGGAATATTATTGTATATGCATATGGGCCTGATGGAAATTTTTATGGTATGATTAAGCCAATTAGGGATTTTTCTTTTAAAGTCAGGAAAGGGGATTATGCTGATTTTATGGTGCAAATATATGGAAGAGAGATTGGTGAAACATCATTTCTTAAAAAGATGGATAGATATGTCCTTAAAGTTGATATGTTTGATCGGATAATCGAGGCCAGGGATAAAGAATGGAACTATGGAGTTCAGAATTGTCTTTATCCCATATGTACAAGGTGTACTGATGGATGTAGAAGCGTGATATTTACTGGAAACCTTCCAATTGAAATGATGGTAATGGACGATGGTGAGATTTTACCTGTTTTTCGTAAAGGGAGATGTCCAAGATGTGGCAAATGTATAATATGGTGTCCTTCGGGTGTAATCCAGAAAGAAAAACAACCCTGGGAGATATAAAGCGTTATGTTATTAGCATTTTATACAGCATCTATTTTAATCCCTATAATTATTATGATATTTCTTGTGATAAGGATAATAAGAAATCGTGCCACAGATGTGCTCCTCTGTCTTGAGTGTGAAAGATGTATGGGGGCGTGTCCTGTATTGTTGAAAAAAAATAATACTTTCCCGGGACCGGTCCATATAATGATAGCAGCTAAAACTTCAGTTGATCCGGATAAATTAGACAAGGATTTTTCACTTTGCATAAATTGCGGGCTTTGTGTTAAAGCATGTCCCAGGGGCCTCTCTCCCCAGAAAGTGCTTGAACAATTGAAAAAAAACAATGGGGTATAGGTGATGAAAAAAATACTAATTTTAATAGGCTTATTATCTCAAATTTTTCTTATAGCATGTTTTAACAAAGAACTTGCTACTGTAGGTGATATATCAATACAAAAATCAGAAGTCAATTACAGGATAAAGAGTCTTGATAAGAATCTTACGGACAGTTTTGGCAAAGATAAAATAACAGAGATAGTGCTTAGCGGGATTATTGAAGAAACTCTTGTATTACTTGATCTTAAGGAAAAAGGCTATGATAAAGATGAAAGGCAAAAGAAAAAATGGGAAGATAATATCAGAGGTTTAAGTGTACACTATTTTCTTTCTACATTTCTTCCAGAGGAGTATCCTGTATCTAAAAGTGATTTAAAAGTTGAATATCAGAAAAATAGAGCATCATTCAAAAAAGAAGAACGTGCAAAGATTTCCCACATACTTATAAGAATAGGCAAGGATTTTCTGGATGAGAAATCTGCTTTGGGAAAAATTACTATGCTATCAGGGAAATTAAAAAAAGATGGTTCTAATTTTAGTGATATAGCCTATCAATACTCAGATTGCCCTTCAGGAAAGGATGGGGGAGAGCTGGGGTATATGGTTAGAGGTGAAATGATTCCTGAATTTGAAGAAGTAGTATTTAAAATGGAAGCAGGAAGTGTAAAACAGGAACCAATAAGAACTCACTATGGTTATCATCTTCTTAAGGTGGATGATAAGGAAGAAAATAAATATATGGAGATTGAAGAAGTTAAAGAATATCTGTCAAATATAATCAATATAAAGAATCTAAGGGATGAGTATAAACCTGAGTTATATCCAGATAAAATGATTGGAGCATCAAGTGATACTATTGTTGGGAAAACAATTAAATCCGAAATTCATTACAGCTATGATGATATTTTAAATGATATCCGTATTTTTATGGGTACAGAGGATATTGCCCAAATTACAAAGGATGCTGATTTTTCCAGGCGCGTTATTGATGAAATGATACTTGTTCGAATAATGGAAGATAAGCTGAAAGAGTTAGAAATGGATAAAAATCAAAATTATTCCGCATTTCTTGGTATGAAGGAAAGGGAGTTTTTTATTAATAACTATATAAAAGATTATATTGGCTCAGAAATAGCAGTAACTAATAGTGATATTCGTAAGGAGGTTCTTGCTAATAGTGAGGGTTATAGTGACAAATATGGAGATGCCTTTGTAACTGCTGTCAGGTTGAATAAGAAAATAGATAAGAACGTAGCAGGGGATATAGAAGATAAAATAAGAACTGAATCGTTTGAATTAAAATATAAAACATATATTGAGGAGCTTAAGAAAAAATATATAGTTGTTTTAAAGTAAACTCTAATATATAGATTTTGAACTCTGGGCCCTGTTTTGTAATGTGAACAGGGCTTTTTTTATTAATAAAATAATACCCGTAAAAGAATTTTTTTGCTGCTTTGTAAAAATCACCGTTATCAGGAATTCCTGAATTATTAAACAGGAAGTGAGGAAATCATTAATAGTATAAAAGAATAGTATGTTCTTTGCTCTCCAGTTTTTTATAATCCATGATAGGTGTGGATTTAAGTATTCACACCTATCCAGGAGAACAGAAACTAATGAAAATTATTTAAGGAGGTTAATTGATGAGTGAAAAGAAGAAAAAAAACATTTTAATCCTGATTTGGGCATTAGTAGCAGTGTCAGTGCTCTGGTTTTTTATATCAGGGCTGAACATCTATGCCCTTTTCATGATTTTTTTGTTAACTGCTGTAGCACTCTTATGGCAGGCTCTGTATTCAGAAGTTACAGAGAAGATGAGAAGAAGAGCTTTTATGACCATGAATATATTCTGGACCGTAATAGCATTTCTCATGTTTTTCCCTTTTCCTGCTCCAGATCCACCAGAGTATATAGTTGGTGAGGTTCATAGATTTAGCGAGCCTAATCATGGATGGGGAAGGATGTATTGGGGACAGCTGGGACCTAACCTTGTAAACCATGGTTATGTATATACTCATAAGGATCTTATTGAACCAATGGCAAAAGCCAGGGGTGGCAGCAAGCCAAGCTTTACCACAACATACCCGCTTGCAAGGGCAACTTTTGGTATAAGTGTTCTTACTGACAGTCTTAGAGCACCTGATACAGTGGGTGGTGAGCCGGTTCATCCTATGAAGTATCCATGGACATCATTTGAGGGCACACACAGATCTGAGAAGATCGGCTGGAATAATGGTGATCTTTTACTTGGAAACGTGGCAGGAAAAGTCGGGTATGAAAAGGCAAAATATACCCCTGAAGAAAATGCCCTTATGGTTAAGGAAATTGGCCTTTGGCTTGGATCTGAAGCAGTAGGGATATGTCGTATTGACCCAAGGTGGTTTTACTCACATGATTTTCTCTCTGGAGGAACTCCTTTATCTTTGGAAGATGTGAAAGATTTGAAGTATGGTATACAGGTTTTTACTGATCAGAATTGGCGCAGGGTATTGAACGACCCGGGTGAGTCCTGGTGGAGTGCGTCAAAAAGTGGTACTGCATATAGTACAAGTGCATTTATAGCAATCAGGCTTGCTCAGATGCTCAGAGATATGGGTTTTGAAGCAAGGGTCGGACATGGAGGCGTTAATTACGAAACCATAGAATCAGTTTTCTCAATCTATAATGGTATGGGAGAGCATGGCAGATTAAGTAATGCTGTTGTTCCAGCTGCAGGAGGATTAAGATTTAAAACAGCTACAATACTTACAAGCTTTCCTATGGAGCCGGACACTGTAAGAAATTCCTATGGTGTTACCAGGTTTTGTGAGCATTGTGACAGATGTGCAAGGGCATGTCCTGTTAATGCAATCCCAATGGGGGAGCCAACTGTTGAGAATGGTATTAAAATGTGGCATGTTGATAAAGATAAATGTGTCCGCTTTAGAGCCGGTAATCTCAATGGTAACTGCTGTAATGAATGTTTAAAGGTTTGTCCATATAATAAACCTGATAATCTGTTTCATAAACTTGGTTCATATATGACAAAGCATTCCTTCCTTGCTCCATGGCTTTTTGGTGATGTGCGAGCTGTTGGTCTTGAAGACTGGCTTGCTTATCAGTATTCAACTGCAGCAGGAGACTTTGGTAAAAACAGGCCTGCAAGATGGATTCAGGAAAATCCAGGTTACAAGATTGATCTGCCCAGACAGGTGGGTAAATATATCTACACAGAAGAAGACAGATCAACTGCAGAGGAGTGGGCTACAGGTGTTGGAGCAGAAATGGGTAAGGTTGGCCTCAAGTATAAAGGTATTGAATGGGGCAAAATTCCTGAAAGGCTTCTTGATGAGAACGGCAGGAACAGAAATGTTCACTGGGATTATGATGAAGGCGAGTTAGGCCCAGATGTACAAAACATAGGTAGAACATTAACTGAAGCAGAGGCTCAGGAGCTTTTGAAATCAGGCAAAGCTTTTACAGGCGGATGGTACAAGAAGCATGAAGATGTATATCCTCCAAGGTCAGATTATGAAAAGCAGGTCATGACTTATAAAGAAGCTTCAGAAAAATGGGCTAAGGAATAAAGGGAGGTCAAAATGAGTCTTAAGATAAAAAAGAAAGAAGGTGTTTCTTTAAGCCTCAAATGGATCGAGCTATATGCATGGGTTGTAACAATTTGTATGTTACTCTTTGGATTGTGGGGCTTTTATGATGGGGTTGTGATAGGCAGTCTTACAGCAGGATTGAAGTTTATTCTGTTTTTCCTGATAATACTCTGTCCCAATCTGGTGATTTTGCTTTTTTATAAGCCAAAAACATCAAAAGAATAGTTTTGCTGATGTAGGCATATAAATTGATTTCCGGCATCAACTATCTGTGGATTTAAAACAGAAATGCTTGCGTGCATAAATGATGCCGGGAATCTTTATAATTAAGATAAGATGTTTTAACTCATTTAAAGTTAAAAAAAAAGTTAAAAAAAAATAATTTGGAGGAATAATATGATTAAAAAACTTTTAAGTATTACAACGTTTTTTGTTATTCTGCTTTTTGCATCCAGTGTTTTTGCTCAAAATTCAGCTTTTTCTGATCTAAAGTTTAATCCCTATATTTCAGTGAGGGCTTTTTTAGGTTATCATTACACTGACCCTGAAGGAAAATCCAGTGAAACAGAGCTTATACACAGGCTTCAGGCAAACACAAGGGTAGGGACTAAAATGGAGGTTGCTGGAGTTAAGGCTCATGTTGAGATTGGTCTTAACACCAATGCACAGGGAGATCCAGCATATTTAAGGCTTGCTTATGCAACCTATAATTTTCAGGATTTTCAGATTATGGTAGGACAAAACTATACACCATATTTTTTCCCTGCTACAGGAGATTATATAGATGACAATGGTCTTGGCTCATTTGGCCATGCCTCTGATGGACGTAATCACCAGATTATGCTGTCATGGAAAGGTGCCTATGTATCATTCATAGAAACTAAAAAATCAACAAATGGTCTTTATAATAAAGTTGTTGATCCTACTGATTCTGATAATATTCTTAAAGAAGCAGCAGATTTTAAAGTTGTTTTTCCTAAAGTTTCACTTGGCTATGATTACAAGTTTGGTGCAGGCATGGTAGGTGTTGGCGGTGCCTATAACACTGTAAAAGTTACAAATGATGATGTAGATGGCAAGTATCTCAACTCCTGGATTACATATCTTCGTTTTAACCTGGCAGTTGAGGATTTTGTACTAAGGGGTTCTGCTCTCTATGGTTTTAATGCAGGGGATTTCGGGCTTGATGCAAGGCCGGCTGCAAATGCTGATACAATAGGGAAAAATATGCCTACTTTTGCTGTAGTAAAAGATGGAAAATTTAAGGATTCAAAACTTTTTATGGGATACATTAACCCCATGTATAAGCTGACACCATCTATTCTTATTGGTCTTGGTGCAGGTTATGCCCAGGTTGATAACAGTACCTATGCTAAAACAGATAGACAGGTTGCATACTTTGTAAATATGAAGTATGATATCAACAAGTACTTCCACATTGCTCCTGAGTTTGTTTACAGAGATTTCATGAAAGATAAAGCAGGTGCTAAAGAAGGATCTGAGTTTTACGCAGGTGCAAAAGTGCAGCTTGATGTTTTCTAATTAGATGATATTTTAATCGTGATTTTCCGGGGAAACCGGGGATTCATTTATGTGCGTCCGTAGAGGCAGGTCTGAGACCTACCTCTACGGATTTTTTCTGCCTTTACGAATTTCCATGAATGAGCACATTTACCGGCTCAATTCCTGAAACATCTCCTTTTTCAATAGCTTTAAGAACTGCTCCACCGCCTGTAAAAATATAGTATCTGGGGCTGTCAAGTGCAACAATATAAAGTCCGGGTAAAAGGCGTTTAAGCTCCTGCATTGTATCCCCGCCTCCATAGAGCTTAACAGCATCCTTGTTGTCATCAATAAGCTCATCCAGGGCAATTGTACCTTCGTTAAAATGGGGGGTGTATCCCATTACAGCGTTAACAAAAATAGTTTTTGCCTCATGAAATATTTTATTAATAATAGGGTCAGTAAAGCTTTCAGGTGCAACATCAAGAACAAAATTAAGCCTGTCTCCTTTTTTGAAGTCACGTACATCCCTGGTGCGAAATTTATCTTCAAACTTGCCATCAATTGTATCAGACTCAACAACAATAGGGAGCTCAACAAGTTTTCCTGGAAATTTCTTTGAGTGTTCAATAAATTCCAAAGCAAGCTTCATGTCCTCATCATCAATTCCATTGATATGGACACCATATTTTGCAGCAAGATAGGCATTGTAAATCACACCTCCTAAAACAAGGTGGTCGCATTTCTCAATAAGTGCATAAAGAGGTTCAATTTTTGTATCAAATTTTGCTCCTGCTACAACAGCAACAAAGGGGCGTGTTGGCTCATAAAGCCTGTCCAGGTTTTCAAGCTCCTTTTGTAAAAGAAAGCCGGCGTAGGAAGGCAAGAATTTATTAACACCAACAGTTGAGGCATGGGGCTGCCATGAACCAAAGGCATCATTGATAAAAATATCTGCAAGCCCTGCAAGCTGGTTGGCAAACCGTAAAGCCTCTTCATCTGTGCCTTCTTCTCCAAAGAACCACCTGGTATTGGGAAGGTATATTCCGTCAATTTTGTCTTCTTTCAGTTGTTTGATCATGTGATTTATAGAGGTTTCAATGCCAATGTAGCCTTTGTTTTCATCTATCTGAAATTCCGGGACCTGAAATGTAATGTGAAGCTTTTGCTGAAGGTAATCAACAATAGGCTGCACAGAGCTTTTTTCACTAATGGTTATTTTCCCTGTCTTTTTTTCTTTTGGCCTTCCAACGTGGGTCATTAGTATAAGCTTTCCGCCCTTTGCTACAATATGGTAAAGGGTTCCTATGGTGGCATCAATCCTGTAGGGGTCGTGAATAACTCCGTTTTTAACAACATTGTGGTCAACTCTGACAAGCACTACCTTGTTTTTAAGATCAGCATCCTGAATTTTTGGCATATCAAATTTCATCATAGAGATCTCCTTGTTAATTTATTTGTAATAATTATCTTTTTCACAGTTTAATGGATTATTGATTATATATTTAGTTATTCTGTACAATGATTCATTATTGCAGATTATATGTTCATAATAATTACGTTGCCAGACAGGAATGCCGGGTGTTTGACGGATTTCATTAATTCTACGCGATGAAAATGTTTTTAATGCACGCACGATTTCAGGTAAACCATGAATCGTGGTTGTATGGGTAGGTTGTGCGTTACCGATAGGGGTAGGATTGGTTGTATGGGTAGGGGCGGGTTTGGTTGCGGTAGGGGTGGGTTTGGTTACGGTAGGGGTGGGTTTCAAACCCACCCCTACTGTAACCGGTAACATTTCAATAATTCCATGGAAATGGTTGGGCATAATAATAAAATCACCCAATTGGATATTGGTGTAATGATTGGGCAAATCAAACCAGCATTTTTCTGTAATTTCACCATATTCATTTAAAATCATTTGGTCATTTGAAATGTTGCCAAACAAACATTCACGGTTTTTTGTGCAAATTGTGACAAAGTATGCACCTGCCTGTGAATAATCGTATTCTTTCAGACGTATTGAACGACGATTATGGATGAGTGGATTATATGTCATAATGTTGCCATAATTTTATTACTATTTATATCGCTTTCTTTTTCTAAAGAGGACTTGCCCGATTTTTCTATTTACCTTGTATTAATTCTTTAGCATAAGTTAAGCCTGTTCCAATACTGTTACAGTTGCAAGCATCTGTATGTCTGGCGTATAATCATTTGATTTAAAATTTTAATTTCTACTTGGTATATTTTTGTAAAATCTCTGTCAATCATAACTTGAATGCTGCCAGGGTGAAAATATGCTTTTGTATGGAATTGGAGTGGATAATTTTGTTTTTTTAACAACTTTTGTTTTGAAGCTACAAATTATGGTAAGGATGGGTTTGAAATCCACCCTTACTTTTTTATTAATTATTTTCACTTTATTGACAGAAAAATCCAATTCAGTGTTACTGTTTTAATATTATTTGTTAAAAAAAATATACAATATAACGTTTTATTTTATATATATTATATTTTTTAAAATTAATTAATCATGGGGTAAAATAATGGGTTCAGTTGAAAATATTGAATATTCAAAAAAACTAATATCAGCTCGTGAGGCGGCAGCTCTTGTTAAGTCAGGGGATTCGGTTTTTTACGGTGAATTTGTCTTGTTTCCAGAGGCCTGTGATGCAGCTCTTGCAGAGAGGATTCATCAGGTAAAAGATGTTAAACTTCTCAGTATTGCCTTTACCAAGGTTCCAAAAGTTGTAATAGCTGATCAAAAAAGAGAGCATATTATTCTTCATGATGCTCATTTTACAATTATTTCGAGAAAGCTTGCGGAAAAGGGCCTTTGTTATTATGCACCTATGACATATCATATGGCGCCTCGGGCAATGAGAAAGTATATTGATCTTGATGTGGTATATATCTCTACCAGTGAAATGGACCCTAGAGGCTTTTTTAATTTTGGGCTTGCTAATTCAATTACATCAGCAGCCCTTACAAAGGCAAAAACAATCGTAGTTGAAGTTAATAAAAATGTACCATATTGTCTTGGCGGCAATCAGGAATCTATACATGTATCCCGCGTGGATTATATAGTAGAAGGTGATAACCCGCCTATTTTTGAGCTACCTGCAATTTCATCAGCGGAAGTCGATCGTCAGATTGCTGTGCATATAATGAATGAGCTGGAGGATGGCTGCTGTATACAGCTTGGTATTGGAGGACTTCCTAATGTAATTGGAGAAATGATTGCAGATAGCGATTTGAAAGATCTGGGAATACATACTGAGATGCTTGTTGATTCATCAGTTGATCTATATGAAGCAGGAAAGGTATCAGGCAAGTATAAAAATATTGATAAGTATAAAATGACCTATACATTTGCTCTTGGCTCAAAGCGGCTATATGACTTTATACATCATAATCCCAGCTGTGCTTCATATCCGGTAAACTATGTGAATGACCCCAGGATAATTGCTGTAAATGATAAAATGATTGCTGTTAACAATGCCATGGCTGTTGACCTGTTCTCACAGGTATCTTCTGAATCTGTAGGCTCAAAACATAAAACTGGAACAGGAGGACAGCTTGATTTTATTTCAGGTGCATTTGGTTCAAGGGGTGGCAAGGGAATTATAGCATTGAGTTCAACAAGGGAGGATGGGAAGGGCAATACATTCTCAAGAATTGTTCCTACATTTGAGCCTGGTACTATAGTTACTGTTCCAAGATCAATTATTCATTATGTTGCAACAGAGTATGGGATTGTTCAGCTCAAGATGAAATCTACATGGCAGCGTGCAGAGGATTTAATAAGTATTGCACATCCGGATTTCAGGGATGATCTTATAAAAGATGCAGAGAGGATGAATATCTGGACCAGGAGTAACAAAATCGAATAATTATGTTTAAATAGTATAAATTAACTCTGCCTCATGAAGAAGCAGGGTTAATTTATTTTGTGTTAAAATTCATAAAGAAGCATGGTTATATCATCTTCATATTCCATGTTCCCGGAAAAGATATTAAGATTTTTAAAAAGGTGGTCCAGTATATTTACCTCTTTTTTTTCTATCGCATCTTTAAATGAATGGCTTAATCTTTCATCTGAATACATTTTATTATCATCATTTCTCTGCTCAACTATTCCATCTGTAAAAAAAAGAAGTTTGTCTCCTGGATTATATGGCATCTCTACTGCGCTGTAGTGTGGATTGTCAGTTATGCCCAGGACCGGGCCAAAGCTTGTTATATTATTAAAGGTATTTTCTGAGGAGTTCCAGAAAAAGGGGTGATGATGTCCTGCCTTTGCCAGGATTATTTTTT
Organism: uncultured Leptospirales bacterium; assembly: GCA_964649175.1. Taxonomy (GTDB): domain Bacteria; phylum Spirochaetota; class UBA4802; order UBA4802; family UBA5550; genus JBBAGC01. The sequence continues at coordinate 76 of CAZYPA010000019.1, read as the reverse complement.
TATTCTCTGTGTCAATTATTGAATCTTGAATTCAAGTAGCAAGTGCAACCCTTTCTTGCTAAAGAAGGGTTGACTG
>CAZYPA010000018.1:0-31955 GCA_964649175.1 uncultured Leptospirales bacterium | reverse complement strand
TATTTATCCTGTTATTTAACAATATGGGCTTACATTATTCAAACCTTTTATTCAGGGTATGGGGAATTTTTACTGTTTAAAATAACTCATTTGGGATTAACCTGTACAGTAAAGTCGCCTTATCAAGACCTCACCCCGGCTTCGAGACCCCATCTCCCTAACCCTCTTCCCCTCAAGGAGAAGAGGGAATTGAATCATAAATTTTCATATTCACTGTAAATCTTTAGATTCATGAAACTAAAAAATTCAAAATCTATAGAAAATTTACTGATACAGAGCCCTCTCCATGTGGAGAGGGCGCGGCGAAGCCGGGGTGAGGTCTGAAGAAAGTTAGATTAAAGGGTCAGAGCCCCCCATTAAAAATATAAAACTGAAATCAACAAAAATATATAAATTAATTGTCAACAATTAGCCTTATTCTATTATTGTCCCCTATACTGAAAAAATATTATTATGTATAATGTTAATATATGCTTTAAAAACCAGATATACCTGATATAAGTTAAAAATTCATTAAAATGGAGAGATACTATGAAAAATATAAAATCAGTTATTTTTGCCGGAGGCGGATGCAGATGTTTATGGCAGGCTGGATTTTGGGATACTGTAATTCCTGCATTAAATATCAAACCTGAAATTGTGGCAGGAGTTAGTGCTGGTGGTGCAATGGCAGTTATGGCTACCAGCGGAAGAAGTAAAGCAGGGCTTGAATCGATGAAAGCAGCTACAGCTGCAAATAAAAAAAATTTTTATATAGAGAACATGTTTACAAAGAAAAAAGTTTTCCCTCATTATGATATATACAGAAACGCTATAATAGATATAATTGATGAAAAAACTTTTGAGAAAATAAAAAAAGGCCCTGAAATAAGAGTTCTTGTTGCACACCCGCCTTTTTTCCTTGGACCACGGAGTGGAACATTTACAGGACTAATGTCTTATGTAGTTGAAAAAGCTATAAAACAGCCGGTACACCCAGCTTTTGCCGGGAAACTGGGCTTTCAGTCAACTGTAGTAAAACTGAATGACTGTAACAATGCAGAGGAAATAGCAGATGCTATTTTATGCTCATCCTGCACTCCTCCTTTTGTTCCAATAATGAAGCTTGGAGAAAAAATAGCCCTGGATGGAGGGATAATAGACAATGTACCAATTAAGGCAATAGGGGAAGATGAAAGCAGAGGTGATGTACTTATACTTATGTCAAAAACATATAAAAAAGGAAGAATCCCTGATATTCCTGGAAGAATTTATGTTGAGCCATCAAAAACACCAGATGTATTCAAATGGGACTATACCAGCCCTGAAAAAATTCAGGAAGCATACGATGATGGATGCAGAGACGGAGAGCTGTTTATAAAAAATAATAAGTAAACACTACAAAAACAATGGCATAATTTATTGTGCCATTAAATAAAATCAGTTCCCGTATTTTTTTCTTATCTCAATTAATTCCTCAATATTATCTGTTATAATCCCTGTAGCACAGGAGCTTAAAAGTTTATAGTCTTCCTCTGTATTTAAAGTCCAGAAAATAACCTGAGCCTTTATCATTCTTAAAAAAAGAACAATTATTCTGGATAAAAATCCGGGAATATTGTGAAACATCTCTACCGGAATATTCAAAAAATCGGGTTTAAACTTTCTAATATCAAGTAATGTCTTTACTAAACCTTTTTTTAAATCTTCACTTCCAAAAAGCATTCCTGTCATATATCCGGAATTTTTATAATCAGGGAGAAGATCGTGCCTGAAAGATGAAATAATAATATTTCTCTTTGACCCTGCACGTTCAAGCCTGTTGATAATTTCCGGCGCATCCTCCGGTGTTATAGTTTCATCTTTCAGCTCAATATTTAGAATCTTGTTACGAGGCATCACCTCCAGGAAAACATCAAAATCAGGAACATTTTCTCCTGAGCCAAGATCAAGCTTTTTTATGTCATCCATACTCATCTTCCTGATATCCCTGTCAAGCCCTATCAGCCTTAACATATCAATATCATGAATAATAAGAAAAAAACCTTCATCAGTTTTTTGCACATCACACTCAATCCCATCTGCACCAGCATTAAAAGCTTTTTCAAAGGCAAGGAAGGTGTTTTCCGGATACCGACTGCTATATCCCCTGTGACCAAGTATAAAAATTTCTTTTTGCTTCATCCACTTGTTCCCATTCATATTAAAAGTCTGTTTATTTGTGGCAGATGTAAATTGCAGCAGCACCTAAAGTTTTTGCCTTATACTCTACTTTTTTAAATCCGGCACTCCTTATCCTGTTTATCAGTTGATCTTTATCAAGGAAAGTTGAAATACTCCCTGCAAGATACCTGTAGGCTTCTTTTTTACCGGAAAATAATCCCCCAAAAAAGGGAAGAATTTTTTCAAGATAAAGATTGTAAAAAAATCTCACAATTCGGTTCTTTGGTCTGGTAAGCTCAAGAATAAAAAGACTTCCATGTGTATCAAGAACACGAAATGTTTCTGATAGAAAAACATCCACATCAGGGATATTTCTTATTCCAAATGCTATTGTTATCACATCAAAGCTCTCCCCTGCAAAGGGAAGTTTACCAGCATCTGCCTGTATATTCATCCCTGAAAGCCATCCCTTCTCAATGCCCTTTTTTAGCATATTAAAAGAAAAATCAAGAGAATAAACCTGGCCACCTGCTAAAAGAAGCTTACGGGTTAAATCCCCTGTGCCGCAGCATATATCGAGGACTTTTTTATTTTTAAGTTCACCTGCAAGCTTTACCAGATCCTTTCTCCAGAAACTATCTATTCCTGCAGAAAGAAACCTGTTTAAAAAATCATAGGTTGGTACGATTGAATCAAACATTGTGCGTACATAGCGCTTTTTATCACCTGGATCCGTATTGTTAACTTCATAGCTGGAGTAATCTTTCATCTAAAATTCCCATAATTCCTATTAAAGAAATTCATAAAAACAAAGCCTATTATTGCAAGATATTTATTTATACAAAACACCTTAAACCTCTTTGAAATATGATGTAAAGAATCTTTGTTCAAGAGAAAGTTTAAAAAATTAATTCTAATTTATTAACGAATTAATATTGACATTAATAATCACTATGTCATATTAAACTTATAAAAAAATTATTCCTTTATATTCTATACAAAGCTCAAAATAAAAATTTATGGTAAAATAATTTACCTGCTTTATATTAGATGGAATAATTTAAAAAAAATAAAAATCCCTGTAAAAAAGGAGAGCATAATGGATTTAGCTATCATTAATTTTATTAGGGAATATCAACAGCTGGTTTACAATACAATTGTTATTGCAGCAATTATTATCGGCTTTATATGTATTTCTGGAGCGATAAGATTTGGAATTGCAATAAATAGAAGAAAAAAGGGAATTTATCCCCCTGCAACCAGTCAAATGGATCATTGATATTCAAATTATTAAGAACAGGTAACATTTTATTGAAATTCTTTAATTATTTGCTGCCGGTAATAATTATTCCCTTATCGGCAATAATTTTGCATTCAGATGAAACAGGAATCTACCAGATTCCTGTTTTTGATTATGTAACAGGACGTTTTGACCCATCTGCCCATAATGCTTTTGTGAATTTAAGCAATACAGCCATACCTGCAGCTCGCAAAAATATTTACCTTCGAAAAGAAGCAGTGGAAGCCTTTGAAAAAATGCTTGCTGATTTCAACAAAGACCACCCTGATATTAAAATCTGGATTCAAAGCGGTACAAGAAATTTTGCAGCTCAAAAGAGTATATGGGACAGAAAATGGACTGGCCAGCTAAGAACCACAGGAACATCTGATATAACCAGAATAAAAGACCCTGTTAAAAAAGCAGAGCTAATTCTCCGATATTCATCCATGCCTGGAACATCCAGACACCACTGGGGAACAGACTTTGACATAAACCAGCTCAACAACAGCTATTATAGCAAAGGCGAAGGTGCTATAATTTACAAATGGTTTACATTAAACGCTCATAAATACGGATTTGGCAACCCCTATACAGCAGGCAGGGGATCTGGTTATGAGGAGGAAAAGTGGCACTGGTCATATCTCCCTCTTTCAAAAATATTTCTCAATGACTGGAATACTCTTTACAGGGATAAGCCTGAAGCATTTAAGACAACAAATCTTTTCCAGGGATCAGAGGAATCAATACATCTGGCTCCTGTTTACGTAAATTCTATAAATGAGGAATGTAAATAATGCTTGAAATATTCAGCACTGCCTATACCTATTACAGAAATATAAAATCAGACCAAATAAAATTATAGGCATTTAAAATCTGGTCTTAAAAAAATAATAATTCAAACGAGGCAAAAATGAAAGAGTTCACAAGATGCAAAGCGTGCAATTATATAATACAAAAAGACAAGCTAAAAGACGTATGTCCAGCCTGTGGTGTTCCAAAAAAATTTTTTGAGGACTATAAATACAATATTTCTAAAAAAAGATACCTCATAATGATGGAGCTCGATTTACACCCGATTCTTCTTCATTTTCCCCAGGCTATTTCAGTATTTATTCCTTTTTTCATAATTCTATCAGTAATTCTTGATGCAGGCATGGGTATAAAACTTCTCAATGGTGCTGAGATCATGGCGTATCTTTTTCCACTAACTGTTGTGGCAGCTTATGTTTCAGGTCTATTTGATGCAAAAACCCGGTTTAAAAAACTTTCTCCACCTGCGCTTAAAGCAAAAATTGCAATTGGTGCAATACTTTTAGCAATTTCTATAATTATTCCACTTCTTGTTTTCTTTATGGGAATTAAAGAAGTTGCAATTTATATATCAATTCTTTCAATTATAGCTTTAGCTATCCAGATTATTCTGGCTCGCATAGGAATTAAATTGATGTTTGCTTATCTGCCTGGTAATTAAGACTATAGGCTGGAATTAATTAAAATATAGATGTTGTTCCTAATCCGGAATTAATCATTCCGGATTTCATCTGTTTTAGTTGCTTCATCTGTTTCATTTATTTCAGTTGCTTCATTTTCATCTTCGGATTCAGTCTTATCTGCTATCTGACCAAGCTTCCGAAGCCTTTTCTCTTCCTTTTTTTTCTTTTTTGCCAGATCTCTCTGACGCTTTTCATAAGCATAATTGTTTCTTGCCAAATTAACATCCTTTTACTCTCTATTTACAAATACTATTCAGGAACAGATATTTGTTTACTATAATACCTTATCTGGCAAGATTTGTCCATAACTTAAACTAAAAGAAAACGATATGTTCCAGATTTAATTTTTCACCAATTAATTTCAAACCACCTTCTCCTGTTGTATCTTCTAAACACAAAAAAAGCATATGCTAAAATCGATGCATTCATAGACCACCATATTCCAGGTGCTCCAATCCCCATAACAATACCAAGCAGAAAACAGAGTGGAATTCTTATAAACCAGGAGCTAAGTACAACAATGAGCATAACACCCCTTGTGTCCCCTGCTCCATTTAAAGCTCCTCCTAAAGTAAGGGCCACAGCTAAAAAAGGCTCGCTTATCATACTTATGCGAATATAGCGTACACTTTCTCTTATTACAATTTCATCAGAAGAAACCAGTGTGGCAATAAGCTCAGCATTTAAAACAATCACCAAGGTAATTGCTGTGATAATAATTACACCAAGTGCCATTGTAATTAATCCAGCCCTGTAAGCATGGTCATATTTTTTTTCACCCATAAGATTACCAACTATTACTGCATTAGCCATGTTAAGTGCAATAGCAGGTAAAAATATAGCTGATTCTATACGGCCCCCATTTGTAAAAGCTGCAATTATTTCAACATTATTTTCAGGTAGTGCACTCAGTATAAGAAAAAGCACTGTTCCACCAATCTGCCATGAAATCTGCTGAAGCCCTGTAGGCCATCCAATTTTAAACAATATCCCAAGCAAGGACTTAATAAAGCTTCCGGTTTCCTTTATAAATTTCTTAACATGTAGAAAATTTATTGTACTCCCTATAAATACACTTACAACTGTTGAAAGAGCTATACCGTAATAAGAAATAGGAGTATAGAAAACAAAATAAAAATTCAAAACAACATTCATTGAGCATACAATCCCCATTGTTACAAGGGATTTTTTCACTCCTTTTGTAGCGCGAAGAATACCATTGCTGCTTATAAGGAAATAATGAAAAATTAAACCAACTGCATAAATCCGAATCAAGGGGATTGCTATTTTCTTAATCTCATCCGGAACATTCATTATATTAACAACAGGTTCAGTTGTTACAAGTCCAGCTACTCCAAAAAATACGCCTGCAACTGCAGCAGATACAATAGATGTAAAAACAGAATCTGAAACACCCTTTGTGTCCCCTGAAGCAAAGATCCTTGATATTGTTGCAACAATCCCGGTTGTTAATGAATTAGCTACAACAACAAATATAAAATATATCTGCATGGAAAACCCAACAGCAGCCTGATATTCCCTGCCAAGTTTTCCTGCAATAAAAACATCTGTAAGACTGATCAGGAATTCAAAGCCCATTATTAAAATCATGGGCCAGGCCATGCTCCAGCTTAGTGCTGCCAGTTTTCTGTATTCATCACTCTTAATATAACCAATCAAAGCCTTTATGTTTTTCAAAAACTATAATACCTCAGTGGAATTTAATTCATATAAAACATTATGCTAAATGCTAACTATTATTTTAATAAAAGAATTTTTTAAGCCTGCACTGGATTAAGAAATTAAATGCAGGAATAAATTAAAAAATTCCTGAACCTCTATCCTTCATAATAATAAACTTGACTATTTTACTTCAACATGCAAACTATTAAAATAATCAATTAAAAAGCTATTGAGACTTTTTACTGATTTTTTTTACAATAAAAATTCATAAAATCAAGCAATGATGCAACAATTTCTCTTAACTTAGGCATACATAACTGTTTAAACCCTTTTATTTATAAATAATTATACTCTTTTCAGAGAGATTATATTAAATGATGAATTATTATAAGAATTACAAAAAGATAAAGAATGATATTGATGAATATGCTTCTAAAATCTCAAGAGACCCTGATTCAATAAAGATTCTTTCTGTTTCCAAAACTTTCTCTCATACAATAGTACAGGGTGCTATTGATTCAGGCATAACACTTTTTGGAGAAAGCAAGATTCAGGAAGCAAAATCTAAAATTCCCCTTCTTTCCGGAAATTTTGAATTTCATATGATTGGACACCTTCAGTCAAATAAGGCAAAAAATGCTGTAGATTTATTTTCCATGATACATTCATTAAGCTCTATCTCAACTGCTGAAAAAATTAACCGTGAAGCCTTTAACCTTGGCAAGATACAGGATGTACTTATTCAAATAAACAGCTCAGGAGAGGAAAGTAAAAGTGGCATTGATCCGGCACAGAGTGTTGATCTGGCAGGGGCTGTTTCTGAAATGAAAAATCTCAATCTTAAAGGGATCATGACAATTGGGCCACTTACTGATAATAAATCAGAAATACATAAAGCCTTTGCCCTTACCCGCAAAACACTCGAGAACATAAACAAAGAATTGAAATTATCTTTAAAAGAAATATCCATGGGCATGTCAAATGATTTCCTCATTGCAATAAAAGAGGGTGCTACAATTATCAGAATCGGTTCAGCAATTTTTGGAAACAGGTAATGTATATGAAAAAAACAGATTTAAAAATTGGCATTATAGGCCTGGGTAATATGGGAAAAGCTATTTACAAAGGTTTATCTGCTTCAATCCCCTTTGAAAATATTTACGCCTATGATATTGACCCTGCAAAATATAAAACAATACCTGAATTAAAAACCACTCCATTTATAGATGAGGTTATAGAATCAACAGATATAATAATTATTGCAGTTAAACCTCAAACTGTAAATGAAATCTTGTTAAAACTTACATCCTACAAAGGAATAATAGTTTCTATTGTAGCAGGCGTTAAAATTGAAACCTTGAAAAAAACTTCCGGATCTGATAAAAAAATAATTCGGGCAATGCCCAATACCCCTGCTATTTCAGGATGCGGGATGACAGTGTTGTCTGCAAGTGAAAATGTTACGGAAGATGAAATAAAATCAGTGGAAAAAATATTTTTAAATACAGGTAAAGTTCTTGTTCTTCAGGAAAAACATATGGACGCAGTTACAGGTGTTTCAGGCAGCGGACCTGCATATGTTTTCACATTTATTCAGGCAATGGCAGATGGCGCTGTAAAAATGGGCCTGCCCAGGGAATATGCACTTACTATTGCTGCACAAACTGTTTTTGGTTCAGCAAAAATGTTTCTTGACAATTTTGATAATCCCATTAAACTTAGAGATGATGTTGCTTCTCCTGGAGGAACAACTATTGAAGCAATTCATGTGCTGGAAAAAGCCGGTTTTAGCGGAATAATTATAGATGCAATTGAAGCTGCTGCTTTAAAATCAAAGGAGCTGGGTAAAATCTGATAACAATGCCAACTCTATACCAGTTAAATATAATAAAAAGATTTTCTATTGCAGCAATTGCTCTTTTATTTTTAATAGTGTTATCAGGAAATTTTATATCCTACTTTTTTTTCAAAAATGTCTCAGTTGATAAAAGCTCCTATGAAATTATAAATGGTTTTCCCTTTTTTACCTCTGAAGATGATTATATTCAATTCATTGAAAAATATCCCTATAATCCAGGCGTGAAATTTAAAATATATACGGCAATGCAGCATGACACAATATGGAAAATTCGCTCTAAATTCGACATATCAATTGAAACTCTCATATCTGCAAACCCTCACTTAAAAGACTTTAATATAAAGCCTGGCAACCGCCTTGTTATTCCTGCAGAAGAGGGCACACTTTTTGTATTTGACGATTATTTTGACGTTAAACGAATGAAGAAAATCTTCAATCGCAAATACCCTGTTTCCGGGAAATACAAGCCGGGTTTATTTAGAATAATATCTCCGGACGACTTACGACTGGTTTTTTTTAAAGATGCAATACCTCTTATTGTAAACCGTGATATTGAAAATCTTTACAAATACAAGCTTGCTTTTTTAAATCCTTTAAACACCGGATTTTTCACATCGATGTTTGGGGACAGAATAAATCCTTTTTCTCATGAAGCAGGAATGCAATTTCATAATGGAATTGATATAGCAACCAGAACCGGCACACCAATACGTTCTGCCAGAGAAGGAATGGTTTTCCAGGCTGAATGGCGCGAAGGCTATGGCAATACAGTACTTATTCAGCATCATGATGGATATACATCCATGTATGCACACTGTTTTAAAATTTTTGTTAAACGGGGCGATTGGGTTAAGAAGGGTGATGTAATAGCCTCTGTAGGCTCAACAGGTCGCTCAACAGGTCCGCACCTTCATTACACTATACTGCGTCATGGTCAGGCTATTAATCCTTTAAAATTTATCTGGTAATTATGTTTTTTTTTTATCTTTCCTGTCATCTCTTTTATATTTTTTCTCAGTCCCCTGGTACTCATTACAATACGCATCTTTTTTCTCTTTAATCCCTTTTTTTATATCCATTGAGAAAAGCACCAATATTAAAAATATTCTGCTTATATGCCTATTTTTCTCTATACCCCTGTCTGTATTATTAAGCACTCCACTTTTTCATGCCGGATTAACCAATTACGGCAAAGATTTTACTTTTTTACTCCTTACTATAGCTTTTCTGATAATAATACCAAATGTAATGCTTTACTGTTTTTATGGGACATTGCATCATTTTTTAAAAAGCAGATTTTTTTACCTGAATATTTTCATTCCGCCATCTTTATGGATCATCACTGATTATATGAGAGAAATTTTTGATTTTTTTATACCCTGGTATTTCATTGGCTACTCCCAGGTTAGAACTCCCTTTATTCAAATAGCGGATATTACAGGTATATACGGAGTTTCATTTTTTATTGTGTTTTTCAATTATTCAGTAACCTTGTTTTTTACACAAAAAAAACACCGTACAATCCTTAAATTTTTACCCCTAACTGCTTTAACCTCCATTGTTTTACTATATAGCATAATTAGTATAAAAGATCAAAGGCCTGAAATTTCGCCTAACCCGACTATTGAAATTACAGGCATTCAGGGAAACACCGGATCTCTGGATCGATGGAACGAATCACGCTCCTATATTAACTACAGCAAATATCTTGAACTTACAGAAAAAAACTATAATGGCTCAGGGATTCTCATATGGCCGGAAACAGTATTAAACTCTTCAGACAAGGTTAATTACGATATTATCCATAAGGTTAATTCTATTTACAATTCAGATACAATTTTTATAACAGGAGGAACAAGAAAAGATTCCAGGGGAAATTTTAATTCTGTATTTATAAGTAAAGATGGGAGCCTGGCCTATATTTACGACAAGATGATATTATTTCCTTACTCTGAAAGAAAATTTGCAGGATTAAGTCATGGTGGAGTATTAGGATCTGTTGATACTTTTATTTCAGGAAAAAAATCAGGCATTTTTAAAAGCGAAAAGGTAAGCCCTGCTATTTCTATCTGTTTTGAATCGCTCTACCCATCTTACATTAGAAAATCTGTTAAAGAAGGTGCAGATATACTCATCAATGTTGCAAATGACTCCTGGTTTGGAAACACCTATGAACCTTACATGCATTTTAACAGCACTATTGTCCGTGCTATTGAAAACAGGCGCTCCATGATCAGGGTGACAAATAGCGGCATAAGTGCCCTTATTACTCCTTTGGGTAAAATTACCTCCTCCCTTGCTCTTGACAAAGAAGGAGCTGTAAAGGGAGCTTTGACAAAAAGAAAAGATTTAACCTTATACACCAGGTATGGGGATATTATCATAATAATAGCAGTACTGATTATTCTTTCTGCGATTTTACTGTATTTAAAAAATCCTGTAAAAAAATAATTTTATTTTTGATATTCTTTCATTAAATCAATTTTACCGGATTCTATTTGCTCTCTTCTTCTGATATGATCAGCATTTTCACCAAACATCTCTTTTTGGAGAGTTTCTATTTTTTCCTGTTTATCAGATTCTGCAAGCCTGGTATCAGCCATTATTGATTCATACTTTTGTCTATAGTCCTCTTCCCTTTCCTTTTCAGCAGCAAGTTCCCTGTCCAGATTCTCCAGCCTCTCAACAATATCCTGAGAAAAGATCTCTTTTCTTACCTGATTTATTTTTGTGTTTTTTTCAGCATCACTCATTTCCTGAAAGTCTTTTGAATAAAGGGCAAGCTTTTCATTATAAGCAACATAGGGTTTTTTTGAATTTTCAACATCTTCCCAGTCCTTTCCCCACATCTCTTCATTAAGCACTTTAAGTTTTTTTTCCTTTTCATCTGCATAGAGGCTATGATCATTAAGTATAGCTGAACGCCTTATTGGATATTCCTTCATTTTCAAAGATACACCAAAAAGAATATCCGCATCCTCCTGACCAAACATTTCAACCTGTCTTTTTTTCATCATTCGTAATACATTCAGATAATCAGAAGTCGACTTAAGCGAATCGATTTTTGAAAGCTCCTCAGCCATTATATTTTCATAATTTATATACCTTTGATATAAAGCAAAGAGCAAATCAGCCTCTTTTATATCCATTGATGAGCTTAAATATTTTTTTACAGCATCAAGATGCTCATTAAGCTCCATATCCTTAAATCGGTTTTGAAGAAATTTAAAATATTTAAGAGTATAATTATTAATGATTTTATCTTTAAAAATTTCTTTTGTATTTATTTCATTAAAATCAATTTTTTTAAGATAAGATTTTACATCCTCATAACTTACCTTTTCAGATGATACAGAAATAATTTCATCATCAAAAGAGCCTATGTTTCTGGAAACCACATTTACAACTATAACAGCCAATAAAAAAAGTACAGGCAAAAGGATAATAATTTTTTTATTTTCCCCTTTCACAAATTCCTCCATTAGATTAATTAAAAGAGGCTGTCACAACCTGGACAGCCTCTTGTTTTTTTATGTAAGAAAATTTTAAAATCCGCGGTCTTTAAGATCACTTACCATATTTACATAAAATTCAGGAGCGTCAAATCCTGGTGTAATTCCAAAAAACTGATTAACTATATTAAGATGATCAACTCCACCACTCCATAATGCCCCTTCAGTAACTCCTCGAAAATTTCCCCACTTGGCTGAGGATACTGAAACCAATCCGTCATTTGCTCCCTCGTAATAAAGAGCTATAAGCCAGGGAACCTCAAGAACAATACTGTTAGACATATACCTTATTGTAGATGTATAACTCTGATAATATATCCCTGGCGCATCAGGACAATTAGGGTTAAATACATTCTGCATAAAAGGCCTTGTTACTTCAAGCCCATTGTCAAGAGAATTTGGATTTGTGTCACCAAAAAGGAATGTATAAACAATATCAAGTGCATCCCCTACAAGATTCCATCCCTGCTTTGGAACTATATTAAAAATAGTATCAGCAACTGAGCTCCCTCTGTGTGGCCCGGAAATACTTGTATGTGAGGCAACTTTGGATGCAAGGCCAAGATTAGTAATTGCATATCTTGTATATATTGTACCATGTGAATGGCCAATAATATTGGCTTTGCTTTTCCCTGTTATTGCTAAAATCTGCAAAAATTGTGCTTTAAAAGATGCACCCTTATTTGCAGTGGTATCCATTCCATTTACAGATGTTATATAAACATCTGCCCCTTCATCCTCAAGCGCAGCTTCCAACCCCCACCAGTAATCAACAATGTTTAAAATTTTTGCCTGGGCTCCCATTCCATGGGCAAGCACAACAGGGAACCTGGTATCACAGGTAGGTGCACTACCAGCTGCAAAAACAAGTACAGGAACTATCATAATTAAAAATACAAATACCAAACAATTTTTTTTCATATTCCTTTCTCCTGAAAATTCAGTAATAGAATACTATTATTAAAATGGAACAGTGTCAACATAAAATCACTGTCCAGACGAATTTTTTATATTTAAAGACAAATATATCGTATAATATCAATACAAAGCTCAAATATATGCATAATAAACTTCTAATGAGGATAAATATCGATAAAAAATGCTATTCTCTCTAAAAAATAGCCATTTTATTTGAAGGGATATAATCAGTCCAGCACATCAAGAAGGGAATAAAGATCATTGCCATCACCCGGATATTCCGCAACAATAAAGGAAATAAGGAGTTTAAAATCATGGCTGCCATAATCATTAACAATTTCATTCTTAACTATTGATGAAAATGTCGCAGCAAACTTTCTGTCCTTTCCAGGAAAAACAACAATAAACTTGTGCCTGTCTATTTTAGCGGAGAAATCACCGGGAGAAAGCCTGGATTTAATTACCTTTTCAATTTTACTGAAAAGGAGACCGGTTTCAATCTGCCCAAAACGGTCGTAAAATCTCTTGTAATTTTTTACAGAAAACAAAAGGAGTGTCATAGGCATGTCAAGCTCATCAGCCTTCCGAATCTCCTTCTCTATCCTGGTGTAAATATCCAGAGTCAAATCATGATAAAGATTTCTTTCCTTATCAAGCTGAAAAATCCCATTAGTATATGCAAATAAAAATTTAGAGATCTTTCTTATCCTTACATCAATTTCAGACAATTCAATAGCTGGATTAATCTTAAAAATTGCAATAAAGCCTGTAAGCTCACCCACTATAATAAAGGGGTAAGCTACAAACTGTTCCATTTTTTCAAGACGTGCAAGGCCAAATGTTTCACCCATTACAGCAGAATCAGTGAAATTATCTATAATTATTGAAGCATTTTTTTTTGTAAGAAATGATATAAGCCTGTTATCATTTTTTATAATAAAACCTGAATCAGAGAACTGAAGCAAATCATCCTCTTCAAAAAACGCAGGGTAATACTCTTCTCTTTCAGATTTCATAAATACAGCATAGGATTCCAGCCCAAGCGAATAGAAGTTTTTTCTTATAATGTCCACTACTGATTCAGCACTTGAAACATTGAGCAGGGAATTCTGAAAATACTCAACATCTGAAAGAATCTCTACCTCATTGCGAAGAGTCAGCCGTTCTACCTCAGACTTTTCAAATTTATCAACAAAGGTAATAACATTAACTGCCATTTGCGAAAGGGATTTAAGAAATTCTTTTTCAGTTTCGTTAAACACCTCTCCATTGATTTTTTCACCAATACTCACAGCCCCTATTAACTGCTCGTCTTTAAACATGGGCACAAGAAGTTTTGTATCAATAGAAATAAACCTGTAATATTCCTCTCGTAAAATAATATTATCTTTATAATCATCAATATCAATGATATCCATGGATTGTGTCATGCTTGCAAAAATCCCTTCATTGATATACCAGATTAATGTCTCATCAGAAATATTAAGACCAATTGAGTCTATAATTACAAATTTATTTATGTCATCAGATGAAGGGAAAAGAATAGAGGCAGAGGAAACTCCAAGCTGGCCCATAATTGAAAAAAGAATAGTTCCACACACATCCTCAACTGATTCATTTTGATAAAATTCTTTTTGAATTTCAAAAAGAACCATATAGTCATCAAAATAGGGCATATCAGGAAGGGAAGGCAAATCCTCTTCTTCACCAGCATTTAGATCCAACTCCTCCCCTGAGTCAGAAACACTATCATCAGTTTTTAAAGAAGTACTAATATTGTCAGATTCGGGAATAATACTCTCTTCAATAAGGTCAGCTTTTTCATGTTCTTCGGCTAAATCATAGCTCTCTACTTCCTCTGTTCCGATGTTATCAGGAACAACAACAGGTTCATCAATATCATTATCAGAAATATTTTCATTCTCATTTTCAGCTATTATTTCAGAGGGATTGTCTTCAGAATCAGAAGGATTATCAAGCATGGCTGCATCAGTTTTAATCATAAACTCTGTTTCTGCAGGGCCTGCAATAGTGTCAATTAAAGTTTCTTTGCCATCATTGTTAAGTTTCTGCTTGTACTGCAATGCTCTTTCAAGAAGACCCATTTCATGCACCTATTTCATTCATTACTTTCACATATAGATCAAAGTATTCTGACTGGGCAAATTTTTTCACAGCCTCTTCAGGCAACTTTTCAAATAAGCCATCAAGATATGAAAGCAGCTTGACCAGATCCTCTTTTTTCTCAGGGAACTGATTTGTAAAAGCTTCTACATTATTCCGATCTTCAAGTATGACAACCTGATCTGTAATATTGATAATATTCTGCAAATCCAGGGTTAGATCATCAGATTCAGAAGAATAAGATATCTCTATATCAGCTTCAATATCTTTTCCCGAAGCTTCTAAAAGATTATCAGATTCAACTTCTTCGCTAACATTATACCCATAATCTCTTTCAATAAGAAATTTAAGATCATCAACATCCTCTTCAAATACTATAGCAGTATCTGATGTAATATCATCTTCTATGGAGTTTTTTTCGTTTTCAAATAAACTGTCCGGGTTATCAAGAAAATAGCTGACACTTTTATTTTCAGCATAGCTTTTGTGTATAAAATCAAGATCAGGATTTAAAAAATCAATTTCAGACTCAACATCAATTGTGCTGTAATATTCAGAAAAAAGAGATTTATCAATTACTTCATGCTCTTCAAGGTTTAACCCGAGTATTTCAGTAATCTGGCTTTCTATTGCAATTTTTGAAACATCATAATAATCATCAATTTCCTGAATAAAACTGCTGAAATCATTTTTTACAATGGCATTTTCTATATAATCAAGCTCAGGATCACTATAAAATATTTCATCTTTATCAGCAACGGAAACAGCACTCTTATCATAAAGGGTTGTATCTTCAAGAATATAGGCATGATCATTATAATAATCAGTTTTTTCTGTGATTACGGACATGGGAGAATCACTTACGTGAATTATGCGTGCAAGCCTGTTAGTAAGAGGATCCTCCTGATAGGTTTTTATTGTATCTTTCTCTGTTTTATGCACCTGAACATCATCAATAAATGTGTTATTATAAACATCATCCTTATAGCCAAATCGCATAGGTACATTTTCTTTTTCAGCTGTTACTGCAGTAAAAATTTCTTCAAACTGTATATTAATAGAATTTTCTGTGATTATAGCTGCTGGTTTTTCAACTAATTCTGTCTTTTCAGTTTCGTTATTGATAATTGATTCATCTGGTAAATCTTCAAGTTGAAAAGAAATAGAATCATCGTTCAAAGTATCTGTTTCAATATCTGTAAAAACTTCCTGTTCAAAAGGCTTTACATCTCTTATTTCAGACTCATCAGGTTCAATAAAAACAGGTTCCTCTTCTATTATTTCCCTAAATTTAACCTCATCAGCAGATTCAGCTTCAACTTTTTTATCTATTTCATCATCAATATCCAGGGTTATTTCTTTATCAAGCATCTCATTATTAAAATTTTCAAATAAAGCTTCATTGTCATTATCTGTTTCAATAAAAACAGGTTCCTCTTCTATTATTTCCCTGAATTTAACCTCATCAGCAGATTCAGCTTCAATTTTTTTATCTATTTCATCATCAATTTCAAAAACTGGTTCTTCATCAGGCACATCATCATTAAAATTTTCAAATAAAACTTCATTGTTATTGTCATTATCTGTTTTAATAAAAACTTCCTCAGTATTAACTGCTTCTGAAATATCCTTAATTCTTAACTCTGAAAGGTCGTCCCTTTTTTTGTCATCTTTTCCTTCACTACTTGTGCCATTTTTAAGAGGGATTAATTCAAAGTCTTCGAGTCCCTCAATCAAATCATCTTCTGTGAGAAAAACTATTTCCTCATTGGCAATTTTTTCTGCTTCATGTAAGTCAATATTTCCAATAGATGAAATATCAATCCCCTCAGGAAGCTTGGTGCTGATTCTTTTTTTTAAATCATCAGAAAGTTTACCATTTCCTGTTTGGGGAATGTCTAATTCGAAATTTTCTTGTTTATTTTTATCTGTCATTATTTTTCTTACATTTAATTTTTCAATTTATACAAACTTTTAATAGCATTGCTGTTATTTTTTATATCTACGAAACTGAATGTCAACACCTTTACCTGCTCACTCTATCACCACAATAACCTAAACCTTTATGAAGTGCAAATTAATAATAGATCATATCAATATATTATCGGCATTTTTTTATTTATTTATAAAAAAAGGGAGCCACCTTAAGGTACCTCCCTTTTTTTATTTTTTAATAATATATAAACTTTATCTTTTTGCTACTTTTAACCTTATTTTAAGCTTATCCTGTTCAACTTTAATAAGAAATCTTTCTCGAAAATCAGGCTTTTCTCTTGCTATAGTCTCATCATATTCTTCAATTTTCTTTTGAAGCTCAACTATATTAAGTTCACTTTGCTTGAAAGCCTTTTCAGCTAAAATAATAAGCTTGTTATTTTTAATTTCTACTATTCCGCCTTCAATTACAAAATAATCCACAGTTTTAGGGTTTCTCAGTCTTATTTCACCAATACCAAGCATGGAAATAAGAGGAGCATGATCATAAAGAAAACCCATTTCACCATCGTGAGCCTGTACAACAGCAAAACCTGCATCGCCCTGATAAATCATCCTTTCTGGTGTTAATATGGTGCAATCTAATAGACGTTCCATTGCTAATTTCCTGAAAGTTTTTTAGCTTTTTCAATAGCTTCTTCTATTGTACCAACCATATAAAAAGCCTGCTCTGGTAAATCATCATACTGGCCCGCTATAAGCCCTTTAAAGCTCTTAATTGAATCCTCAAGCTTGACATATTTACCTGCCATACCTGTAAACTGTTCAGCAACAAAGAATGGCTGAGAAAGGAATCTTTCAATTTTACGTGCTCTTTGAACAAGAAGCTTATCCTCTTCAGAAAGCTCGTCCATTCCAAGAATGGCAATAATATCCTGAAGGTCTTTATATCTCTGAAGTATTCTTTTTACTTCCATTGCTGTATCATAATGTTCATCACCTACTAAATCTGCAGCAAGAAGCCTTGATGATGATTCAATTGGGTCAACTGCAGGATAAATCCCTTTTTCCGCAATTGGACGGGAAAGAACAGTCTGTGAATCCAGGTGAATAAATGCTGTTGCAGGAGCAGGGTCAGTAAGGTCATCTGCAGGTACATAAACGGCCTGAACAGATGTAATTGATCCATTTTTAGTTGAAGTAATCCTTTCCTGAAGCTTACCCATTTCAGTAGCAAGAGTAGGCTGATAACCAACAGCTGAAGGCATACGACCGAGTAGAGCAGATACCTCAGAACCAGCTTGTGAGAATCTGAATATATTATCAACGAAGAGAAGAACATCACTTCCTGACATATCCCTGAAGTATTCACACATAGTAAGAGCTGAAAGCGCAACCCTTAAACGTGCTCCAGGAGGCTCATTCATCTGACCATAGCAAAGACAGGCCTTATCAATAACTCCAGATTCAGTCATTTCAAGCCACAGGTCATTACCTTCCCTTGTTCTTTCACCAACACCGGCAAATACTGAATACCCGCCATGCTGCTGAGCAACATTATTGATAAGTTCCATGATAATAACAGTTTTACCAACACCGGCTCCACCGAATAAACCGGTTTTACCACCCCTGATATAAGGAGCAAGAAGGTCTATTACCTTAATACCTGTTTCAAACTGCTCTGATTTAGGAACCAGCTGATCAAACTGGGGTGGTTCCTGGTGTATTGGTCTGGTTTCCTTTGCATCAACCGGACCTTTATTATCAATTGCTTCACCAAGAAGATTAAATATACGGCCGAGAGTTTCAGGTCCAACCGGAACATTAATAGGAGAACCAGTATCTAAAACAGCATCCCCTCTTTTTATACCGTCAGTTGAAGCAAGAGCAACAGCACGAATTCTATTACCGCCAAGGTGCTGCTGAACTTCACTAACAAGTTTTACTTTTTCACCCATAACCTCAGTTTCTATCACAATAGCGTTATAAAGTGCAGGTAGTTTCCCATCAGCAAAATCAGCGTCAAGGGTAGAACCAATAACCTGTATTACCTTTCCAATATTTTCACTCATAAATCTACTCCTTAATCCTTAAATTAAGTTAAACCTGTTAACCTTTTATTTACTCAAGAGCAGCTGCTCCGCCTACAATTTCAGAAATTTCTGTTGTAATTTTATCCTGTCTTACCCTGTTATAGGTAATATTAAGTTCTCTTATCATCTCTTTTGCAGCATCTGTAGCATTCTTCATAGCAACACGCCTGGCAAAATGTTCAGAATAGGATGATTCAAGAAAACAGGTTAGTAATCGTACTTTCAAATATAATGGAAGAATATATGAAAATATTTTTGCCGGTTCCGGCTCAAAAACATAATCAAGGCTTGCATTAGGAATCTCATCACTATCTATTTCCATATCCGGCGTAATTGGTAAAAGCTTCAATATATCCGGTTTTTGGCTAGTATTTGAATGAACCTTGGTATAGGAAACATACACTTCCTGAACTTCTCCGCCAGTGAAATTTTTTGTAAGCTCTTCTCCTAATGCTGCGGCATCTTCAAAAGAAAAACTATCTTCAAGATTTAACATCTCTTTCTGAACATCCACTTTAATAAACTTGAAGTAAGATGTTGCTTTTTTTCCCATTACATATAAAAGTACTTCTTTCCCTTCTGATTCAAGCTGTTCCTTAAACTTCACAGTATTTTCAATTACATGCGTATTATAGCCCCCGCAGAGTCCCCTGTTACTGGTAATCTGTAAAATAAGAACTCTGGAAGGATTTGGGACACTCCTGAACAAAGGGTGACTTATTGTTGAAAATCCAGCTGCCATTAAATTTGAAATAACTCCATTAACCCTTTCTTCAAAAGGTTTGGACTGAGCGAGCCGCTCACTTGTTTTCTTCATCTTAGAGCTCGCAACCATTTCCATAGTTGAAGTTATTTTTCTTGTATTTTTAACAGACGCTATCCGTCTTTTAATGTCTCTTTGATTAGCCACAACTCAATCCTCAAATGGTTTATTTTATAGTTTCAAGATATGATTGTACAAAATCAGCCACAACCTTGTTTAACTGATCAATATCCCGAACCTGTTTTTCCTGGTTTATTTCATCAAGCATATGCTTATGAGATGCATTTATATGCTCAAGGAGTTTAACTTCAAAATTCCTTACCTGAGCAACAGGAAGTTTATCCAGATGTCCCTGAGTTCCAGCATATATCATAATAACCTGGTCAGCAACATTCATTGGAACATACTGTCCCTGTTTAAGAAGTTCAACAAGTCTCATACCTCTGTCAAGCTGTCTCTGTGTTGCAGCATCAAGCTCTGTACCCATCTGCGCAAAAGCTTCAAGCTCACGGAACTGGGCAAGGTCAAGCCTTAATGAACCGGCATATTTTTTCATAGCTTTTATCTGAGCTGAACCACCTACTCGTGATACTGAAATACCAACGTCAACAGCAGGCCGCACACCAGATGCAAAAAGGTTTGGAAGAAGATATATCTGACCATCAGTAATAGAGATTACATTAGTAGGGATATAGGCTCCAACTTCACCTTCCTGTGTTTCAATAATAGGCAGAGCTGTAAGGCTTCCTGCACCCATTTCATCTGAAAGTTTACACGCTCTTTCAAGAAGCCTGGAGTGACAATAGAAAATATCACCAGGATAAGCTTCACGTCCTGGAGGTCTTCTAAGAAGAAGAGAAAGCTCACGATAGGCATTAGCCTGTTTTGAAAGGTCATCATATACGCACAGAGTATGCCCCTGCTTTTCATACATAAAATACTCGGCCATTGCTGTTCCAGCATAAGGCGCAATATACTGAAGAGGTGCCGGATCTGAAGCATTAGCAACAACTACTATTGTATATTCCATTGCACCGTTTGCTTCAAGTTTTTCAACAACGTCCGCAACAGTTGAACCCTTTTGTCCAATAGCAACATAAACACAGATTACATCCTGCCCTTTCTGGTTTATTATTGTATCAACAGCAATAGCTGTTTTACCGGTTTTCCTGTCACCAATAATCAACTCACGCTGACCCCGGCCAATGGGAATCATGGAGTCAATAGCTTTTATACCTGTTTGTAAAGGCTCATGCACAGGCTTTCTCTGGGCAATCCCGGGAGCCAGAAACTCAACTGGCCTTATCGCTGTTGTTGCTATGGGACCCTTTCCATCAAGAGGATCACCAAGAGGGGTTACAACTCTGCCCAACAGGGCCTCACCAACTGGCACAGCAAGAATTCTATCAAGCCTCTTAACAGAATCCCCTTCTTTTAAAGTAAGGTAATTACCTAAAACTGCAGCACCAATTGTATCTTCTTCAAGGTTAAGAACCATTGCCTGAACACCATTTTCAAATTCAAGCATCTCTCCTGACATGGCATTCCCAAGACCGTGGATCTTGGCAATCCCATCACCTATCTGAATAACCGTTCCAACCTCGCTGACCTCAAGCTCAGATTGATAGCTTTCAATTTCTTTCTTTATTATCGATTTTATTTCATCTGTTTTAATCTTCATAAGCCGCTTCACTCCTGACTTTACTATTTAATAGATTGCTTCTTATATTTTTTAATCCCCTGGATAATGAACCATCAATTACAAGATCACCTATTTTAATGATAATACCACCGAGGATCGATTCATCTACTTTCTCAGTTATAATAATTTCTTTATTCAGTTTTTTCCCTATCTGACTTTTAATACTTGCAACCAGTGATTCTTCAAGGGAGGCTTGGGTGATAACAGTAATTCGCTCCCTATTATTATGTTCATCATCTAACTCCACAAAAGCTTCATAAATACCACTGATTGAGTCCTGACGATCATTATCAATCAATAAATTCAATAAATTCAAAGTGTTTTCAGATATATTACCGGCAAAGACTTTATTTATAAAAGATTTCTTGGCTTCAATGGTAATACCAGGAGCGTATATATAACTTCTAAAGTCAGCTTCCTCAGTAAGAATCTGATTCACTACCCTCAGATCCTCTTCAACCTGGGAAATTATATTTTTTTCTTTTGCTATTTCAAATAATGAATTAGCGTAAACTCGAGCCACATCATTTAGTAGTGCCACTTTACTTACCTTTTTTTCTTTTTTTAAGCCGGACAGTTCAGATTACTGAACTGTCCCAACTTTATTAAGAGTCTCTTGTACAAGAACTTTTTGATCATCCGGATTAAGGTTTTTGCTTATTATTTTTGCAGCAATTTCTGTTGAAAGAATAACAACCTCAGCCTTAATTTCTGACAAAGCCTTATCCTTAGCAAGATTTATCTCTTTTTTAACTCTTTCAGACAAATCTTTAGCATCCGCATTAGCCTTCTCAATGATCTCATTCCTTATGTTCTCTGCAGCTGATTTTCCATTCGCGATTATTGTCGCAGCCTCATTTTTGGCTTCAGCCATCATTTCTTTATGCTGATTTAAAAGCTTTTCTGCTTCCAGCCTTGATCTATCAGCACTTTCAATGTCACTACGTACTTTTTCTGCTCTGGCATCTAGTGCCTCAACAACAGGTTTCCAGGCTGCTTTCCATAGGATCAGCAACAACACTGCAAATGTGATTATTGTCCACAGGAATAAACCCGGACTAACCTTAAGCAAACCTTCCTGTATCGCTTCCATAACAACTACCAACTAATAATTATAAATTTACTTCTAATACTTAAAAACTACTACTTCGCTACTTCTGCTACTGGTGCGCTCTGAACTGGAGCCTGTTTAAGATCCTGTGTTGCAAGCATGAAGATAACAACAAGAGCAAAGAATGTAAAACCTTCAATAAGAGCTGCAGCAATAATCATAGTAGTTCTTAAATCACCGCTCACCTCAGGCTGACGTGCCATACCTTCAAGAGCTCCGGCTGCCAGTCTTCCGATTCCAAGGGATGCACCTACAACAATTATCCCTGCTCCAAGACCTGCTGCCAAATAAGACATCGCTAAGTATTCCATCAATTTCCTCCTGAAAATCTAATGTTTTAATTTTTTTTTCTTAATTTAACCAAACAAGATTAATTAAGCAATCCTTATTTTTAACCTGTTCAAAAAATCAGGCTTAATGAGCATGTACTGCTGAGCCAATATACATAGCTGATAATACTGTAAAAATATAAGCCTGTATAAAACATACAAGCAACTCAAGCAAATATATAACAAGTGACAATGCCACTGAACCAATACCAACATAATAACTTTGAAACATCATAACAAGGTAAAGAAATATCACTATTACAACGTGCCCTGCTGTCATATTGGCAAAGAGTCGTATGGTAAGAGCAAAGGGCTTTATAGCAAGACCAAGTAACTCAATAGGCCACAATAAAAAATACATCAGGAAAGGAACTCCACTTGGGACTATTCCTGAAAATATCCACTGAGGCCCCTGTCTGATTGTACCAACGGCAAACATCCCAAGCATTGTACATATAGCAAGACCAGCTGTTACACCTAAATTACCTGTAGCAGTTGACATACCTGGAACCTGACCAAGATAACCCATAAAAGCGACAAAAAAGAAAAGAGAAAGAAAGTAAGGCATTGCCTTCTTTGTAAAGCCGTGGCCAAGATTCGGCTCAACAATTTCATCATGAACGAAGCTGATCAAAGCTTCCCATACGTTTACCCACCTTGATCTGGAGCCAAGTGGAGCTTTTTTTATTTTTCTTGCCAAAGGTACAAAAACCAGAATACAAAGAAACATTGAAAGCCACATCATCAAAACAATCTTTGTAATTCTTAAATCAAAAATTCCGAAGAACATAACAGGATCAGCCTTAATCACTTCAGCTGGATGACCATGCATACATTCCACAACAGACTGTGATTGCGGAATCTGAAAACCCAGAAAAGTATTCAGCTTGAAAATAAGATTATAAAACATATCAACCAGCCCACTGGGCTCAACGTGATACAACGCCTCTTGATCTGTAACATGACCTACAACAATTTCATACACAGACTCATCTGGACAGGTCTGTGCACCAGTAGACGATATAAATGAATTAACAAAATGAATAAAACGAACCATGGAATATAACCTCATTTTATATTTACTCAGATTTCAATGCACACTAAAGCATGGACTCATCTGAATAGATAAATTCAATTTAATCCTAATGGATTAACCGGAAAAGGAAATAAAAAATTTTTTGAAACTTTTTTTGTATTTATAATTTTTTACACACACAAACAAAATAAGTATCTTTTGTCTATGAAAAAATTATACAAAGCGATTTAATTTGTAAATCTTTTTTTTAAAAAAAAACAAATTTTTTAAAAATTTTACATATTCAGATGCAATTCAATGGTATTTTCTTTCAATTCCATCTTCTTCGAACTGGTTTATCAGCCTTTTTTGCCTCCTTTTCTCTTTTAGCCATACTATCAAGCTCCTTAAACAGGTGATAAAAACCTATAACCATGCCAAGAACAGTTCCAATTCCAACAAATAGAGGTGATTTGTCAAAATGCAAATCAAGTCTATATCCTCCATAAACAAATATAAGAATTATGATAGCGAGCTGCATGCCTACGGTAATATTTGCAAAAACAATCTGTGCGGTTTTCTCTTTCTTTTTCAAATCAACCTCTTTTTCAATAATTCTTATACCTGCAAACTTTATAATGACATTAGTATTTCTTTCTTAATATATTAACCTAATTTACAAATTTTACAACAAAAATGTAATTATTTGATTTATAAAGCTGAGCTGCTAATGTTTTTTTCCTCCTTGTTCGATAATTTTCATATATACCACAAAATCAGAAGCAACTCAATCATTTTATTGCATCTGATTTTAAGTATTTAAATTATTAAGGCATTTACTATAATTAAAAGGAATCGCGATAATGAATATTTCTATTAATCTGATAAATACCGGAACTGAATTTATAGCAAACTGCCCTGAGCTGGATATAAACTGCTATGGCTCTGATAAAGATGAAGCAATGCAGCGAATACAAAAGGTTATTGCTTTTTATATTGAATCAGCAAAAGAACTTGGCCTTGATATTAATCCGTTAAAAGAAATTTCAATTAACGGTTTTGAAAACGTATATACTTATTTTCACAGCCTTTCAAAGGATACAATAAACTAACAAAAATAATCTTTCATCAGCAATATTTTATAATTTCCGCATATCCATAGATATTTGAGCATAAGCTGAATGGTTATGAATTGATTCCATATTTTCAGATTCAACAGAAAACCAGAGCACACCCTTTGTTTCTTTGAGCTTTATTGCTGCATTCCTTACCATATCCTCAACAAAAACAGGATTTTCATAAGATTTTTCAGTTATGTATTTTTCATCTTCACGTTTAAGAAGGGAATAGATATCAGAACTTGCAGAAGTTTCAGCAATCTCAATAATATCCTCAATCCATATTTTTTCCACAGCTTTTATCTGAACAGTAAAGAGGGATCTTTGATTGTGCGCACCATACCTGCTTATCTCTTTTGAACAGGGACAAAGCGAAAGCACAGGAACCTTGATCTCCATCATATAATAATCCTGATCTGAATTTGCAACAAGGCGGCAATTATACTCCATTTTTCCCTTTTCACCAGAAACAGGAGCTACTTTTGTAATAAAATACGGGAACTCGATTTCAAAGTGTGCCCTTTCTGCATCAAGCTGTTCCTTCATTTCATCCAGGATTCCCCTTATCTTTCGGGTATCAATGCCATTTCTGTGCCTGTTGAGAATTTCTACAAATCTGCTCATATGTGTACCCCTGAACTGATGAGGAAGGTTAACATACATATTTACAACAGCCACAGTGTGCTGGCTTCCATTATCCCTGTCCAGAACAACTACAGGATAGCGAATATCCTTAACCCCTACCTTGTTAATAGGAATATTTCTGTGATCCGGCTCGGACTGTATATCCTTTAATTGTATTTTTGCCATTATATTTCCTGCAATATTAAATATTTTTTTAAAACCCGGGCATTTAATCAAACCCTGATGTAAGGAGGAAGGGTCCATCTCCAGTAATAGCAATTGTGTGCTCAAACTGGGCAGAGAGTCCTCCATCTGCTGTAACTGAGGTCCAGCCATCTTCAAGAACTACAAGCTCATCTAAACCCTGGTTAACAATAGGTTCTACTGTCATAACCATGCCCTCTTTAAGAGTAAGCCCCTGGCCTTTATGCCCATAGCTTGGAACAACCGGAGCTTCATGAAGAGCAAAGCCCACTCCATGACCGGTAAAGTTTTTGACAACTGAATATCCAAGACTTGTAACATAGGATTCTATTGCATATCCGATATCTCCTATTTTTTTCCCGGGATACATCTGTGAAATACCGCTTAACAAAGCACCAAATGCCCCTTTAACCAGGCTAAGAGCATCTTCACTAGCCTCTCCTACTACAAAAGTTGAGCAGGAATCAGCAAAATAACCATGCATCACAGTTCCAGTATCGATTTTTACAATATCCCCCTTTTGTATTCGATACTTTTTTGATGGAACTCCATGAGATGCAACATTATTCACAGATATACAGGAAGCAAAGCCATAACCCTGAATAGTTTTAAAAGCAGGCCTTGCCCTGTTTTTTAAAATAAAATCTTCTATATATGAATCAACCTCCCAGGTTGTTAAACCTGCAAGGTCCATTAAGCCTATCTGTATAAAGATGTCATAAATAATCCTGCCGCAATCCCTGATCCTCTTTATATCATCTATGCTTTTTATTCGCACCTCTCCTTTCATGGTTTAAATACAAAGTCCGGGCAAAGTTTATTTAACTGCTTCTTTTTTTTCAGAAGGAACTTCATCAGCTGTTTTATCCTTTTCAGAAGCATCAGAGGGATCTGTCAGCCCTGCAAGCGTTTTTATTTTAGCTTCCATATCATTCATAATTAAAGGATTTTCGCGAAGATATTTTTTCGCATTCTCTTTCCCCTGACCTATTCGTTCATCACCATGGGAATACCATGTACCTGCCTTATTTATAAGTTCATACTTCACTGCAAGATCAAGGATACCCCCTTCTCTGGATATTCCTGAATCATACATTATATCAAACTCAGCCTGTTTGAATGGAGGAGCAACCTTGTTTTTAACAACCTTTACCCTTACCCTGTTTCCTACTGCATCATCACCAACTTTAAGAGTCTCAATTCTTCGGATATCAAGCCTTACTGATGAATAAAATTTCAAAGCATTTCCGCCTGTTGTTGTTTCAGGCGATCCAAACATCACACCTATTTTCATTCTTATCTGATTAATAAATATAACACATGTATTGGATTTTGCAATAATTCCGGTAAGCTTACGAAGTGCCTGACTCATAAGCCTTGCCTGAAGACCCATGTGGGCATCTCCCATATCTCCGTCAATTTCCGCCTTAGGCACAAGAGCTGCTACTGAGTCTACTACAATTATATCTATACCATTAGATCGTACAAGTGCTTCTACTATTTCCAAAGCCTGTTCACCTGTGTCAGGCTGAGAAACAAGAAGATCATCAGTATTGACTCCAAGTTTTTTTGCATACACAGGATCAAGAGCGTGTTCTGCATCAATAAACGCTGCTGTTCCTCCAGCCTTTTGTGCTTCACCAACTATATGAAGTGTGAGTGTGGTTTTACCCGATGATTCAGGTCCATAAATTTCCACAACCCTTCCTCGCGGCACGCCGCCAACTCCAAGGGCTATATCCAGTTCAATTGAACCTGTAGAAATAGCAGCAACCTGCGCTTTTGCCGTATTATCTCCAAGACGCATGATTGAGCCCTTTCCAAACTGCTTTTCTATTTGCAGCATAGCAGCATCAATGGCCTGATTTTTCATATTTAATTCTTTTTGAACTGTCATAACCTCTCCTCTGGATTTCATTTATTTAGCTTTGGTGTAAACACACAGCCATATTATTAATACGTTTTTAACAGCTTTATGTACGACTTTTTTTAATAATCTCTGGCTTTTAAAACATTACAAGCCTTAACTACATAAACGTATAGTACATAGGTCGGCTAATTTGTCAAACATTTCACTAAATTTTTGTTTAGTTTATTTTTTTTAATAGCTTTGAAATCTTTTCATCTCTATTTCCCGGAAGCCTTCTATGGGAAACAGGGTATTCACTCTGCCTTAAAGACTAAACGCCTTCAACCAGAGAAACAACTGAGGGCCTTAGCCCCTCTTTTTTCATATATTCCAGTTTATTCAATGCATCAACAAATGAAAAAATCCCTGCAACAGATATATCTATACTCATACCATTACCAAACACCTTAACCAGGTTACCGTCAACAATTTCTTCAACCGTTACAGAAACCTCGCATAAGGCATCAGAGCCTCCTGTAATTGCAACCAGGTTAAATGCCTTAATATAGGCCTTTGTGCCTGTTATCTTCTTAACAGCATTAACACCTGCATCAACTCCACCATTACCATGTGCAACTTCAAAAAGACCTTCTTTTGAATTATAGGAGTCCTTAAGTGTAACCATTGTCATTGGTGCAGAAAACAGCCCTGTAGAAATCTGCACATTCTCAACAGAATATCTCCACTTTTGATCCTTTCTGTGAAGCACCTCTCCTATTATTGCAATAAGGTCCTCCTCAAATATCTCTTTTTTCCGATCAGCTATACATTTGAATCTTGAGAAAAAGGCATCAAGCTGTTCCTGTGATAGATCGTATCCAAGTTGAGAAAGCCTGGACATAACAGCGTGCCTGCCTGAATGCTTTCCAAGCACCAGCTTTGATTTGCTTATACCTATATCTTCAGGCTTCATTATTTCATAGGTCATTGAATTTTTAAGCACACCATCCTGATGTATTCCTGATTCATGGGCAAAGGCATTATCCCCTACTATAGCCTTATTGGGCTGCACTGAAACCCCTGTGATATTTGTAAGAAGCTTGCTGGCCTGCATAATCTGTTTAGTGTTTATATCAGTATATAGATTAAAAATATCACTTCTTGTTCTCACAGCCATAACCAGCTCTTCCATTGCTGTATTACCTGCCCTTTCTCCAATTCCATTTACTGTACACTCTACCTGCCTGGCCCCTGCCTCTATTGCTGCAATTGAGTTTGCAACAGCAAGTCCAAGGTCATTATGACAGTGAACAGAGATAATTGCCTTATTAATATTCTTTACATTATCAAAAAGATATTTGATTAGATTATGAAACTCCGTTGGTACTGTATAGCCAACAGTGTCAGGAATATTAACAACAGAAGCACCAGCCTCAATCACAGCCTCCACCATTGAAGCAAGATAAACCCTGTCACTCCTTGTAGCATCCATTGGTGAAAACTCAACACTCTTTACAAGCTTTGAAGCATAGGCAACCGCATCAACCGCCTGCCTTAGCACCTCTTCCCTGGTTTTTTTAAGCTGATATTCAATATGGATATCAGAGCTGGAAATAAAGGTGTGTATTCTTGGATAAACAGCTTTTTCCAGAGCCCTTGCAGCAGCATCAATATCCCTTTCATTTGCCCTTGCAAGACCTGCAATCTGGGTTTTTTTAAGCTTTTGTGACACCATCTGCACTGCTTCAAAATCCCCATCAGATATGACAGGAAAACCTGCTTCTATTATATCAACCCCAAGTTTTTCCAGCTGATCTGCATAAATAAGCTTTTCCTCTATGTTCATGCTAAAACCAGGGGATTGTTCACCATCTCTTAATGTTGTATCAAAAATATAAATTTTATCCTTCATATAAGTATTCTCCATTTAAATTAAATTAAAATAAAATTATAATTAACCTGTACTGTACAGGTCCTTAAATGATTACAATTGTTTAAAAGTAAGACTATACGGGAAAAACATTCCCTGCACCTCCAGATTTGCAGTTTTAATCCAAAAAAAAGACCGTTACTCTGTTTCGTAACGGCCTTTTTTTAATCAACTATGTAAAAAGACATCACAAAACAGTACCAGCTCCAGGCAGGTTAAGGAGAAGAACGAGAAGCAGAATATTATTTGTTTGTGATATCATAGTTATATTCCTTATAATAAATACTTTACTAAAAAAATATGTATCTTTGTCAATTTAAAAAACTATAATTTTTCAAATCTTGATAAAAAATATCGATTAAAAATTTTCATGCCAAGCTGATTCTGTCGATCTATAATTTCTTTTAAAATTTCAGGTGTGGTAAGTGGATTAATAGTTATTGCCCTTAACACTACACAGTCCTGATAATAATAAAAAGGCATATCAAAAGTTGTCCTGGAAACAAAGCTTTCATCCTCATCTCTTATTGCCTTATGCAGTTCTATGTTCAGCTCATTAAGGGCATGATTAAATTTTTCAACCCTTGAGAGATATTTTATTTTTTTTAATTTATGCTCATCTATTTCTGAATTGGTATTGGCTATTTTAAGCATAAGAGCTGCAATTTTTTCTTTTATCTGCCTGGGAACAAACCTGTAATTAAAAATAAAAAGTTCAGGCTGGTTCATTGCTTCAAAATTAGGGTGTACATCAACAAGGCCTCTTAAAACAGATGTAAGCTTAAAAGCGTGATCAAAGATCAGCTTAAATCCCTGACGTCCAAAAATTTTTATGGTTGCCCAGGGTTTTAATGATGCAAATGGACGCGATCCCTCAACAGAAAACCTTCCCAGATCTATTGAATCCGGGCGTATAATATAATTGGAATTGTGCATTAAAGCTTTTGATTCTGTGCCATTTCGGAAAAAGACCATGCCAAGAGAAGGAGGCGCATAAAGAAGTTTATGCGCATCAACAGTTACTGTATCAGCCCTTTCTATGCCTGAGAAAAGATGACGGTATTCATCTGCAAGCAGCACAGAACCTCCCCATGCTGCATCAACATGAAAATGAGTTTTATACTTTGTAGCAATACGCCGTATAGCTTTAAGATTATCAATATTTCCTGTTTCTGTTGTTCCTGCTATTCCTACCAGTGAAATTATTTTTGTCTTAGGTCCGCCTTTCTGATTCTGTTCTTCAATTTCTTTACAGGCCTTTTCCAGTTTAATAATATCAATTTTATTTTTTTCATCAACCGGAATTTTTAATATGCTTCTATTTCCTATTCCTATTAGCCTGCCTATCTTATCAATAGAGTAGTGGCCCCGCTTTGATACAAAAATCACTGCCCTGTTAACACCATAGTGCTGAAATGCATCATAAACCCCGGCTTCTCTGATTCCAGGGAACCTCCCATCAGGAGGGAAAGCCAAATTCCTTGCAGCTAAAAGGGCTGTGAAATTAGCCATTGTACCATCAAGGGTAATATTCCCCAGAACAACGTCCTGATTTTGTATATTTTCTTTATAAAAATCTTTAGAGCGCTTAAACACTACCCTGTGCATCCAGGCCAGAAGTTCTTTTTCGAGAAAAGTTGAAGCCTTTGCAGATT
Organism: uncultured Leptospirales bacterium; assembly: GCA_964649175.1. GTDB lineage: Bacteria > Spirochaetota > UBA4802 > UBA4802 > UBA5550 > JBBAGC01. The sequence continues at coordinate 615 of CAZYPA010000018.1, read as the reverse complement.
CAATCTTCACCTGATTTTGATTAAGAGCAGTAATTATCATTTCAAGAAGAATAACAAAATAGGGCACAGCACTTGTCATATGACCTATATAATAGGGATTCCCTACCTTTACTGAATGGGCAATAACTTTGGTTTTTATTTCATACAGTACATTTTTCAGCAAATCAGGCTCTACTGGCACATTTATATCGGAAAAAATTTTTGCCAGATCAGATAGCAGAATAGAACTGTGAATTCCCCCTTTTTCAGAAAAAAACATGTGTATCATATCAAGGAGTTCATTCCCAAACTCATGAAATTTATCAGGGGAATCTGGCATAATAAAAAGCTTTTTTATTTGCTCCATATCAAGGGGTATGGTGCTGCCAGGCTTATTATTTCTCAAAGATGTATTCATTTTTTTTAACTGCAATATCTTTCCTTAACCTTTTTTCATTATTAAACTACAATTAAGCTGAATTCTCATGATTAAGTTCACTTGAATCAAATAAGGTTAATAATTTATTATTATAAAAAAATTAAGGAATAATTTTTTTCAACCTCTTTATAAAATAAACAATCCATTTCAATAGGTCATTTTATTATTTCAAGGGTTTTTTATAAAATCAGACTTAA
>CAZYPA010000017.1:0-34774 GCA_964649175.1 uncultured Leptospirales bacterium | reverse complement strand
GGTATTGCTGCACTGGAAAAAAAATATAAATAACAATCGCCGGTTAAAATATATAGAAAAGCGGCTTATGCCGCTTTTCTATATTAATATTATAGTTTTAAAAATTTCCGTTAAAATAAAAAATCCTGCAATTAAGCAGGATTTTTTATAAATTAATAATACAATGTATTATTCTTCAGACTCTTCAGCTTTATCCCTGGCAATATTATAATGTGCTATACCAAGCTTTGCAAGAGGTATGGCATAGGGTGAACATGAAACATAGTTTAGCCCTGTTTCAATACAAAATGCTATATTGTCAGGATTAGCACCATGCTCACCACAAAGTCCCATTGTTATATCTGGTCTTGTCAATTTACCTCGTGTAGCTGCAATTGAAATAAGCTCCTTAACCGGATCTCCAAGAACCTTAAAGGGGTTATTCTTCATAAGGTCAAAAAGTGAATAATCCGGGAAAAAAGAACTTGAATCATCTCTGGATAAGCCAAATGTTGTTTGAGTTAAATCATTTGTGCCAAAACTAAAAAAATCAGCATATTCTGCTATATGACCAGCTGCTAATGATGCTGCTGGAAGTTCTATCATTGTCCCAACCTGATAGGAAATATCACTTAATCCATATTCTTTAAGAACCTCATCCTTTATATCCCTTATACCTTTTACCTCAGTACCTTCAATTTTTTTGCCATTCCTGATAAATTTAATTTCCTGTTCACTCATTACTATAGGAATCATAATCTCAGGCTCAACATCTATCCCTTCTTTTTTGAGCATACAGGTTGCTTCAAAAATAGCGCGACACTGCATTTCGTATATTTCAGGATAAGTTACAGCAACACGACATCCCCTATGTCCAAGCATAGGATTCATTTCTTCCAAATCTTCACATATAGCCCTTATTTCTGCACCCTTAAGTCCTTTCTTTCTGGTTTCCATATATTTAATAAATTCTACCATACTCTCTTCTGATCTGGGTAGAAATTCGTGGAGAGGAGCATCCAAAAGCCTTATTGTTACTGGTTTGCCCTCCATTGTTTTAAAAAGATCATAAAAATCCGACCTTTGCATAGGGCCAAGAGAATCAAGAGTTTTTAATCTTTCCTTTTTATCCTCTGAAATTACCATTTCTCTGAATTTCATAATGCGCTTTTCATTAAAAAACATGTGCTCTGTTCTACAAAGCCCTATTCCATCAGCATTAAACTCCTTGGCAACAAGCGCATCTCTATCCTGATCAGCATTGGCCCGTACATTAAAATCTTCAATATGTGTTTCTACAATATGCAAGAAATCAAGAAGTCCGTTCTTTTTAAAATCAGGTTCAATGAGTTCTACTTTCCCAAGATATAAGGTGGGATCTTCAAAATAGGGAACATTTATGGAAATATAGTCACCTTCTTTAACAGTTTTACCTGCAAGGGTAAAGGTATTCCCCTTAATCTTCATTTCAGGCTGTACCATAGCAACTTTACCAAGGCTTCTTGCAACAACAGGTGCGTGAGAAGAAAACCCGCCCTCTGTTGTAACTACTCCCCGCGCAACTTCAATTGCCTTAACATCCTCAGCATATGAAGAAGTAAGAATAAGAATTAAATTTGTATCTCCACCTTTCATTATAGCTTTTTTATACTCTTCCAAAAGCCTGGGAGTAGAAAAGAAAACCCTTCCAATGGCTGCACCAGTTGAACCGGCTATTCCTCCATGAATTGTTTTTATATTCTTTGTTGTTCTGGTATCAATTACCGGATGAAGCAGCTCATTTAACTGACCTGGTTTAATATTTTCAATAAGGAATTCATTGGTAATTTTTTTAGAACTATTAAGATCAAGAAGTGTTTTAATTTGTGCCTGTGTTGACTTTTCATCAACCTCCCTTTGCTCAACAAGCCAAAAATCACCTTCTTCTATGGTAAATTTTATATTACGAATTTCTTTAAAATTTTCTTCAATTTTTTTAGCAATTAAAGTGAACTTTTCATAATATTTTTTATCAATATTTTTTATATCTTTAGATTTAGTTTTACCCGCAGATAAATCAAATTCATTTTTTAAAAAATCACCCTGTATTACAGGCTCACCTGTAACAATATCGCGAGTATAATAACTTCCTGAATAAGAAGCATCACCAAAGTTCCCGTAAACCATTGTCTGAATCATTATTGAAAGAGAATTATCTACGTCTATATCAGAATCACAGTAAGCTTCAGAAGCTTTTTTCATTATGAAAATAAGCTGGTCATATACATCATCACTGTATCCTTCACCAAAGGCCTGCTTATAGGATTCAATAACAGTCTTCATTTCATCAACTGTTGGTTTCTTCCCAAGTTTTCCCTCAATTTTTTTCATTTCTTCGTCTGAAAAAAGAAATAATTTACTGCCTATATTTCTCATTAAATAAAGATATTCACCATAAGCAAAATCAACCCCGGTAAATTTACCAAAAGCCTCAACAGTTTCATAGTTCATCCCTATATTATGTATGGAAGGAAAAAAGGGAACATTTAAATCTGAACTTAAAACCATCTTAAGCATCAAAGGTTTTTTATTATCTCCAAATTTCTTTTTTGTTTCCTTTTCAATCTGCTCCACATAAGACTGGATAATTGCTTTAATATTCGTTTGAGGCAGCTTAACAGTCAGTTCTGAATCAATAATAAAGCCCGGAGCAATTGGAAGAGCCATACTCGCAAGCTCAACAGCTCTTCTACCCCGTATTCCAAGCTTATCCGCTACTTTTGAATTTACTTCTTTCAGGTCTTTATTAAAATAGATTATATTATCCATATCACTCCTCTTGATTTTAATTTTTAATTAGAATAAGTTCAATACACGGCCAACACCGAGTTTTAAAAACTGCTCAAACCTTGGGCTGGCACCCTCATAAAGATATTTTTGCAGCTTGGATACACCAAGAATCTCTTCACCAGATACCTGGAAAAATATTGTATCTCCATGCTTTACCTTACCCCATTTGAACAGAGAATTAATATCATTAATAACTTCTCCGTCAAAGATTATATGCACTTCAAGCTCAGTAAATTTAGTATGATAACTTTCAACTATTTTTTTCCATGCTTCTACATTACCATTATGAAAAAGTTCATTTGAAACCTGAACCCCGTATTTAGGAGTAATATTTCTTTTTACAGATGAAGCCTGATCAGATGCCCTTCTTGCCTGAGCTTTTACAGGTTCAGCTGCCTGGGGTACTACAGTATTATCTATAAACTCCTTATTAACAAAAACATCTTTGCCCAAAATCATTTCCTCAAGAGTATGTATTGCAGAAGTTTCCACTTTTTTACCAGCATCCTTCAGATGCTTTGCATAAATTACAACAAGTTGATCTCTGGATATTTCTCTTACTCTATCCCAGCTGTCGTGATTTTTTGGATTGATAACAAATCTTTTACCGTCAGGAGCAAAATAAACTATAGCTATATCAAGAGCAGTCCACTTAACTGTTTCACTAACTATTTTTTCAAAATCAGATATAGTTGCCGGAATACTGAAGGATTCATAGCTATATTCAAATTTATCTCTTAATACAGCGCCTATTATGGGCAATATTTGATCCTGATGAATATCCTCATCATCTATTAATTCATTGATGTAATCGGCAATATTAACTCTTGATTCAATTTCATCAACAGCATCTGTAACACTATAAAAATGACGCAATGCCTTATTAAAAGATGCCTTTGATGCAAGCGAATAATAAACGGTTTCCATATTTAACTCTCCTGTACATTTATAATGCCTCATGGCAATTATGCATAATTTCAATAATTATTTCAAGCATTTAATATTTTAAATTATTTTAATTTTTTCAGGGATTTGGCAGATGATTATAATATTTTTGCGTAAAACGTAATCAATGTAATAATAAAAAAGAGGGAACAAATTTGTTCCCTCCCTCTTATTCATCTTTATTTTTTGATTCTTATAATTCTTTTAAACCTGATGATCTCTTTTTCTTGGCCTTGCCACCCTTTGGTGAAAGATCAACTGAACCTTTTATTTCAGGTATTTCAATATCACCCATATCAGACTCGCTTGTTTTATACGCTGATTCAAAAAGATCTTCACCTACTTCTGCAGCTCCAAAAGATTGGGTAATATCATCTCTTACTGTAGATCTTCTTCTTGAGTAAGTTGCAAAAGCTGCATCAGTAAATCCCTTGGAAACGCTATATAGAAATTCGTTAAGCACATTAGCCATGCCTTTAAGAATATACTGCTTTCTCTTGATTGTTGTAACATCAATATCAAGAATAAGACCTGGCTGAATATGATGAGGATTTACAATATGTGTAAATTCATTAAATCTTTTTTCCATAAAACTAAGTCTTTCATCAAGAATAACACGCTCAACCGGATTCTGATATCCATGCATCTCCATAAGCTTTGTTCTAAGATATGTCAGCTTATTTTTAAGATTTTTAAATCTATCCTCGTATGTTCGGTTATTTTTTTCAACAAAAGAATTCTCGTTGTACATTTCACCAATTTCATTCCATAGAATACTATCAGGATCACTATCATAAGCTTTTTTATTTCTTTTCCAATCTTTGTTCATCAGTCTGCCGCAAAGATCTTCAAAATCCTGAAGCGATCTAAATCTTTTCTTTGACTCATAATGAGCATGTACAACATCCCAAAGCATTCCAATTTCATTTGTAAATGCAGCAACCTGCTTGTCATATTCTTTCTTTTGCTCTTTAAGCTGGTTCTGATCATTATATGCCATTCTTATTGTGTATCTTTCATCCGGGAGTATTGTTGGATCCGTTTCTTCATACTCACTTATTATACATACACGTGCATTTTTCATGTTATCACAAACCTGATAACCGAGCTTACTTGTGTCAAGAATTGAAGTTATTGAATTTATACAGGTATTATATCCCCTGTTTCTGATGTTTTCTTCATCAATAACATACTTTATATTTTCCCTCATATTAAGGGGGTCAGTATCTTCTACATCTATTTCAGCTCTTAAACCTTCGATTTTATCCAGAAATTTCTTTGCAAGAATAGTATATCTCTTTGATTTTTCGTCTTCTTTTTCATCATCAGTAAAGTTTTCTATTCTTTTGATCTTTTCGAACATTTTTTCACTGGAAGTAAGCTCATGCTTGCCACTATCAACAAGATCATCAGTAAACTGCTCAACCTGTTTATCAATCAGATCATGAATATGCTTCTGAATTGTATCCTTCATAATTGACTCTACAGTTACCTGATAGTGATACAAAGGACTTATCAATTCACTTTCAAGAATATTTATAGATAATTTAACATCATATACATATTTAGGTCTTAATTCATTATCCTTAAATACACACTTAAGAATAGCATAAGCATTCTCTCCCCGTACAAAAGCACCAACATCAGTTTTTTGCCTGAGTATTGAGTTTGTTTCTACCTCAAGATCATTGACGCCTCTCTGAATATGCCCCTGAAGGTGTCCATACATATTAACTATAGATTTCTCTATCTCACCTGTATGAAACTTATCAGCTCCACCAATTTTATCAAGAATTTCAATTATTTCTTTTGGAGTATAACGGGCAAGGCCTTTAGCTTCCTCTCTATCAACAAAATCCCGTACTTTTTTAAGAAATTCATCTTCCATAGTAACAGTATATCTGTTAAACATGTTTACATATGACTGGTTTATATAGTTATAAAGCTTTTCTTTTAATCCACCCATTATATCCAGTTCTTTGAGAACTTCTTCAGGAAGCTTGTTTTGAATATGATTTAAAACTTTATCGTATGTTTCATTTAGAATTACATCTGCTTCAGCAACCTTATCCCTTCCTTCCTGAGCTATCGATTCCCTTGAACCAACCGCACTTGGTGTTGTTGGATGAAATTTATTAGGGCTTTTGGGGAACTGACTTATTGACATTATAAGAACCTCCTTAGAATATATGAAGACGTAAAATCTTCTTATTTTTTGTTAAATTGAAATAAAACCTGTTTTTCATCATTAAACATCATTAGTCTATTTTAGACAATTAATCTTAAAGATATAAACAATTAACTTCATGTCAACATTTATTTATATTAATATGGAAAACTTAAAAAATATTTATTCCATCCTGCATTTTCAAAATATCGTCACAGTTATGCAATAACTGAAAACAATATCATTCAGAAAGATACCTGAAACTGTAATTCTCAACAGTAAAAATATCTCCATTCTCCAGAGTATCACCAGAATCCCTGTTTTTAAACACCACACTTTCCTGACCATGAGAAACTACTGTTTTTGTTTCACCGGAAACACGTACTGCTTTTAGAGTTACAGGAGTTCTGGATTCAAAATCTCTTATTTTTATTATGGAATCATTTGTGCGCCCCAATGTAACCTCTTTAAGCCCATAGAGCCCGGTATCTACTGCAAGAACATCAGGTTTAATAAGTTCATGATTCCAATACTCAATCTGACCATACACTTTAAGACTCTTCAACCGTTTTAACAGTAAAAAGATCAGAAAAAGAAGAAGAAGCAAACCTGCAATAATAAATGGAATAATATTGCTGCTTAATAATTCTTTCTTCTTTATATCTCCTGCAACATCCAGGTTCATTGCTTTTTCAGGATCTGAGCCATCTACAATCATTGTTTTTTCACTAACTTTCAGAAGTTCTTTTTTAAGTTCCTCCTGCGCAGCAACCAGCTTTTCTGATTTTTTCATATCTGCAAGATTTACCAGATATATCCACCAGTCTTTTCCACTATACTGTTCTGCTATTTTGGTAAGCTCAAAGTGATCCCCTCTTTTCCCTGGTGGTGGATCATCAAGGGCATCTGTCATTATTACTATTGCAAGATTACGATCCGATTTTTTATCTTTATCTTTTCCAAGATCATCTGCAATAGAAAACACTGTTTTAAGCATATCAAGAGTATAGGTCCACTGCCCTTTTGCTTCAACCACGGATATGTACTTTTTAAGAATATCCCTGTCATTTTGATCATCAACAAGCACAGACGGAAAAACCTTGGTTACTGAATCAAAAGTGACAAACACTACTCTGTCACCATCCTGAAGTGTATCAATATAATTATAAATGCTTAATTTAACATCATTAAAAATATTTTTACCGCCATAACCAATCATGCTCATAGAGGTATCAAGAACCAGTATAACATCCTTATTAACTGCTGCTCTTGATTCAACAGGACTTCCCACAATAAAAAGAGCAACGCTGAGAAACAGTAAAGACTTTAGTATTCTTTTAAAATTTATTTGCATCACCATTCTCACTTGAAGTTTTTTTTAAAAGTAACACAATACAGATAGTGTGTCAAGAATAAATAACGATAATATGGCATTAGAACTCTTTATAAACTTTATCATTGCGCACATATTTCCTCAAATCAAATTCTTCCTCTCTCTCTACCTCAATATACTCACTATATAAAATATAAAACCACATAAAAGTATCTTCAAGTGTTTCCAGAGCTACAAAGCTTCTTTTCCCCTGATGCCAATCCTTGACAATGATCCCCTTATTGAGCAAAGCCATTATTTCAAATTCAGACTCGCCTTCAATTCCTTTGGATATATAATAATTTAAAATGTCGTTTTTCAACTCAGCAAGAGGATAATCTGCAGATGCATTAGCTAATATAAAGGAAGGAATAGTATACTCTGTTTCTGTTTCTGAAAATTTGTTTATTTTTTTAACAGTAGAAACTCTATTGATAGCATCTGCCAGAGTTGCCTTTGTAAGATCATTAACTATAAAAATTGCCCCATGAATAAGCTCATATGGAACATAGCCATTAAAAAGCTTAATCACCTCCTGACAGTATTCCCTGTATATGATTAAGTCAGCTCCTTCAGGTGAAAATCCTGAGCTGTCAAGGGGCTTTGCATTATCTATTTTAAAACCCTCTGGCATAACACCAGCCAATCTCTCCAGGAGCAATTTTTCATCTATCCCTGACGTTGACTTATCAGCCCCTGTTTTTTTACCGGCTCTTTTTTTTACAAGCTTTTTGTTTACATCCAGAAAGTAATTTTTAAGCATTCTATATTATTCCTTTTCTATTTTTTTATTGTTTAATTGTTTTGCCAGCTGATTTAGCAATTCAATATTAATAAAGACCTCTTATTTTATTGTCAATAATTAAAAAATCCTTGCCTATTTATCCCCTCTCTTTTTATTTACAGATACCTGTGATGCTCGTGCTTAGCCTTACGCGTTTTGAACCTAAAAAATGCTCGGGATCTCAATATTTGCACTTAAAGGTCATGCTCCCTAATAAGGAGAAAACCGGATAATGTATGCGGGAACCCACCTGGTTATCCAGGTTCAGAAACCCGGGCTACACGGCATCTACGGGTTAATAAAAAAGCAGACTGATTTAATACTCAGCCTGCTTTTTTATTATACAATTATTTGCTACCATTACTGGGCAAATCTCTTATACCTTTCATATCTCCACTTGGAATCTTCTTCTGCAGTTTTAAAAAGATCCTCAGCCACATCCGGGAACTCGCTTGATAAAGAAGTATATCTAACTTCGCCCTTTAAGAAATCACGGAATTTGCTATAATCCGGCTCTTTGGAATCCAGAGTAAAAGGATTTTTCCCCTCCTGCTCAAGCAGAGGATTATACCTGTATAGATGCCAATAGCCACACTCAACAGCACGTTTTGCTTCCAGTTGAGTTGTTCCCATGCCTGCTCTTATACCGTGGTTAATACATGGCGCATATGCGATTATAACAGAAGGACCAGGATAGGCTTCAGCTTCCCGAAGAGCCCTTAAATACTGGGCCTGATTCGCACCCATTGCAACCTGGGCAACATATACATAACCATAGGAAAGAAGCATCACACCAAGATCTTTCTTTCTTATTTTTTTACCTGAAGCTGCAAACTTGGCAACTGCAGCTGTTGGAGTAGCCTTTGATGACTGGCCTCCAGTATTGGAATATACCTCTGTATCCAATACTAATACATTAACATCATCTCCTGCAGCAACAACATGATCTAAACCGCCATATCCTATATCATAGGCCCATCCGTCACCACCGAAGATCCAGATAGATTTTTTAATCAGATACTGCTTAAGCTTAAATATTTCTTTTGCAGAAGGGGAAACATCCTTTTCCAGAAGAGGCACTATTTTTGCATAGAGCTCTTTTGTTTTTTCAGCATCATCTTTGTCAACATTCCACTGGGAAAGAAGATCTTTAAGCTCCTGGTTTCCCCCTTCTGACTGATATACAGAGGCAAACCTTGTAATTTTTTCACGCACCTGTGCTACACCAAGGTTCATTCCATAGCCATATTCAGCATTATCTTCAAAAAGTGAGCTGGCCCATGCTGGTCCATTTCCATTGGCATTTGCACAATATGGCGCTGATGGATATGAACCACCGTAAATAGATGTACAGCCTGTAGCATTTGCTACCATCATCCTGTCACCATAAAGCTGTGTTATAAGCTTGATATAGGGTGTTTCCCCACATCCGGCACAGGCTCCTGAAAACTCAAATAGAGGTTGAGCAAACTGGCTTCCCTTGATTGTGGACTTGGGAATAATATTATCCTTATATGTAATTTTGGAATGAAAATGATCCCATCTGACACTTTCCTCCATTTGAGTATTAAGAGGCTTCATTTCAAGTGCCTTTACCTTTGCAGGGCAAACCTGCTCACAGTTTCCACAACCTGTACAGTCAAGAGGACTCACCTGAATTTTAAACTTATACCCTTCAAGTCCCTTCCCAATAGCATCAAGAAGAACAGTACCCTCCGGCACTGCTGCTGCTTCCTTTTCATCAAGCAGGAATGGTCTTATTGCTGCATGAGGGCAAACATAGGCACACTGGTTGCACTGAATACAGTTCTCTGATATCCAGTGAGGAACATTAACAGCAACACCTCTTTTTTCATATGCACTTGTACCAAGAGGAAGAGTGCCATCCTCACGTCCCTTAAAAGTGCTCACAGGTAGAAGATCCCCATCAAGGTTATTCATTACATCAGCTATGTTTTTTACAAAATCAGGCACATTTTCGCGGCCTTTATTTTCCTTAAGCTTTATGTCCTTCCATTCTGCAGGTACTTCAATTTTAACAATCCCATCGCCGCCTTTATCTACAGCAGCATTATTCATTTGTACAATGTTATCACCTTTTATGCCATAAGATTTTTTAATGGCATTCTTCATCTCACCTATTGCGTCAGTGTAAGGAATAACATTCGCCAGCTTAAAAAAGGCTGACTGCATAATAGTATTGGTTCTTCCACCAAGGCCAAGCTCTTCAGCTATTTTTGTAGCATTGATAATATAAAATTTTATATCTTTTTCAGCTATATATTTTTTCATTCTATCAGGAAGATTTTCCTTTGTTTCCTCAGGACTCCATATACTGTTCAACAGGAAAGTCCCGCCTTGTTTAAGGCCCTTTAACATATCATATCTTTTAAGATAAGCAGGCACATGACAGGCAACAAAGTCCGGCTGATTTATAAGATAGGTTGACTTAATAGGCTTTTTACCAAATCTAAGGTGAGAAACAGTAACACCACCTGATTTTTTGGAATCATAGGCAAAATATGCCTGAGAAAACATCTCTGTGGAATCACCAATAATTTTAATTGAATTTTTATTAGCACCTACTGTTCCATCAGAACCAAGGCCGTAAAATTTCGCTTCAATAGTGCCAGATGGAACTACGCTTACCTCCTCAGGAATAGGAAGAGATTTAAAGGTAACATCATCTACAATACCTATTGTAAAGCCATTCTTAGGTTCAGGAAGTTTAAGGTTATTATAAACCGCTATTATCTGAGCTGGCGTTGTGTCCTTTGAACTGAGTCCATAACGTCCCCCAACTATCATTGGGGCATTACTTTTCCCGTAAAAAAGATCCTTTACATCAAGATAGAGGGGTTCCCCTGTTGCACCAGGCTCCTTTGTTCTGTCAAGTACTGCTATTCTTTTAACACTTGAAGGAATTGCTTTGAAAAAATATTTGGCAGAAAAAGGCCTGTAAAGATGAACAGAAATAAGCCCAACCTTTTCCCCTTTTGAAACAAGGTGATCAATAACCTCTGTAATAGTATCAGTAACTGAGCCCATTGCGATTATTATATTTTCCGCATCAGGAGCTCCATAATAATTAAAGGGGTGATATTCCCTGCCAGTAGCTTTGGAAATTTCACTCATGTACTCTGCAACAATATCAGGTATAGCGTCATAAAAAGAGTTGGAAGCCTCTCTTGCCTGAAAATAAATATCAGGATTCTGGGCTGATCCCCTTATAAAGGGCTTTTCCGGATTAAGTGAATTTTTTCTGAATTTATCCAGAGCCTCTGTATCAAGAAGCTTTTTAAACAGATCATAATCTACTGTTTCAATTTTCTGAATCTCATGTGAGGTTCTAAATCCATCAAAAAAATGAAGAAAGGGGATACGGCTTTTCAGCGCTGCAAGATGAGCAATTCCCCCAAGATCCATAACCTCCTGAACTCCACCGCTTGCAAGCATTGCAAAACCAGCCTGTCTCACTGAATAAATATCAGAGTGATCACCAAAAATTGATAGCGCATGAGCTGACAATGATCTTGCAGAAACATGAAAAACCCCGGGTAAAAGTTCACCGGAAATTTTATACATATTAGGAATCATTAACAAAAGACCTTGAGAAGCTGTAAAAGTAGTGGTAAGTGCACCGCTCTGAAGAGAGCCATGTACAGCACCTGCTGCCCCTGCTTCAGATTGCAGTTCAGCAACCTTTACAACATCACCGAATATATTTTTTTTATCATGAGCTGCCCATTCATCAACCAGCTCTGCCATTGTAGATGATGGTGTAATAGGGTAAATTGCAGCAACTTCAGTAAAAGCATAAGCCACATAAGCTGCAGCCATATTACCATCCATAGACATCATTTCCTTTTTAGACATTTAAAATCTCCTTAATTGTTAAAGTTAATGCTACAAAATTCGGATATATAATCCGGTCTGGATCAGCAATTTATAATTAAAACGGGCAAACCCTTTTATAAAAAATTTCTATATTAATAATTCAGCCTGCTCTTCTGTGTCAAGTTTTTATTGCATGTATAATTTATATATCATATTTAATTACATCTAAAAAACCTGTCAAAATAGATTTACAATTTTTATTTTATAAACTACATTTTCATCAAAAAACATAGTTTAAAAAATAATTGCTTTTTTAAGTAAATTTAATTACCGGGATATGCCTTTTTATACATATTACTTTTGAATAATTCAAAAGATGTTAAATTTCAGGCAATTAGTGAAGTGTGGATAAGGCAAAAAGAAACTGTGCAGGCGCATAAAAAAGCCAGGTATAAACTGTACTATGAGGAATTTTTTTCACAAACGCATTTATTGATAAAATAAAGTCAGATATAATAAACATTGCAGCACCTGTTGCAATAGAAATTTCAAATAAGCCAAAACCATTATTAAGCCTGGTAATTGCAAAAAATCCCATAATATTCAGTATAATTAAGTAAATAATCACAGGAATTAAAAGCCTGCCAGCACCTTTTTTTATAAGTATAATATTAAAAAAACTTGCAACAGCTAAAAAAATAATCAGTCCCAGATTCCAGCTCTGAAATGTATATCCATATTTAAAAGCAAATATATAAAAAACATGCGAGATAAGAAAGAAAATTATACCGCTTTTAAGAAAGCTTGCCTCCTCTATCTCTATCATAAGAAGCGTATCTGCTATTAATGCCATAATCAATGCAATTAAAACCAGCATGGAATAAACAAATGGCCCTTTTAATGCAATTGACAAAAGAACAATCAAAATAATTGAAAAGGTCACCATAGGGGTAAAAAAATATTTCAAGGAGAGCTTTCTTTTATATGCAACATACTCGCGTATAGCAAACAAAAATAAAAACAGTATTGTCAGGCTGGTTAAAACGTGCATTTATTTTTTTTCCTTTTTAAACAGCTCGGAAAGATCTCTCAGCTTCTCAGGATTAAATTCAGATCCCATTGCAGCAATATTTTCCTGTTTTATTTCCTGATATATTTCTTTTCTGTGAACAGTTATTTTTCTTGGAGCCTTAATCCCAAGCTTAACCTGATCACCTTTAATATCAATTACAACAACCTCAATATTATCGCCTATCATTATACTTTCATTTAATTTTCTGGCAAGAACAAGCATTAAATTACCCCCTTGCCCTGGTATTTTTTTTCATTTCTTCCAGAATATTATGACGGACAGTATACTTGTCACTTAAAGAAATAGCCTGTTTCCCTAATCTGGCTGCAGGATTAATAATTATCGGGCCTTGAAGATTTGCTGTCATATTTGATGGATTTTCCGGAATCGTAACAATAGCAAAAACAAGCAGATCTTTTGCAGATTCAGCTTTTACTGATTCGTAATCTATTGGGGGAATAACCAGGTCATATGCAGGCATGAAGGATTCAGGCATAATAATTACAAAGGCCAGATCTTTTTCATCAAAAGCCTGCATCCATTTAAAAGGGGAATCTTTATCAGCATCCAGTATAATAAATTTTTTTATAAAATCAAATCCAAGTATCCCCTCCGGGAAATCAATCACCTGAAGTTCATCAACTTCGATTTCTCCAAACGGCTTTGTGTTTATTTTTATAGCCAAGTCTAAACCCCTCTTTATATCTGTATAGTGTGCTAATTAAAACCTATCTTAAAAAGTCCATCAACGTAGGCCTGATTGTTTTAGCTCCAACTGCAAGTGCATAATTATGAACACTTTCCAGCCACTTAAAATTCATTATAGTTTCCGGATAATCTATACCCTCATTTTTTGCTAACATTTCAGTAATGTTACTCTTCTCATATTCAGATCTTTTTGCAATTTCTTCTACCCTGTTCTGTTTTGCACCAACAGCAGCTGTATGCTTAAGAATATTTTCAAGAGCCATATCAATAAGACCCAGATCCCGCCCTCCAATAAGCTCCTGGTCGCCTCTTACAAGGTCATCTCTTAGCTGAATAATCATTTCAAAAACAGACATTCCGCCTATATTTGCAGTAGGGTCAATGTTATTTGGAGGTTCAGGAAAGGTTCTATTTACAAGTCCCAGATCCTGAAGAACAGTGCCGCTCCCTTTATCTTCAAGCCATATCTGATGAGGTGTTGTGGAATTGAGAATAAGATTATTCCGCCCGCCCTTGGATGCTGTTACACTTGCTCCTGAATTATTAATTTTATCAATAATTATATCCAGATTATCACCTGCAGAAATTGCTATTTCCTTACCATCAATTTTAATGATCTGCCCTGAGGATGCAGCATAATCTGTGGCATCCATATTGGAACTAAGGGTTTGATCCGTTGCCCAAAAAACAGAGTTGCCGGGAATATTGATATCCATATATTCACCCTTTCCCACTTCCCGCATCTGCTGCCCTGTATTTCCTCTGTATTCAACCCCAATCATTGCATCACCCTGCCTGCCTGCAGTTAATGTCATATAAATAGGCACAAAGGGGTTTGGCTGTTCCTCTGTACCGGTTTTATAGCCGCCAAAAATTGCCCTTCCTGTTGAACCTTTAGTATTGGCTATACTCACAATCTCTTCAAGGAGCTGATTAATTTCCGTTGCTGCTGCTTCCTTTAACTCAAAATTGGAATAAATTCCATTTGCCCCCTGAACAGCTAAAACCCGAATCCTGTGAAAAATACTTGTTGTGGACTGAAGTGCTGTATCAATCTCACTGAGCCTGGAGGTGCTCTCTTCAACATTTTTTATATACTGATTAACCTCAGAAAGCCTGGTTCTGTAAAGCATCTGATTTGTAGCAGCAACAGGATTGTCCCTTGGCACACGAATTTTCTTTCCTGTTGCAAGCTGATTTTGAACATTGTCCATCTCCCTTTGGTGCCTCTGGAGATTGGAGGTCATTGTATTGTTAATCATCTGATTGGTTATACGGTTCATGATTATACCCCCATCCTGTTTATAATAACATCAAGCATATTATCAAATGTAGAAATAACCCTTGCTGCTGCATTATACCCATGCTGAAATGAAATCATATTTGCCATTTCTTCATCAAGATTAATCCCGGATATGGACTCTCTTATATTTTCAAGATTTTTCATCATCAATGTCTGGTTTTCTACTCTGTTTTTAGCCTCTTCGCCCTGAGAACCAATGCGCGAAATTAAAGAGGTGTAAAATTCATTAAACGTAGCTTTGCTGTCAACCATTGCATGCCTGTGCCTTAATGAAGCTATTTCCAGGGCATTGCTTCCATCACCAATTCCATTTGATGTATTAAAATCCCCTGTTCCTCCAATATCCTTTCCTTTTGCTGCAGCTATTCGATCTACATCTATAACGATATCATCAGAAACTGCCAAAAATGCTGCTGGATTAAACTTGGGTGTGATTGTTATATTTTCTCTTGAAGGTAAAAATTTCACAATATCATCAACCCGCCTGTAATCAAAAGAACCCTGGGGGCCGCTCTGTTTTAAAATCCCAGTGTGACCTGTAAAAAACTGGCCGGAATCCTCAAGATGTCTTATCATGAAATTCTTTTTATCATTATCTACTGCCAGTGTTGCTTTTACAACAAAATGACCCCAGTGATCAATGTAGGCAGCAACTCCCAGCTTGGCATCATTTATCTTCTTAATCACTGAATTAACAGTATCTGATTCATTATAATCAATTTCAGCAACAGCATCCATTTCATTATTTCTTGCAAAGGTAAGGACTCCTCTTATGCCAATTGCTGCTGATGCATCAACTTTATTATTACCTGCAATTTTAAAAATTGCAGTTACATTATTTATCCCATCATTGTTAAGATCAAAATTCCCCTCGCTATTATCACTTATTGGCAAATGATTGAAAAAATTGATATTGGTTTCTCCACGCCTTCCAAAACCGTCTTTATGCACCTCATTAACCATGTCAGAAAAATTTATAGCAAAGGCATTGATATCATTTATATTCTGCCTTAAAATATTGTCCCTTATGTCAATAAGGCCTGCAAGCTCCCCACCTTTAATTGTTACTGCAGTTTCAGTCTTCCAAAGCACATCATACATTCCATGGTTATCAGGATTTTTCACAGTTTTAAGGGGGCGGAAAATATTTCCCTGAACAAGGTTTTCTCCACCAATGTAAACAATATGCTCATCCTTATCGCTTCTTCCAATTGATATATCAACAATAGTGGAGAGCTTTTCAACAAAGGCATCCCTTTTATCAAGCAGATCATTTGGCTTATCCCCAAGAGCCTCAGCTTTTTGTATTCTTTCATTAAGATCACGGATCTCCCTTGCGTAAAGATTGATCTGCTCAACCCTGTGGGCAACCTGCCTGTTCGCATTTTCACGCAATTCGTAAAGCTGCCTGTAAATATTCTGCACTTCATTGGAAAGATGAACTGCCTTTTCCTTTACCACTTCCCTGGTAGACCTTTCCTCCGGATATTTTGAAAGCTCCTGCCATGATGACCACAATGAATCCAGTCTGCTCCTTAAAGACTGGTCAGAAGGCTCATTATATATAGATTCAATCTGATAGATAAAATCATCTTTTGTTTTCCAGTAACCTGTTGTATTTTTTTCAGCAACTATACGATCATCAATGAAATGATCCCTTATCCTTTCAACAAGGGATACTACACTACCCTGACCTATATTCCCGGGTGCATTTGACCTGTTAAACGCCGGCATATAAATAGGATCAGCAGCAGTAATAATAACACGCTGCCTTGAATACTCCTTGTTTTCCGCATTGGAAATATTGTGTCCTGTTACATGTAAAGCCTGCTGATGAGCTGAAAGCCCTCTTTTTCCTATTTCAAGTCCCATAAATGTTGAAGTCATAACAATCTCCTTTATGCTCTTTGGTTAAAAAGCACAGGGTTCATTACCCTTTCATCTTCTTTTCCATCTCTATCATATCCTGATCTCACTGATGAACTGTTTTTTAACCCGGAAATCAGTATGTCAAAATACTCCATATTATCTTTAAGCATGAAAAAATTATTTTCCTGCTTAGCCCTGACTTTAAGCAATAAAGACTTTAGCTCCTCACCCTGTCTGGTTATGGAAAGTCCTTTTTTTCTATCCATGGATGCAGCCATCTCCTTGAGAGTAATTGTTTCTGCATTATTACTGGATTTACTTTTCGTAAAATGCATCCGCACAAGATCCATTCTTTCAGCTTCCAGGTCTTCGACTGATTTAATCAGTTTTTCCTGCAATGCGGATATTTCCTGAATAACTTTCCCGTTTTTAGAAATTATAGCTTCACCCTTTTTCTCTTCACAAACAAGAATTTCACTATATATATTCATTTGTTTTTTAAGAATTGTCTCAAGCTCTGAAACTGGTAAAGGCATAGTACACCCCTTTTAAAAATTAAAAATAGATACTCACTTTATTGTCGGAACAAGGGCTTAATAGGATAAGTACATTTTATAAAGACATAATCATATTTTTATGAAAGAAGTTAAGAGCAGAAATCAATCTAAAGAAGGGGTTCTGTTATCCTGTAAACAATAGAGTCAAAAACATCCAGGCCTTTTGCTGAGATTCTGTATAAAGAGCCTTCTGTTTCAACCAGGCCTTTATCAATCATTTGCATAATTCCGTTTTTTATTTCTTCAGGCAAATCATGTCCTGTTACATCCTTAAATCGGACTGGATCAAACCCCTTGAGGAGCCTGAATGAAGTCAAAATAAACTCAACAGCTGCATCCACACTGGTGCGTATATCTTCCTTAACAATAGGTTCTTTTTTAATATATTGCTCAAGAGAATTTTCATTATAATACCTTCTGTTATCAAAAAAGGAATGAGCTCCAGGCCCAAATCCTGCATAAGGAGAAAAAGTCCAGTACTTCATATTATGCCTGGAATAAGCCCCATTCAAGGCAAAGCTGCAAATTTCATAATGCTCATATCCCTTACTTTCAAGAAGACTTATAGACTTATGCCACAAATCATACTGTATTGATTCAAATTCATTATCCGGCTTATAGCTATAAAAAAGCGGGGTTCCTTCAACAAGGGAAAGAATATAAAGGGATATATGATCAGGCTGGTATGAAGAAAGAATTTCAATGTCATTTGAAAGCTCTGCCCATGTTTGAGAAGGGAGGCCGCCCATAATATCCACTGATTTTTTAATATTCTCAAATGAGAAAAAAAGGTCCAGATCCTTTTTGGTGCAGAGTTTCCCCTTTCTCCCTATTTTATTTCTCATTTTACTGTTAAGAGTTTGCACACCTAGTACAATTCTATTTATCCCTGCTTCAATTAGAATTTTAATATTCTCTTCTGAAAGATGGTCAGGATTCATTTCAAGTGTAATTTCACAATCTGCAGAAAGGATAAACTTTTTACGAATAAAATCAAGTATATGAGAAATTTCACGCACCCCCAGTAAAGATGGTGTGCCCCCTCCAAAATAAACAGTGTCAGCCTTAACAGTACTGCGAACAGAACACCATTGTTCAATCTCCTCAAGAAGCCTTTCTTTATAAAGCTTAATTCTGTAATCGCCCTCCTTTGATGGCACAGAATAGAATGAACAGTAGTGACACTTTTCTCTACAAAACGGAGTGTGAATATAAATGCCTGTATTCTCAGTCACGGAAACCTGTTAATGTATTAATATTTTTTTTTGGAACAAACCTGCCATTTAAGCAAAAAGCAGCCTGTTGCATTGATTCTTCTGTAAAGGAAAATGTAAAGAGTACAGGTATTTCAGTTTCCCATCCTGAGAGCTCAAAGGGACTTCCTGAATATACTATAAGCAGATTCCCACCTGCATTTTTTATTCTCCTGTAAATAGATTCAACATAGCCTCTATTGATTCTGTATGTTTGCAGCACAACAGTAAAGTTTTCAGATTCACCGCTTTTATTTATGGAAGAGAGAGCCTGATCTGCAGAATAATAAATATTATCCCCAGGCAAAAGATCAAGGCTGTCCCTGAAGGCTTTATTGCTGCTTACATATTTTCTCTTTCCCTTTTCAGATCTTGAGAAAATCTCTCCATCTCCTGAATAAAAAAGTGCCTCCCTTGACAGGCTTCTGTTAATATCATCCTTTTCATCCAGAAATTTTTTTTCTTTTTCTGTGTACATAAGATCATTCAAATATATCTGATTTTCTTCTTTATCAAAACCTGCAATTTTATACCTTAATTTAAGCTCAATTATTCTATTCACAGACTCATTCAGCCTGTCCATTTCTATTATACCCTCTTTTACAGCCAGGAGTAATGCATGATAAATAACAGAAACATTTTTACCATAGGAGCTTACAAGAATTACATCTGCCCCGGCAAGGAAAGATTTCACTGCAGCATCCCCTATGTTCATTTTACCTGAAACAGCATTCATCTCAAGATCATCTGTTATTGTAATGCCTTTGAACTTCATCTCTTCCCTTAAAATTTCCGTAAGGAAAAAATGCGAAAGAGTTGCCGGCTCATTACTTTCATCTATAAATGGGAAATGAATATGCGCAGACATTACACCTTCAACCTTTGCTTTAACTGCACTGTAAAAAGGAAGAAGCTCAACTTTTTTTAACCTTTCCATATCATGATTAATAACAGGGAGAACATGGTGCGAATCAAACTCAGTATCTCCATGTCCCGGGAAATGCTTTGCAACTGCGATACATTGAGCACTTTGTATTCCTTTTATATATGCTGCTCCTGCTTTTGCAACAACCTCAGGGTTAGAGCCAAATGATCTGATATTTATTACAGGATTTAAAGGATTAATATTTACATCAAGAACAGGAGCCAGATTCATATTAATACCTTTCATTCTCAGGTTCATGCCTGTAATCCGAGCCATTTTTTCTATATCATTATAATTCTCTGTAACACCAAGGGCAAAATTCCCAGGAAACCGGGTAATGTCGGCTTTTATTCTAACTACCCGTCCGCCTTCCTGATCTGTTGATATAAAAAGCGGAATACCGGAATTTTCCATGGACAAACTTTGCAGATCACCAGTAAACCTGGATAAATCACTTTTTTCAGAAAAATTATATCCGAAAAAAACCACCCCACCAGGTAAGTATTTGCGAATCAATTCTATATTTTCTCTATTTAAAGAATCCCCTGGCAAAGCAAACATCATTAATTGCCCAATTTTTTGCTCTATAGTCAAGGCAGATGTTACTATTTGCGCCTCCTGCTCCAGCCCCCTTGAACATGAGAAAAATATTGACAATAATATAATTACGTATAATTTTTTCATTATTTATACCTTTTTTATAATCCAGTTAAGAACAACAGTTGACATCTAAAATATAGTTTTATATCTATTAACCTGATGTTAAATAATAGATATATTTCTTACCCAGGAAATATATACTAACTTTGACGGGAGTTAATTTTTTTCAAGTTAATAAATCAAAGATTAAAATAATTCCCCAGAAATCAAATAATGGTTAAAAAATATTAATTAATTATATGATAAAAAACAGAGAAATAGCATTCCTTGACAGCTTTACTGCCAGCACTACAATAGTTCCGGAAGTTATAGATCATCTCTTAAAAGATCTAAACAAAATGGATTATCCCAAAGAAGAGATTGATGAAATAATATTATCAGTTGATGAATCAATTACAAATGCTATACAGGTTACTCTGGAGTGCAATGAAAAGGGGTGCACTGCTCCTGACACAAGAAATATTACTATCCGCTATACGATAAATGAAAATGAATTTGATGCAACCATTATAGATCATGGCACAGGTTTTGATTTTTTGAAAATGTTCGACACTATTCCTGACCATAGTGCACAGGATTACTATGAACAGATTGTTGCCTATGCTACAGACTCTAGGAAATCAAGGATTACAGTAAAGATCAATGGTGAAGAAATCCCCCTCAGAGGTATTGGAGCCGGATTAAAAATAATACTCAGCTTTATGGATACTGTTGAAATTGAATATATAGATAAAAAAAACGTATTATCATCATCGGTTTCACAGGATACTGATGGTACTATTTTTACAATGAGGAGAAAAAGACGCTACTAATGACATTTAAAGCGGAAAAATCATATAATAAGCCGGAGTTTATAAACTCAAAAGCAGCAAGGCCTATAAGAATCCTCAGCGAGTACCTTGATCCTGAAACAAAATTTTCCAGGGAAGGAATTGACCACACTGTTGTTTTTTTTGGATCAGCAAGAATTAAACCGGAAAATGATCCCAACTCGGAATTTTATGATGCAGCGCGCAGATTCAGCTATGAACTTTCACTTTACAGCAAAGAAATGAGAGAAACAAACGGAAACTGCTTTTATATCTGCACTGGTGGAGGCCCAGGGATAATGGAAGCTGCAAACAGAGGCGCCAGTGAAGCAGGGGAAAAAACAATAGGATTAAACATTTCTCTTCCCTTTGAGCAATACCCTAATCCATACATTACACAGGAACTTAACTTTGAATTCCATTATTTTTTCACAAGAAAGCTATGGCTCTTATACCACGCAAAAGCTCTTGTCATTTTTCCCGGAGGATTTGGCACCCTTGATGAAATGTTTGAAACACTCACCCTCATTCAAACTCAAAAAATTCAAAAGCGAAATATACCTGTAATGCTTTACTGCAGCGAATACTGGAAAAGCCTTATAAACTTTCAAAAACTTGCAGACATGGGCATGGTATCCCAGGAGGATCTTTCTTTGTTTCATTTTTTTGATTCTGTAGAGGAAGGAATGAAGTATATCAAGCCACGGTTAAAAGATATTATTGCAACAGTTGAACACTCCCTATTTGTTGCAACAAATAGTAAATCATTGTTTATATAAACTTATATTATTTATAAAGATAATGACCAGTTTAGTTGTTATTTCATTAGATCAATATATTCCTGATAGTTAGCTCTGCTTGTTGAATCCATTTTGCTTATTTCACAACCAATCTTAATAACCCTATTCTCAAGAAAGGATACATTTCTAACAACAGCTCCTATTATGCTTTTCTTTTTAGTTGGAAGCATTATATCAAAACAGATTTCGCTGTTTTCCTGAACATAACGCAGAATCCTCTTATCCTTAAAAACAAATCCCAAACCTCTTTGTGATAAATCTGAAACAAGAAATTTTTCACTCATGGTGCTTACAATATTATTTTTTTTAAAAAGCTGATCTATAACAATAGCCATTCTTTTGCACACCTCTAAAAGTCCCTCAGATAATGCCCTTGTATTATTTACCTGAATATAACCATAAGGAATAATTGAATTAAAAAGTATTGGTACTGTTATTTCTGAAATATATTTATTTCTGCTGGGAATAGAAATATCTCCTTTATATATATTATTAACATAACTATTAAATTCTTCTTCATCTTCAGGTTCAGGATCAACATTAAGGTCAGGAATAAATATAGGCCTTGAAGTTGAAAGGATATGAGCAAGCCTGGCATCCGTTTTTGCCTCATGTAAAAAAACAACTCTAACATGATCAAAATTTTTTTTTAATTCAAATTCGGCAAATTCTTTAACCTTATCAACTTTCTTATCAGCAGTAGCAAGCGCTCTGGTTATAATATAATCAGAGATAAGATTGTTTATATAAATAATACTTTTACCACCTTCAATGCCAATGAGCTTTCTGTCCTCTTTTCTGGATTCAGAGATTATCTGAAACTTTATTGGACTAAATACAAAGGTATCCTCGCTCCTTTCAATAAATTTCATACTTAAATATATGGTGCTGTTGTTGTGTCTGACAAACACTACAACATTGTCAGGGATAGACTTAAGATACGGGATACGAAATGCTACGTTCCCTTCGGAAAACCCCAGATAAGTCAGATTCATATTTCCATTGTTTGTTTTTATATAAATAGTATTATTTATATAAAAATTATTCAAAATAAATTCAAACTGACTTTTATCCGTTACTGTTTTAATTAGATCAGCCATATACTCGCACTTTAATCTTTATTCTACTAAATCAAAAGCCGAATCAACAATAACCCCATCAAGCATGCTTACAATTTTATCAGCCATGGCAGCTATTTTACGATCATGGGTAACTATAATTGCAGTACGGCCCTTTTCTCTGCACAAATCAAGAAGAATCTGCATAAGATTTAAGGAATTTTTAGAATCAAGGCTTCCTGTAGGCTCATCAGCAAGTATAATATCCGGCTCACCTATAATAGCCCTTGCCACAGCAACCCTCTGGCATTCGCCTCCTGAAAGCTCGCCTGGCTTATGTGAGTGCCGTTCAGCAAGACCAAACCAGTCAAGGAGTTCCATTGCCATATCTTTTGATTTTGCTGTTTTTACGCGCCTTATAAGAAGGGGCATCATCACATTTTCAAGAGCAGTAAATTCAGGCAAAAGATTATGAAGCTGAAAGATAAACCCTATATGTCTGTTGCGGAATGCTGCAAGCTCATCAACTGAAAAATTCGAAACGTTCCTTCCCTTAAGGAAAAGACTTCCCTTTTCAAAATTATCAAGACATCCTATAAGATTAAGAAGAGTGGATTTACCTGTTCCACTTGGACCGGTTATTGAAACAACCTCACCCTTCTCAACTGAAAGATCTATTCCTTTTAAAACCCGTATTTTACTTCTGCCTGCTCCATAGCTTTTTTCCAGGCCGACCATTTTTATTATTCCAGCGTTATTCATTAAATTATCCTATTCGTACCTGATTGTTTCAACTGGCTTGTTTCTGGAGGCCTGCCATGCAGGAAATATTGCAGCAACAGTGGAAAGGAATACAGCAGCTGCAGCAATAAATACAACAAATTCCGGGCTTATCTGTGTTGGAATAGAATCAATATAATAAACATTACTCGGTACAATATTTATTCTATAAAATATTCCCAGATCAAAGAAAAGGTAAACCTTTTCAACTACTATGTTTATTATATCTTCAATTCTTAAAATAATGGCCTCAAGATTGAGTGAAGTAGCAAGTCCCAGAATAACCCCAAGAAGAGTACCTGTTACACCAATCAAAAAACCCTCAAGAACAAAAATCACCATTATTGATTCTGGCCTGGCGCCCATTGTTTTTAGTATTCCTATTGATTTTCTTTTTTCCATAACTACCATAACAATGGTTCCCATTATTGTAAATCCTGCTGATATAATAACCAGAAATAGTATTATAGTCATTATCAGTTTTTCAAGCTTTAATGCGTAAAAGAGATTATGATTTCTCTGCTCAGCAGTTAAGGCTGAGTATTCATAGCCCACAGCAGACTGTATTTCCCCGGCTATTCTGTTCATTTTAAATATATCTTTTATTTTAATTCCTACAGCATAGGCAACATTACCTACAGAAAAAAGTTTTTGGCTGTCTGGAAGGGACATGAGTATGAGCTTTGTATCAAAATCATAATATCCGGTTTTAAATAAACCCAGAACCTCATACCTGGAAATACCAGGCAAAACACCTGTTACTGCAGAAAGCCTCCCCTTGGGAACTATGAGCTCAATATACTGTCCTTCCTTAATGTTGAAATTATAAGCCATTTCCTCACCAATAAAAACACCTCTCTCTTTACAGAACTTTTCCCTGTTTGATTTAATAAACTTTGCCTCATCAGCAGGAATATCATCCTTAGTTCCCATTCCCCTTATCATAACAGGGGCAATATTTTTTTTAAATCGAAAAAGTCCCTGACCCTGTATATAGGGATTTACAGAAATAACGTCTTTAACTTTTCTTATTTCTTCTGCCAGCTCAAGATAGTTCCGCATTGCCATTCCATCAATTTCGCTCGACAGGTTGGAAACTACTATGTGGGAATCAACATCAAGTATTTTATCCTTTATCTGCGACTGAAATCCATTCATTACAGAAAGGACAACAATCAAAATAAATACACCCAAAAAAACAATAAAAACAGAAAGAGCTGTATTGAATGAAATAAATCCATCAGACTTTTTTGATTTTAAATACCTGAACCCTATAAAAAACTCGTAAAGCT
This sequence comes from uncultured Leptospirales bacterium, assembly GCA_964649175.1. Taxonomy (GTDB): domain Bacteria; phylum Spirochaetota; class UBA4802; order UBA4802; family UBA5550; genus JBBAGC01. The sequence goes on along the minus strand of CAZYPA010000017.1, from coordinate 9,775 downwards.
TCATTAATTTTTATCTACCCCAATCCTTACTACAGTCCTGTTAAACATGAGCCACCCCCTGTCTGAATCAGGCTTATCAATATATTTAATAAACTCTATATCACCCTTCATGTGCTCAACCACAGCCCCGGTTCTTCTTTCTGTTCTCAGGCATTCAAAATAAATAATTCTGTAATTATATTTTTTATCCTTTGAATCAGTTTTAATATCTTCTTCTTTATATTTGCCAATTTCACTTATGAGAAAATCGGTAAAATAATAATTTTTGTATAGCTCATTAAAGACCTTTATATCTTTGGGAAAAGCTTCACACTCTGCATAGTCCCTGTAGTTCATTTTTTTTATAGCATTCTCCCATTTCATGAGGATAAAAGCCGGATCAACAAAAACAGGCTTTTCCTTACAGGAAAAACAGGAAAATGTAAAAAAAACAATTAAAGAAATAAGAACTAATTTTTTAAATTTCATTTTAAAATTCCGGGAATAAAAAAATTTGCGATCTGCGATCAAAGAAACATAAAACCTATAGCAGCCCTAAATCCTTTTCAGAAAAAACCTGAGCAGAAAACTTTTCAATTTTAACGCCCTCTTTCTTCCAGGAATCACCTGGCAGCCCTGCCTTATAACATGTATGAGTTAAAAATGTATCCCTATCCCAGCCCTGTTCAACAGGCACCTGCGGAAGAAGCAACCCCCTTTTATACCCCTGTGATATAATAAGCCCGTCTCTGCCAACAACAATATCATCAATATTTACAACATCCTCAATTGGACTCATTACAGATATCTCAATATCAATATGAGGATACTCCTTTTTAGTCAAAGGTTGAAACCTGGGGTCCTGAAATGCAGAAGAAGCAGAAACCTCTTTAACTGTCTCAGGTATGGGCTTAACCCCCTGAATATAACCAATGCAACCCCTTAGAGCTTTATTAAGATGTATTGTAACAAAAGCCCCTGCTTTTTCCATAAATATTTTATCTGTTAAATCAGGGAGGTTTATATCTTCATCAATTCCAAGTTGATCAGAAATTGTTTTTCTTGCCAGTTGCAATAATTTTATCTGCTGCTCCCTGTTAAGATCTGCCATGCCTATTCCTCTTCATTTGAATAATAAACAGCAGATAGATAGCCCACAACCCTGTCCTTTGAACCTGCTGTATCACCAGAATTAGCGTATTTAACCACAGTCGCCTTTTTTGCACCCATAGATCTGCATAAATACATTCCTGAAATTAAAGGCCCCTCACCACAAGCTTCAGCCTTTCCGCTTTGCAAAAGATTACTTAATTTATTTTCATCAAATGACTCAATGCTTTTTATAATTTTATTATCAAGTTCAACTGCGCTGTTATAGCTATGATAATGGGATAAGTCAGTTGAAATTATCACAGCATAGCTTTTATCTTTATTTTTAATAACTGAAGCAATTGACTCCCCAATACGCCTGCATAAGTTGAGATCAGTTGTTCCCATAACCAGAGGGACAATTTTCGCTCCTTCGCTCACTACCTGAACAAAGGGAACCTGAACTTCAAGGGAATGTTCAAGCTCGTGTGCCTCAGGTATAAAGCCAAAGCCTTCAAGCTGGATCAACTCCTCACCTATATCAGAATCAATGTTCACATCCCCTAATGGTGTAGAGTAAATACCCCTGGGAATAACTGAAGCACCCTTAAACCTGGCTCTATGGGAAGGAGCTAAAATAATATATGTATCAATATTCAATTGGGATAAATAGCTGAACCCATAACCAGCTACTGGCCCTGAATAAACATAACCAGCATGGGGTGAGATTATGCCATAAACATTTCCGCTAATTTTGGGCTTATCTGCTTCTGCATTACTGAGAAAGCCATTTATCATGCTTTTTAGCTTATCCGGCTCCCCCGGATAAAAGGAACCTGCAACAACAGGCTGCCGTATATACATAGTATTACCTCCTGCTTAAAAGCTGAGATTCTATATAGCTGAATATTTTTTTTGCCGCATCTTTCTTTGTTAAAATTGGAAGCTCAACCTTACTGTTATCCCTAAAAAAAAGTGTAATTATATTAGTATCAGTTCCAAATCCTGCACCTTCTCTTGATACATCATTTAAACATATCATATCAAGGTTTTTCTCCAAAAGCTTTCCTCTGGCATACTTCTCTATATCTGTTGTTTCTGCAGCAAAGCCTGCTACAAAAATATTTTTTATTTTCTCTTCTGCACGAAACTTTGCAACATTTTTAAGAATATCAGGAGTTTTCCTCATATACAGTGTTATTTCACCATCAGTCTTTTTTATCTTTTCTTTTACTTTTTCAACTGGCGCATAATCAGCAGGTGCTGCAGACATGACCAGAACAGAATTTTCACCTACCTCTGAAAGAACTGCATTGAGCATATCCTCTGTGGAATCTACTGCAACAGAACGATATTTTTTATCTTTTAAAAAAGAAGCATCAATAGGGCCATGTATAAATACTATCTCCTTTCCCAGGGACAGAGCAGCATCTGCAAGGGCTATTCCCATTTTACCGGAAGAAGCATTGGATATATATCTTACAGGGTCAATCCACTCCCTTGTAGGCCCGCCTGTAACAATAATTTTACTTTCCTTCAATAACATCTAAAGACATCCTGTATATTCTATCAATATCAGCAAGCTTACCCTGCCCCTCATCTCCACAAGCCACAAGTCCCTTATCAGGTTCAACAAACAGAACCCCTCTGCTTTTCAGTTTTTGAATATTTTCCTCTACTGCCCAGTGGCTATACATATCAGGATTCATTGCAGGAGCAATTAGCACAGGTGCTTTCATTGCCACAAATGTTGTTGTTACAATATCATCAGCAATACCATTGGCAAACTTGCCAAGAATATTTGCAGTTGCAGGAGCTACCAGAAAAAGATCAGCATTATTCTTTAACGCGATATGCCCCATCTCTTTTTTTTCCCAGAGAGTTTCATCAGTATAAACAGGATTACCGCTAAGGGTCTGAAAGGTAAGAGGAGAAACAAGCTTACATGCATTTTCTGTAATTGTTACAAACACATTAAAGCCATCCTTAACAAAAAGCCGTACAAGATCACAGGCCTTATATGCAGAAATTGAGGAAGTTACACCAATAACAATTTTTTTCATAAATATCACCTTTTGAAAATTCTTTCAAAATCATTCTTTTTTATTTTGTGAAGAAAAGGCCTCCCATGGGGGCATCTTAATTCCATTTCACCTTTAAAAATTTCAGAAACCAGTTTCCTCATATCTGAATCGCTCAATTTATCTCCAGCCCTTTTAGCAGAATGACAGGCCAAAGATGAAGCCACTTTTCTGTTTAAATCTTCAAAGTTTTTATCTTCACCTATACTTTCTATTATTGTCCTTACAGCCTCTTCTGTTTCATCACGACCTGTTACAACCGGCACTGATCGCACAACTATTGAGGAATCAGAAAAGTCATCCACATCAAATCCAAAATCCTTTAAAAGCTCCTTCATTTCAAGGGCTATAGTATAGTCGGATCTGGACAGCTCTATTACAACAGGAAAAAGCAAATCCTGAGATTCAATAAAAACACCTCTGTTCATGAGACTGTCAAACACAATTCTTTCATGAGCAGCATGAAAATCAATGACAAATAAATCCTCATCCTTTTGAACCATTATATAGGTCTCAAAAACCGGGCCAAAAATTTTTATTCCATCTTTTATATTGGAATAAACCATTTGAGAAACAGAAATCATATCCTGCATAGTTGAAGCAAAAAGGCTCTCTCCTTTAGATTCTTCTTCAGAATCATTCAGCATGCTGCTATTATCTTTGAATATTCCCTGTGCAGATTCATAAGCTGATTTAAATGCAGGCCTGTTTTCACTTCCCTCTGAGAAAACCGAATCAGAGGCTTTAAAGAGATCAGCATTCATCCTGTGTGCCCTGTTAAGACTTTTTGAAGCAATACTAAAAACAAGGCTGTCTATATACTTTTGATCAAAAAGTTTAATTTCACGCTTTGCAGGGTGGATGTTAACATCAATTAAAGAGGGATCAATATTTAAAAAAACAATTGCAGCTGCATGTTTTCCTTTAGGAATTACTGCTTCATAAGCCCTTGAAAGATGATAGGATAAAAACTTGTACTCAACAGGTCTGCTGTTTACAAAGAACATCTGCATACTTCTTGAACTTTTAATAAAATGAGGTTTTGAAAAATAACCGAAAATCTCAACCTTAAGGTCATTTATTTTTTCAAAATAAAGATTTTCTAAAACACCTTTACCAAAGACCTGCTTTATTCTTTCATCAAGAGAATCTGCAGCCTGAAGGGATATTTGCCTTTTGCCATCAATATCAAAGTTAAATGCAATATTATGGAATGGAATAGACATTTTAAGAAAAATGTCTCTTATGGCTTTAAGCTCAACAGGCCTGGATTTTAAAAATTTTTTCCTGGCAGGCATTGTAAAAAAAAGATTTTCCACAATAACAGTTGTACCCTTTGCTCCTGCATAATCAGTAACAGTGATCCCTTGAATCCCGGACTCAAGCCTGGCACCCATATCTTCATCTTCCTTTCTGGATAAAATTACAAGGTCAGATATGGATGCAATACTCGATAATGCTTCACCTCTGAACCCATAGGTTCTGATCTTTTCAAGATCTGACAGATCGGTAATTTTGCTTGTGGCATGTTCTCTTATTGAAAGCTCAATTTCGCTTTTAGCTATACCGGAACCATTGTCTTTAACAGAGATTTTTTTCAAACCACTATCATATATTTCCAGATCTATTTCACTGGCTCCTGCATCTATAGAGTTTTCAATAAGTTCTTTTACCACAGAAAAAGGGCCTTCCACAACCTCGCCTGCTGCAATCATGTGCCGTATATGTTCAGGAAGCAATTTAATTTGCGACAATAGGGTGCCTCACTTTTTAAGGAGTTTAACAAGAGCAGGAAGAGTTGTACCTGCAGGACCCTGAACAAAGATATCAGTACCATTATGAGTAAGCCCTGTTTCTTCCAGGTTAAATTCAATAATTTTAGCACCATTACGCTTTGCAACTGCAGGAATACCTGCTGCAGGATAAACTACTGCTGATGTACCTACAACAAGCACCACATCAGCTCTCTCTGCATACTGCTGCGATTCATAAAGAGCATCTTGTGGAATCATCTCACCAAAAAAAACAACTGCTGGTTTAAGTATTTTTTCACAATTCGAACATTTTGGTATTTTTTTCCCAGAAAGATCAAAAGTTTCCGGTGAAAATTTTCTGCCACACTTTAAGCATTCCAGGCTATTTGCATTACCATGGTACTCTATAACATTCTTGCTCCCGCCTGCCTGATGAAGGTTGTCAATATTCTGAGTTATTACAGCTTTAAGAAATCCCATTTTTTCAAGCTCAGCAAGTGCTATATGCCCGGCATTAGGCTTTGCTGTTTGAGTCATTTCCATCAATTCAAATATCATTTCCCATATTTTTTCAGGATTGGTGTTAAAGGTAGAAATTGATGCGTATATGGCAGGATTATACTTATCCCATAGTCCACCGGAACTCCTGAAATCAGGGATTCCACTTTCTACAGATATGCCAGCTCCAGTAAGAGCGATCATATTCTTTGATTTTTTTATTACTTCAGCGGCTTTTTCAAGTTCAGTAACCATTTCCCCTCCTTTAATAAAAAATCATAAGCACCTTATATAAATATTAATACAACCCTATGTCAATAACAAAGCAGATAGTGACTATTTTACACCTGAAAATAATTTTCATAAAAAACAATTGCTTTTTTATCAATTATAAAGATATTATCATATAGAATATAATATTTGGGTTTATTCTGGCCCTTTGGGAAAAGTTATATTGTTTTCCAAACACATCTGGTGAAGTTAACCCCCGGCGGAATAAATTTTTTTCTTGAAGAAATCCTTTTCCGCCGCCCCCTTATAGAGGGCTGATTAACTTGTTTTATACTTTATTAATGCTCCTTTTTTTATTTCAGCACTTAATAAAGTTTCAATGTGAACAGAAATTTATCAAGTCCCTCGGCAAGGGATTTAGAAATTGCCTTACTGAAAAACACTTTCACCTGGAGATTAATATGCAATGTAAATGCGGTGGGGTTCTTATCGAAGGAAAGAGTACCTACAGAACAAGCAAAAAAAACTTCACCTTTATCCTTGAAAACGTCCCTGCATATAAATGCATGAGATGCGATGAAATAATATTTTTAGAATCTGCAAATGAAAAAATTCAGACTATAGTAAATCGGCTTGAAAGAGACACAAATGAGGTTGTGTCAGGAAGACCATCAGTCAATCTCTACGACTATTGAAAATATATGAAATTTTTTATAAAAAAAACAGCAGACCTGCTATCAAATGCTAATTACAGAGAAAGCATTACTGATAGCAAAATAGGACTTTGGAAATGGGATGTCAAAAAAAACCATTTTCACACAACTGCTTTTTGGTATAAAAAACTTGGTTATTCCAAACCTGAACTTAATGAATTCTCCTTTATAAAAAAAACAATCTATCCCTTTGATTTACCAGCCTTTGAAGAAAAAATTAAAAACTTTATCACTAATCCTAAAGAAATAGAACTTGAAATGGAAATACGCATTCAGACTTCATCAGGAAGCATATTCTGGTTATACGTCAATGGCCGTGCAACAAAAATAAAAAAAAACAAACCCCTTGTTATTGAGGGCATTATACTCGATATAAACAAACAAAAATCACTTGAAGATGAATTAAAAAGCAGAACTGAAGAAATCGAAGCACTTTATGAAGAATCAGAATCTCAGAATGAAGAAATGGCTGCAATTATGGAGGAGCTTAACAAAAATCAATATGAACTTGAAGAGATAAATAACCGGTTAAAAATAAGCGAATATAAATACAAAACGATTTTTAACAATGCTCCCTTTGGAATCGTCCAGGCAGGTTTTGATGGTACCATTCAAAATATCAATAATGCATTTATAAAGATATTTGAATACGATTCAAAAGAGGATATATTTAATAATCTAAAAAATACCCACAACCTCTATTATGATAAAACAGCGAGGGATAAAGCATTACAAAATATTGATTCTGCAAAAAGCATCTATATCCCTGCTCAAAAAGGTATAAAAAAAAATGGCACAATAACAACAGTCAATCTTTACTTTAATAAAACAATTAATAAATATACAGGTGAAAAATACCTTATTACATTTATTGAAGATATAACTGAGCTTCAGTCTTCACAATTTGAAAGAGACCTCTTTTTTAATCATTCAGGTGACCTTCTGGGAATATCCGATTTTGATGGCAATATAAGACAGGCCAGCCCTGCATGGACAAGCACTCTTGGCTGGGAAATTGATGAGCTTCTTAACATCAGCAGGGATATATTAATTCATCCGGATGACCTGGCCAAAACCACAGAAACAAGAAAAAAACTTAAAGAAAGTGGGGCAAGCCAGATTATTACAAACAGATGCAAACACAAAAATGGTAGTTACAGGATAATCCGCTGGAATGTTATTTATTTTAAAGAAAGAGGGCTTATTTTTGCATCAGGGAGAGATGAAACAGACAGAATTGAAGCTGAGCAGGAGTTAAGGCAGATGTGGGCAAAACTTGACCTTGCCATCACAAATGGTGTTATTGGAATCTGGGACTACAACCTTCCTGAAGACATCCTTACAGTAAATGAAGCAATGGCCAAAACGCTCGGATTTGATACTAATGTTATAAAAGACATGCTACACGAGTGGAGTAACTACCTATATAAAAAAGATATAGCCCAGTCTTACAAAGCTATGGTAGATCATATAACAGGCCAAAAAGAATACTACATTGACGAATACCGGCTGAAAACCCCTACTGGCACTTTTAGACATTTTCTTTCCAGAGGAAAAATTTCTGAATATAATGAAAAAGGAGACCCAATCAGAGTTTCCGGGTCTGTTACAGACATTACTGAGCTGAAAGAATCTGAAGAAAAAAGGCTTAAACTTGAACAAAAAATGCAGCAGGCACAAAAACTTGAAAGTTTGGGAATTCTTGCAGGAGGCATTGCCCATGATTTTAATAATCTACTCATGGGGGTTTTAGGCAATACAGATATAATGCTCTATCAACTCCCTAAAGACTCACCCTTTAAAAATAAACTCACTGATATAAAAAAAGCTGCAAAACGAGCCTGTGAACTGACCAATCAGATACTGGCCTATTCAGGACGGGGCAAATTTATTATAGAACCAATAAATATAAATAAACTGGTACAGGAAATGAGCAGTTTCCTTACAGCTTCTATTTCTAAAAGAATAAACCTATTGTATTTTTTCCATAAAGATCTTCCACTAATAAAAGGTGATGCAACACAATTCCGCCAGGTTATAATGAATATTATTATCAATGCCTCTGAATCAATAGGAAAAGATAATGGTCAGATAAAAATAACTACAGACGTTGTAGAAGCAGATGACAAATTAATAGAAAAAATGACTGTTAACAATGATATTCAACCAGGGAAATACATTTCTCTGGAAATATCGGATACAGGATGTGGCATGGATGAAAGCAGCATTAAACAGATATTCGACCCGTTTTTTACAACAAAGTTCACAGGAAGAGGACTGGGACTTGCTGCTGTTCTTGGAATAATAAATGGGCATAAGGGAGCTCTTACATTAACAAGCAAAAAAGGATCTGGAACAAGTTTTACAATTTACCTCCCGATCTCAGAAACTGCTGAAATACCTTTACCCAAAAGTGAACCCCAAAACCTTATTAATAATAAAAAACATCTTAAAATACTTATAATCGATGATGAGGACTATATAAGAACAGTTACAACAAGAATGCTTGAAATAGCCGGATATGAGTCTTTTACAGCAAAAGATGGAAAAACAGGAATAACAATATTTAAAAAGGAAAACCCTGCTCTATCCTGCGTTATACTTGATTTAACAATGCCTGAGATGGATGGACAAGAGGTACTGGAAAAACTTAAATTAATCAACCCTGAAGTCCCTGTGATTATAAGCAGCGGCTACAGTCCGGAAGAAGTTACCCTAAGATTCAAAAAAGAAGAAATTTCCGGTTTTCTCCAAAAGCCCTATCAATTATCAGAGCTCCTGAATGAAATAGAACAGGCGATTAAAAAATAAAAATTATTTTATTTTTTTGATATTTTAGCCCAGGAATCTTTTAATGCAACAATTCTGTTAAAAACATATTTTTCAGGTTTTGAATCAATATCAACACAAAAATATCCTGTTCTATCAAACTGCACCTTGTCACCTGATTTTAAATTACATACATAAGGCTCTATATAACATTCTTTAACCTGTAAAGATTCAGGATTAATAAGATCCCTGTAATTCTGCCCCTCTTCAAGATCATCGGGATTTTCTTTAATAAAAAGATGGTCATAAAATCTTGCTTCAATCTTTTGAGCATGCCGGGCTGAAATCCAGTGTATAGTACCTTTTACTTTTCTGCCATCATCTGACCAGCCCCTCTTTGTTGTAGGATCATAATTGCAGTGAACCTCAACCACCTCGCCTTGAGTGTTTTTAACAATTCCGGTACATGTGAGATAATAGGCGTGCTTAAAACGCACCTCACTACCTGGAGAAAGGCGAAAAAACTTCTTTTGAGGATTTTCCATAAAGTCGGATCTTTCAATCCAGAGCTCTCTGGAAAAAGGCATTTCCCTTTTTCCCATGGAATCATCTTCAGGATTATTAACTGCCTCTACATACTCCACCTTATCTTCAGGATAGT
>CAZYPA010000016.1:0-35778 GCA_964649175.1 uncultured Leptospirales bacterium | reverse complement strand
AGTTTATTCTGATTGTTGAAGCAGGTATTGCTTTTTTTATTCTTATGCTTGTTAAAATACGAATTACATTAAGAATAATTTTGCGGTCAAGGAATCCTGATTATTATGATGTGACTTTTTTTGGTAAAAAGGTATATAAAACTAAAATTATTTCAAAAGGTGAAGTCGCTACTTATATTTTAACAATGCCTGTAACAATATTTGTTGGTGCTTATTTTTTTGTTAAAATTATGTTCTAAAAAAATTTTAAAATAGACTTAGCTCTCATTCTTTTGTATGCAATATTATTTTAATATCGGTTAAAGCTATTTATAATTTGATGCTACAGTTTCAATGATAGAAAGAACCAGTTTTGTTCCCTTTTCAAGATCTTTTATTTTAATATACTCCTCTGTGCTGTGAATTTTTCTCATTCCGCATGAAAGATTGATTGCTCTTAATCCGTTTTTTTTATTAATAATGTTTGTGTCACTGCCTCCGCCCATTGCTGTTAAAACTGGTTTTATTTTTATACGTTCCATTGCTTCGCAACAAATCTGTGTTATTTTTTCATCAGGGGATATTTTAAAACCTTCATATTCAAGGCTTCTATTAATTTTGAATCTGGCTTTATGTCTGGCACAGGTATTTTTTATAACAGACTTCACCTCTTTTTCAATTTTAAGCATTTTGTTCTTTTCAATTGAGCGTACTTCAAGAAAGCATATGGCTTCATCTGGAACAATATTTGTAGCCCGCCCGCCTGAAATTAGGCCCACGTTCAGTGTTGTCTCTTCATCTATCCTTCCAGAGGGTATTTTAGTAATTATTTCTGAAAGTACATTTATGGCATTTATTCCCTTTTCAGGTTCCATACCAGCATGGGAAGCTTTTCCTTTTATGATTATTTCCATGTTTGAATGGTAAGGAGCCTTTATTATAATCTGGCCTATATCATCGCTGCTGTCAAAAACAAAGCCGTATTTTGAATTAAGCAGCGATAAATTAAATTCCTTTATCCCTTTAAGTCCCAGCTCTTCCGCACATGATAAAAGGATTTCAACAGGGCCATGGCTAATTTTATTTTCTTTAATATATTCAAATGCTTCAATAAACATTGTAATTGCTGCCTTGTCATCGCTTCCAAGAACAGTTGTGCCATCTGATGTTATTTTATTTGCTAATACAATAGGCTTCACTCCTTCACATGGGATTACTGTATCCATGTGCCCTGAAAGGAGCAGGGGAGAGCATTTTATGTTACCCGGGATGTTTATTAAAAGGTTGTGGGATTCTTTGCATTTTTGTGGAGTGCATTTATATCCAAGGCTGGTAAAACGCTTTATAATATATTCCATAATCTCCTGTTCATGCCAGGAGGGTGAGGGTATTTTAGCAAGTTCAACAAAGGTTTGTACTAATTTTTCTTTATTTATTGAATACATAATTTCTCTCACTGAATAAGGTTTAATCTGAAATCTTTGATTTTATTATAATAACTTTGTATCAGCATGTCCCGTTCTTTTTCGGTTTCTCCTTCAGCGTAAATATGTATAAGGGGCAGGGAAGCGTCTGGAAGGAGAAGTATCCAGGAGTTATCATTGTATATTTTAATTCCATCAATAAGTTCAACATTGGCCCGTTGTGTTTCAGATGAGAGCATTCCCATTATTGAAGCTTTTTCCTCAAATGTACAGTGAATAGTGGTGCTTATAAGGTTGGGTTTGGGAAGATCTCTTAGAATTTCATAGAGTGCTTTTTTTTCATAAGTTAAAAATTCAAGTATTAGAAGGCATGTTATCATAGGATCATACTTCTGTTCCAGAAATGGATACTTTACAGCTCCCTTGTAAAAAATATCTATACATCCTTCAGGGTTTCGCAGGGATGTGGGTATCCATTTAATTGAACCTCCCAGTGATTCAATAAAGCTGCTTAAATGGCAGGAAGAGTTTACAGGCAGGGCAATTGTTTTTGTATCAGTATATTTAAGGTAATGCATGCTTAATATTGCGCTTATATCCCCTGCGGTTAAAACATTTCCCATCTCATCAATTATAGTTACATTTAATCCGTGCTGTCCTATAATTAGTCCTATTTCCCTGTTTATTTTTGACATGCTTAATACATTGTATATAGACTTTATTGTGCCTGACATAATATCATCTTCAGTCATTGTTTCTTTTATCTGTCCTCGCAGCACTGTTGTTTCAATACCCATTGAGTCAAGCAGCTCAGGAAAGATGTATGATGCAGTTCCATTAAGGCAGTCGAGAATTATTTTCCAGTTACCTGACTTTATAACATCAGCATTAACATAGTTGGCTACATTATTAAGATATGAGCCAACCAGGTGAGATGGGTAAATAACCTGACCCGATTCATAAATATCTTTTCTGGGATAATCTCCCCTGAAGAAAATATTTTCAATTTTCTTCTCATCGTTCAGGGAGATCTGAAAACCATTTCTTTCAAAAAAATGGATTTGAATATTTTGAAGCCCTGTATTATGTGTTACCTGAATATAAACTCCCATGTCTGCATTAAAGAATCTTGCTGCATATCTGTTAATTGGAACAGTCTCAATCTCCATATCATATACATCAACACCCATTGAAAGAAGGCCTGAAGTAAAGGCATAGCTGATAAGCGCTGCTGCTTTTGTTGCATCGCGGCTGATTATAACCTTGGAATTTCTACTCAGGTATGCACCTATTGCTGAGCCTAGTTTGGAGGAAAATTCCGGTGTAATTTTAACATTAAAAGTTCCGGAAATCCCCTCTGCGCCAAAAAGGGTTCGTTTTTCGGTTTGTCCCCATATTAAGTCAGCTGTTAGCCTTGTGCTTTGCTCTATGGATTTATCAGGCCACACCCTTATGCCTGACTGAATAACAGCGCCTGAGCCTATGGAACAGTCATCAGCAATAACAGCATCCTCGTGTATTGATACACTTTCACCAAGAACGCACCGTTTTCCTACTATTGCTCCTCTGAGTTCGCATTTTTTTCCTATAACAGTATTATGATAAATAATACTTTTTTTTACAATGGATTCCTCTTCAATAAGGCAGTTGTCGCCAATTACAGTGTATTCTGATATTTCTGCACCTTTTTTTATTCTGCTGAAATTTCCTATAATAATAGGGCCCTGAATTTTAGTTTCAGGGTCAATAACAACATCTTTTCCAACCCAGATATCATGAGCTATTCTTTTCCCGGGTATTTCAATTTTTACCTTATTATCAAGAATATCCTTGTGTACATTGCTGTACATTGAAAGGTTTCCCACATCACACCAGTAGTCTTCAGTAATAAATCCATACATGGGTGTTTCTTTCAGCTTTAAAATTGGAAAAAGATCCAGAGAAAAGTCGAAGTTCTCATGGGGGGGAATGCTTTTTACTATTTGTGAAGGTTCAATAACGTATATACCAGTATTAACAGTGTCAGTGAATACCTCACTCCATGAGGGCTTTTCTACAAATTTTTCAATCTTTCCATCAGAGCCTGTGATAACTATACCATAGTCACAGGGTCTGTATACTTTTTTTAATACAATGGTGAGAGTGGATTTTTTTTCCTTATGATAATTAAGGATTTCAGTTATGTTGAAATCTATTATCCCATCACCACTTAAAATTATTGCAGTACCCTCATAGTCTCCAAGGGCTTTTCTTACGCCACCAGCTGTTCCAAGCGGCTTTTCTTCAACAGAATAATTTATATTAACTCCAAGCTCTGATCCGTCACCAAAATAATTCTGAAAATTTTCCGGCATGGTGTAAATGCTCAGTATTATGTCTGTTATTCCATGCAGCTTTAAAAGGCGTATTGTGTGTTCAATAGCTGGTTTGTTTATAACCGGCACCATGGGCTTTGCCCTTATACAGGTAAGGGGACGCAGCCTGGTGCCCTCACCGCCAGCCATGATTATTGCTTTAATCATGCTCCCCTCCTTCTATTCTAATAGTAAAATAAATATTATCTTGTATATATTACCTTTCCGTAAATATTCCTGCCATTTACGGGTCCAAAACTTCTACTGTCAAAGGATGAATTAAAATTGTCATTTAGCATAAAAAACTCACCCCGTTTCAGCTTTACAGGAGGCATATTATCCCTGTAGCTGAATTTCATGGGAAATATGGGAGCATCTATGTAAGATGATGCCATGATAAGAGGCTCATTGTTAATGTAAATCATTTTGTCACGCAATTCCACAGTATCATATTCCTTTCCTGCAATTCTGGAAATCAGCATTAGCCCTTCCTCAACAGGGCTTTTATATACAGCAATATCGCCTTTTTCTGCATTGGAAAAACGATTTATTATAACATAATCATCTTTTTTTAAGGCAGGTTCCATTGATGAGGATTTAACAGGCATTATCATTAAAACAAAGTGCATTATTACTATCCCTGCAATTATGCCGGCAAGGACAAATAGAGCTTTAAGAAGCATGGGTGTATCAGCTTTGTTTTTGTTGATCATTATTATCCTCATAAAAATAAGTCATTCAGATTGTATTACAGCTTTCAATTCAATAATACTTTTATCAATTATTTTTTATCATTTTTTTAGTTAAATAATTATTATGTCTCAATAAGCTATTGTTGTAAATATTTTATTTATAAATCAATAATAAAAAGATTAGAGTATATAATAGGCTATTATTTTCCTTGACAAAGTGACGTAATATATTTTAATTTAAATGAGGGATTTTATTTTTGTAAAACAATTTAATAATCATTAAATTTTTGTTTTTTATATGCCGACATATAAAAGGTTAGGTATAATAATTATTATTCATGAATAATGAGAGAATTAATCAATATTGATTAAAGGAGTTTACGATGAACAGGAAGTTTAAAGCGGCTGCATTGTCGATTCTAATAGGGGCTCTTGTTTTTTTTATCGGTAATGGCGGATCTGATCTGCTTGCCCAGGTAGATCCAGGTGCTGGTACAAATCAAACAGCCGGAACAGGAAATGAGAAGCCTAAACTGGATGGACTTGTAGTTGATTGGCTGGATGATTTTGAAAATTCCGAGGACTGGAGAGCAGTTGCTACCTGTCCCCTGGGCGAGACAAAAATAAGAAAATATCCCGGTAAACCAAGACCTTTACGTAATGGTGAGCCGGTTAATGAGAATAGTGAACCGGGCGAATTTGCAGATACTACTGAAGCTGATGAAAATGGGATAGTACATGAAAATAAATTTATTCTTGGTGTTAAATCTCATTTTGTGGACAGAGGTTTTGATAGAGTTGAAGTTTTTCCTCCAAATGAGTATATTGTCAGAGGAAAAGCAAAGGAGTTTAAAGTTTGGGTCCTGGGCCGAAAGTTCAGACATACACTTTATGTTAAGGTCCGTGATTACCGTGGCAATATCCATAAACTCAAAATGGGGCGTCTTGATTTTTGGGGATGGCGGGAAATGTCTGTGATAGTTCCTGGCTGGCTTCCTCAGTCAGCAAATTATGCGATTATGGATAAAAACCTGCATTTTGTCTCTTTCTTTGTTGAGAGTGACAGATTTGAAACTCCGGGACCTTTCTATTTCTATCTTGATCAATTCAGGGCAATTACTGATTTGTCTGAATTTACAGGTGATGAAAACATTAAGGATAACTGGTAAGAGTGAAAGGGAGAATGGAGGTTGAAAATGAATAGAAAGTTTAACAAGATATTTTTTATAACACTTTGTACTGCTTTTGCCGGTTTTTTAATTATTGGACAAACAGGACTTGTTTCTCAGATAGTAGTTAATGTTCCTGTTGATGTTACAGGTGATGAAACAAGAGCAGTAGTGATTGAAGATTTTGAAAATGGCCAGGTGGCAGAAACAGCAGATCAGGATGGATGGTATGTTACCAGTAATCCTAAAAAATATACCAAGGCTAGTGATGAGGAAACTCTTAAAAAGAAAAATCCGGTTATGACCCTTGATCTTAAATATATAAACTCCGGTCCTAATGAAATGAGAATTGAAGATGGCACAAGTGTTACTGGTCTGGGAAAAACTAAAGAAAAGTCTTTGGGGCTTCGCTTCAGATTCAGGTATCCAGGAACAAATTCTGTATCTCTAGAGCCTCCTTTTGAGGTGGACTGGAAAGAGAGAACTCCGGTTTTAACATATGACCAGGCTCTTAGAAAGGATGTACAGGAAAGAGGAATTCAGCTTCCAGGAAGAGCAAAGGCTATTTCTCTTTGGGTTCATGCACGAGGCTTCCCTTATACTATGGAATTATGGCTGAAGGATTATAAAGGGGATGTTCATATTCTTGATAAGCAGTCAATTAATTTTGTGGGCTGGAGACCTGTTACTTTTCAGATTCCGGGTTATATCCCGCAAATTGGTGACACATACCCTGTAACCAGGGTAACAAAACTTGTTCGTATAGTAATGAGAGAAGTAACAAATGTGGGCGGTTTACATAGTGGTACAAGCTCAAGAAATATTTCAGATGCATATGTTTTCTTTGATCAGATTAAAGTTCTTACTGATACTTATGAGGTATACTTTGATGGTCAGGATCTTCATAAAGTTTTTGACGGGAATGGGCAGAAACAGGAATAATTGAATAACTAAAAGTATGCACCTAAATTCTGGCTTTATTCCAGGATTTAGATTTAACCCGCAAAATACCCATCAAATTTATAAAGATGGGTATTTTCCATTTTAAAAATGTCATAAAATCAGCATATTTCACTATGTTATTATTTTATACTCCAACCATCTTTATGAAGTAGCAGGGTGTAATAATTTTAAACAAGGCCGGATAGCACGTAGAGTAAAAATTTGAGTAATGGATGGAAAAATGTCAAAAAAGAAAATAATAGAAAAGATAACCTCCCTATTTAAAGAGGAGTCCTGGGGTCGTATTGATACTAAGGATATTGGTATATCCAGATTTAAAATTCTGGATGACATAATAAATTCGATAATAGCTGAGGGAATAACGGATGAGGCTCTTGAAGTTTGTAAAGCCTATCTGGATGAACATCCAGGCTCAATAAGTGCAGCTTATATAACAGGTATACTGGGGCACCAGCTTGAAAAAATTGATGATAAAATTTATCTTAGAAGGCTTATTGAAAGATTTAATGAAAGTCAAAAATGGGCAATAGTTGAGGTTTTGGCTGAAAAAATTCTGGAGTATGGTGAAAGCAGTCTGGCTTTAAGATCTCTTGCTACAAGTCTTGAAAGACTGGGAAGAGGAAAGGAGGCTATTCCTGTTTGGGAGGATCTTCTTAAAATTGAACGGTTTGATGCGCAGGTGGCAAAAAAACTTGCACTTGGGCTTATAGGGACTGATCCGGATAAGGGTATTCAATATCTTAAACTTTCTATTGAGGGCTTTATTAAGGGCAAAAATTTTGATGAGCTGCCTCCTTTATGGCAGAAACTGGTCTCTGTTGCATGGGATGATATAACTTTCTTTGAAAGAATTGAAAGAATGATTGTTGATGCCAAACAGCTTGAACTTGCAGCTGATTTATTAAAGGTGCTCCTTAACAAGTATAAGGATAATGAAAATCCTGACATGGCAATTGAATTTTTGAAAAAAATTCTCACATATAAGCCTGATGATGTTCATTCAAGACGGGAGCTTGTAAAACTTTATGAAATTATATACAAGGAGCATTCCCAGTTTGATCAGTTCATGAAGTTGTCCAGGCTTAATAATTTTAAAGCACCTGTTAAATTTGCTATAGAGGATTTTGAGAAAAATATAATTTTTGATAAAGGCAATCATGCTTACCATAATTCATGGGGCATTGGGAAAATTGTAGAAATTGACAGTGAAAATCTTATTATAGATTTTAAAGATAAACCAAACCATCAAATGTCTATTAACATGGCTCTTCAATCTCTTAAGCCTGTTAAGCAGGATCATATTTATGTAATGAAATATGAAAATCCTGAATTGCTTATGTCCCTGTTTAAGGATGATTTTATGGAATTTTTTGAGCTTTTAATAAAATCATACGGTGGCGAAATAATTGTTGCAGATATAAAAAAGGAGCTTATTCCGGAATTTGTTGAAGAGAAAAACTGGACAAAGTGGTGGAGCAAATCAAGAACAACAATAAAAAAATCGCCCCTTTTTGGTATTTCTGACAAGAAAAAGAACCTTGTTTTTATGAGGGACAAGCCTATTACTTTTGCTGATGAGCTTCTTGGAAAATTTATTTCAACTGAATCTTTTTCTGAAAAGCTTAACAAGGTAATTGAGTTTATAAACAATATAGATACAGAAGAAGGCAAAGAAGTTTCATCATTTTTTATTGATTATTTTTCTGAGCAGATGAAAGGAGACTCAGTAACCAGGCAGCTATTGTCTTATTTTATTCTTTCAGATCTTGCAAAATACTCTGACCCTTCTAAAATGAAACTTGCTCAATATAAGGAAAAGGTTATAGCTTTTATTAAAGAAAGCAATGATCTTCCTCTTCTTTCAATGAAGATAACTTCCTATGATTATAAAAAGGATTATGTGAACCTTCTTGTTGAAAACAGGGAGGACTGGCCAACTGTATTATTTGAGATTCTTTTTGAAACACCTGTAAGAATTCATAAGTATATAATAAATATTCTTATGAGAGGACATGAGTATAAAACTATTAACCAATTTATTGATAGGGTTACTCCAGATGCAAAACAGTATCCGGAGATTTATTTATGGATAGCAAAGAATATTTTTACAGGCACATGGAATTACAACTGGCTTGATTTTAATCAGGAGATGCTTATTCTTGCCTATTTCAGATTGATGAATGAGTTGAAGAAAATAGAGGTGGATGGTAACAGGCTTAAAAATATGATGTTAGATCTTCTTTTCGAGGATAATGCCAGTGCGTTAAAAAAAGTTGTTGCTAAGTGTGACAGGGTTCTTGCAGGGAAAATTCTTGATATTTTTGAGAATTTGCCATATATAGAAGAGAGTCATCTTGAGAAATTTCAGGAAATAGTTAATGCAAAATTTGAGAATTTTCAGGTAGTGCAAGAGCCAGTTGAAGAGAACTGGGAAAAAAGCATGGAAAAACTTATTGTAACCAGAGAAGGGCTTGAGCGAAAAAAAGCTGAGCTTGAACACATGGTAAAGGTTGAAATGCTGAATCTTTCAAAGGAACTTGCTGAAGTGTCGGAAGCTTCCGGAGATATAAGAGAGAATGTTGAATATAATGCTTTGATGGAAAAGCAGACCATTCTAAAGCTTGCCATTTCCAGACTTGACGAAGAGCTTAAAAGTGCGGATGTTCTTGCTATTGATAAAATTAGTACTGAAAGTGTTGATATTGGCACAAAAGTTACTATTGAGGATACTGACAGGGGCGAGCTTATAGAATATACAATACTTGGTCCCTGGGATGCTGACTTTGAGCAGAAAATTCTTTCATACAGGTCACCAATTGCTAAAGCCATGCTTGGTAAAAAAATTGGGGACCTTATTAAGCTGAGTATTGATGATGAGAAAAAGGAATTTAGTATTAAAAAGATAGCCAGGTATATGTAGTTGTTCTAAAAAATTATTTGATAAAAGTAAAATATAATTATTTTTAAGTTACCAAAGATATGCTGCGAAGGCAAAATTAGCATGTGCGTCAGGTTCAGGGTCTGGCAGATCCGGACCTGTAAGGGCTTGAGTCCCTTTCGCAGCATATAGCTTTTTACTTCCTCTGTTTACAGTAAATCTCTTCTTCTTATTGCTAATTCTTTCCCTTGTGAAATCCGATAATTAATTTATAGATGTTATAAGTATTCAGAGGTATTATATGGGCATGGTTATGCAGGTTAAAAATGAGCTACTTCAGGATATTAAATCCAGAGTTATTGAGGCTGGAGGTGGTATAGGGAATCCTGTTTATCTTAAAAATATTTCATATTTTGAAACACGAAAATCGGATTCCGGTTCTGGTAATTTTTATATCAATTGTCTTTTTTTAAATGATGAGGAAGAGGTGTGTGCTGATCTTTATAGAACCTGTTCATCAGGATTTTTTGATTTTATTTGCGGTAAAAGGATTTTAGATTTAGGTGATCGGGGATTAAGGGAAGTTCTCTATGCTCTGGAAAATAATTTATGGAGTGTGGAAAAGGATGTGGATAAAAAAAGTAATGAAAATAAATTTTTATTTAAATTTCCTTTTAAGCTCCCTTCTATAATTAAGGGGATTTAAAAATATAATAAATTATGGTTGTTTTATGAAATTATTAAATTTATTTTTTGTGTTGTTTATCGCTTTGTTTTTTGCATTTGCAGGATGCAAAAGTAAGGAGAAAACAGGTATAAATCCTGAAGATATTATTGAGCTCCTAAAAAGATATTATTGTACAGATGAAATCTTAAAACTCTATACTGATGATACCATTGCTGAGTTTAACAGGTTTAAAAATGTTGCTAAAATAGATCAAATGACATCCTATTCGATTTTAAGCTTTATTCCCGGGAAAGCTGAGGTGGAGATTGTAAGTGAAAAATGTGAAGAGAGTGTATGTACTTTTGTAATTCGCTTTATATCTCATCCTGTAGAAAATATGAAAGGATTTTCCACTGATATTATTCTTAAAAAAGAAGATAATCTATGGAAGATAGACAGGAGCAGAGATTTTCGGCTAATGGCCGATTCAGCAATGAAGCAGGCTGCAGGGGGTTATTTTAAAAATCTATGATCTTCAGATAAAAGAAATCCCCAGGTTAAGGATGATATCTTCCTGAAGTTCAATTGCTTCCTTGTTGTCAGGGAATGTGCTTATGAATCTGTTGCATTCTATAAATGCCATAAAAAGAGATCCTGTTTCAATATAAAGGTTTATTAAATTAAAAAAAGTCTCTTCTATTTCCGGGTCTATTTCAATAGATCTGTTGTAGTAATAAATAGCTCTGTCATAATCCATCTCCTCCCACAAAACCCCGGCTATATTTGCATAAATTACCGGATCATCAGGGTTTTTTTCAATGGCGTATTCAAGAACCTGGCGTGCTTCCTTTAAAAGGCCCATTTCACAGAGACAGATACCCATTCCATTAAGAATATCCGGGTCACTTCTATCTGCCCTTGCTCCTATTTTAAAAAGATTAAAGGCTTTTTTGTATTCACCTATATCAATATATTCATACCCTCTGTCTATAAGCTTTATAGGATTATCACGCAGCTTAACCAGCTCTTCAGTTTCATGAAAATTTTCTTTAATGATAGTTTCACTAAGTTTGTATCTGGTATTTTCTTTCATTACTATTCGTTCTTCTTATTTATATAATCAATGCTATTTCAGGACAGCATATATGTCACTAAATTTTTTCAAGATTTTTATAATTTTTTTTCAATAATTGAAGATTAAAAAAATATTGACTTATAAATTATGAAGCATAAAAAATAAAGACATATCTTAATTAAGGAATTAGAGTCAATAATATATTAACATTGATCAGTTTAAAGTTCTAATATTGATATATATTAAAAATTTCTAATCAAGGAGTATGGTGTGCACTTAATTCATTCCAATGAAATTGTTGCTGAAAATATAGCGAAAATGGTTGTTGAAGCAGAATATATCGCAGCTCACAGAAAAGCTGGTCAGTTTGTTATCATCATTATTGATGAGTTTGGTGAAAGAATACCCCTTACCATTGCAGGTGCAGATGAAAGTAAAGGGACAATTACCCTTTTTTACCAGATTGTTGGTAAAAGCACTTTAAAGTTATCAATGCTTAAAAAGGGTGATTGTTTAAAGGATGTTGCAGGGCCTCTTGGTCATGCAACTGAAATAAAAAAATATGGCACTGTTTTGTGTGTGGGTGGGGGTATAGGAATTGCACCGGTTTATCCCATAGCTGCTTCAATGAAGGAAGCTGGTAATAAAGTTTTTGGAATTATAGGGGCAAGGACTGGTTCTTTACTTATTCTTGAAGATGAATTGTCAAAGTTGTGCGATATTTTTCAGGTTTATACAGATGATGGATTATCTGGGAAAAAAGGGTTTGTTACAGAGGGCATTATTGAATTAATAGAAAAAGAAAAGATTGATCTGGTAGTGGCAATTGGCCCAGTGCCAATGATGAAGGCTGTAAGTGATATTACAAAACCTAAAGGCATAAAAACCTTTGTAAGCCTGAATTCAATTATGGTAGATGGCACCGGCATGTGTGGAGGGTGCCGCGTTACTGTGGGCAATAAGGTTAAGTTTACCTGTGTGGATGGACCGGAATTTGATGGTCATCTTGTTGATTTTGATGAACTGGCTTTACGTTTAAATACTTATAAAGATGAGGAAGCTGGTTCTTATAAGGAGTATAAGCATAAGTGCAGACTTGATGGGGTGATTCATAATGGCTGATAGAATCCCAAGACAGATAATGCCGGAGCAGAATCCGGCAGAAAGAATAAAAAATTTTAATGAAGTTCCTCTGGGCTTTTCTTCTGAAACAGCCATTATTGAAGCACAAAGGTGTATTCAGTGTAAAAAGCCGCAATGTGTTGAAGGGTGTCCTGTGAATATTAATATTCCAGGTTTTATAAAAGAGGTTGCTGAAGGAAATTTTTTAAAAGCTGTTGAAATAATAAAGCATACAAATTCCCTCCCTGCTGTATGCGGGCGTGTATGTCCCCAGGAGTCGCAATGTGAGGCAAGGTGCATACTTGGGAAAAAGTTTGAGCCTGTAGCAATAGGCAAGCTTGAGGGTTTTGTAGCAGATTATGAAAGAAATGTGGAGCATTTAAATCCGGAAAAGCCTGAATGTGTTGGTGGGAAAAAAATTGCAATTATTGGTTCCGGCCCTGCTGGCTTGACTGTTGCAGGGGAAATGGCTAAATGTGGTAATGAGGTTACAATTTTTGAGGCGCTTCACAGCCCTGGTGGTGTTCTGGTTTATGGCATTCCTGAGTTTCGTTTGCCCAAGGAGATTGTTCATTACGAAATTGCTCAGCTAATAAAAATGGGAGTTAATATAGTTCCCAATAGGGTTATTGGTATTTCTGAAAGTCTGGATGATATTCTGGAAAGATTTGACGCAGTATTTGTGGGAACAGGAGCAGGGCTTCCTTCTTTTCTCAACATACCAGGTGAAAATATTCAGG
Source organism: uncultured Leptospirales bacterium (assembly GCA_964649175.1). Lineage (GTDB taxonomy): Bacteria > Spirochaetota > UBA4802 > UBA4802 > UBA5550 > JBBAGC01. The sequence goes on along the minus strand of CAZYPA010000016.1, from coordinate 22,715 downwards.
GGGTTTATTCTGCCAATGAATACTTAACCAGGGTAAATTTGATGAAGGCATATCAGTTTCCTGTTTATGACACGCCTGTAATCAATGGGAAAAGCATTGCGGTTTTTGGTGGAGGAAATGTGGCTATGGATTCTGCCAGGGTTGCAAGAAGGCTTAATCTCGGAGAGGTCCATCTGGTTTACAGGAGATCGCGTGATGAAATGCCGGCAAGAGAGGAGGAAATTCATCATGCAGAAGAGGAGGGGATTATTTTTGATCTTCTTTCCAGTCCTGTAAGATTTATCGGTGATAATAAGGGTAGGCTTAGAGGTGTTGAATGTGTGCGCATGGAGCTTGGAGAACCTGATGATTCAGGCAGAAGAAGGCCTGTTGAAGTTAAGGGCTCGGAGTTTATAATAAATATTGATGTTGCTATTATTGCTATAGGGAATGGCCCTAACCCGATTGTGCAAAAAAGTTCTCCCGGGCTTGAAACAAATAAGTGGGGGAATATTGTGGCAGATGATAAGACTATGAAAACTTCCATGAAAGGTGTTTTTGCAGGTGGTGATATTGTTTCAGGCGCAGCAACAGTAATTGAAGCAATGGGAGCAGGCCGTAAAGCAGCAGCTGCCATGAATGATTATCTGGAAACTGGTGAGTGGTGAGGTTCGATTTTTTTAAATAAAGAAATTTTTTATAATATTTGTTACTTCTACAGGTTTTTCCATTGGTACAAGGTGTCCTGCTCCTTTTACCTCAGTATAGCTTCCTGAAGGGAAGGATGATGTTACTTTTTTAAGGTCTATATAATTTTTGTTCTCACTGATTTCTCCTTCTACAACAAGTACCGGACATGAAATTTCTGATAGAAGGGGCCATGGATTTTGTACGGAACCTCCCATAAACAGGGATGCTTCTCTTCTGGGAGAACAGGAAAGTTTTAAAGTATCATTATCAGAACATGACATTCCATGTTTAATATAAAGTTCAAGCATCTCGCTGTCCCAATCTTTAAAGAGCTCTCTGGATTTGAGGTAATCCCTGGCTTCCTGAGAAGATTTCCATTGATTTTTTCTTTTTATGGACTTTGATGCAAGGGGGTGTTGCTCAACAGTTAAATTAGTCTGGTATATCCCTTCAGGGAGGAATATAGGTTCAATAAGTATCATCTTTTCAGGTGTTACTTTATGATTAGCAGCACACAGTGTAATAACTGTTGCACCCATGGAATGTCCTGCAACAAAAGGGTTGGTAATCTTAAGATTTTTACAAAAATGGTAGAGATCTTCAGCTAGAATTCCCCAGCTTAATCCGCCTTTTTCAGGTTCAGCATAGCGATGGTCACAGAAATATGGTGCATATATATCAAAGGAAGAGAGCTCTCTGGCTAAAGGATGCCATAACCAGGGGTTAAAGCCGGTTGCATGAAGCATAACAAGAACAGGGCCATTTCCTTTATAATGAAGGTATTGGATTTCAGAATCATGGATAGTGCAGGATTTAATTTCAGGAACTATATCTTTCATTTTTTTTACTCATTTTAAATTGTATGTTTTGTTCTATAACCTACAGGTACGTGAATGTATTTAAAAGGCTGTTCTGCAACCCACGATGCTTTTTCATAATTTTTAAAAATATCCTTTGTTACTTCACGCATATTAACTGAAACTCCAAAAGAGTAGTGCCGTTTTGGAGTTCCTCCAGGTCTGTAATGCATATCATAATCAGTATAATTTTTTGTATAGTAAGCAAAATCAAGCTGAATATATCGCATAAACTCAGGTATATCAAAGCCAATGTATTTAAACCCAGCAAGCTTAAAATTTAGTAAATATTTCCATCCGCTGTAATCTCCGGCAAAATTACCAATATGTTTATCATTGCTTTTCCTGGTAGATCTAAAAGCCTTTGAGGGCCAGTATTCAGCTGTTATACCTATAAATTCATCAGCAACCGGATATTTATCCAGAATTACTGCAGCAGATACCCCAACTAAGTCAGCAACAAGGTCTTCATAGGAAAACCCGTATCTTCCGGTAAAAGCATCACCTATTTCGATTAAAAGCCCGCATGTAGCTCCTGTAATTGCTGAATATGCAAGAGCCATATTCTGGTCTTTTTCAGTGTAGCTGAAGACTGAATATGAAAGCCGGGTAACCAGGTGATGTGCAAAGAAATGTCCTGCTTTATCTGCTCCACCTGAATCTGTGTCGCCCTGGAACCATCGTTCCCGTCCCCACCTCCAGCTTTTTGATGTTCCCCAGTCCCAGGCAAAGAAGCCATATGCAATATGTACAGCAGGAAAGCCTACTAGAATTGAATAACGCAACCCTGCTTTAAGGGTGGTCTGCTCTGGTGTCCAAAAGGGGTTCACCTCAGTGGAAAGACCGCCATTGTGAAAAAAAGAGCTTTCTTTATTGTTACTTATATCTATTTGTGCTTGATTTGCATTTTCCTGAGAAAAGCCATATTCCTGTGTTGTAAAAAGTATTAAAAAAGAAGCAAAAATAACTAAAAAAAAGAATTTTTTATTACCTGAATTTAATATCATTTTTTCTCCAAAGAAATTAAAATTTTGACAATTATTATAAAAATTTAATTTCTAAATAATAATCAAAAATGTTTATTTTTAATAAAATAAAGGTTCACTTTTTGTTTTTAAGCAGAAGAGGTCAATAGTTTTATTAACTTTTTTGTTAAACATCCGGTTTTATTTTTTGAAAGCTATGTTTAACAGGAATGGTATAATCTCTGGATTTGAATTTTCCTGAGCTATGATTTCTTGTTTTTAACTGAACTGATTTGCTTCCTTCCTTAAAAATCAGGAATCTGGATTGAATTGATGTTAAAAAATCTTTTCTTATTGCACCATTATCAATAAAAGTGGTTCCTCCAAGCCGGGAATTTATAATAACAGTGCCAGGAACCCAGGCAGGGATGTGAGAATGTCCGGAAATCCATATATCTACATTATATTCTTTTAAAATTTTCTGGAATCTTTCAGGGTCTTCTATGGAAAGCCTGTCTATCTTTCCAGCTGTAAGGCCGCTTCCAGGAAGTGCGCCATGTGTTACTGTGATGATTATCTTATCCTGATTCTCCTGTATTTTTTTTGCCCACCAGTTGAAGGTCTGATCAGACAAAATAGTCTTCTTTCCTCTTTCTTCATTGGACATCATAAGTATAAGAATATTTCCCCTTTCAATAGAATAATACAGGTCTTTGTTTATCATTTCTTTATAAAGCTCTATACAGCGCCATTCATGGTTGCCTGCAATATCAAACCACTCTTTTACAGGAGCCTTTGACCTTGTGTCAAGATACCAGTTAAATATTTCTTCAAATTCAGATTTTTGTACAATATCTCCTGCAAATAATGCCATATCTATTGAAGAAAAGATGTTGCTTGTATCATCTACCGCTATTTTATAATGGATTTTCTCATCATTGTCCCGTGGCTGGATATCAGAATGGCTCCAAATTATAAAATAATCATCCCTCTTTTCATCTGCACGAATTAAAAATGTTTTATGCCCGCAGGAGATGAGTAAAAATAAGGCTGTAACAAATATTATAAGCGGGTATTTTTTAGTTTTGTTCAAATTGTGTTCCTGTAAGAATTATACTGCTATTAAAATATTTGGCACTGTTGATTATAGAGCATCAATTCTCTTTTGTATGCTCCTGGATATATTTTCCATGTGTCTGTATTCATTTATGTTGTCAATTAAAAGATATACAGCTAAATTATCCCTGCTTAAAACAATACCCCTGTCATTATTGTATCCAACAAATTTTTTAAGCTTATCTATTTCCTTTTCTGCGGAGATTTTATCTTTATAGATGAAAATATAGCATACTATATCATCATCATAGGGATTTTTTTTATTGGCAATAATTGTCATGTGAACTGCTGACATTTTATTGTTATCTGCATCTGGATATATTCTGTGTGCAAACCTGTTAAGAGCATTGCTATCCAGGCTCCAGGGGTTTTCTTTTAGCATATTTTTTGCAAAATCAGGAATTATGCCATAGCAGTAACCTTCAGGTATATCAGCTTCATTGAGCTTTATAGTATCTATAATAGAATTACTATACATTGCAGATGAAATGTTTAATAAAAAGAATAAAGATAGAATAGTGCTTATAAAAAGGGTTTTTGGATTTTTCATATTTTAACCTCGTGAATGTTCAAATCAGGATAAATAAATACTCCTATATATATAATATCGGATTAAAAATAAATTTTATAAGTTTTTTTTTGAGACATAATATTTTTGATTGACTTTAAAGGCTGTTTTTGTAATAAACTTATTTATTCTTAAGTGCTCATTTAGCAAAGCTGCATTAAAAAAAGAAATATAATCTGCAATAGTTTGTTCTACAATTTTGAGAGATTGTTGGTGTGAAGCTTATTTGTTGTTTATGTTTTTAAAAAAGTATTAATTTCCGGAGTTTTTTCCTGATGAAAACAGAAGTTGATATCAAGTATATCCGTAAAAGAGACGGAAGGGTTGTTCCATTTGTCATAGATAAGGTTACAGATGCCATCTTTAATGCTGCCCAGGCAGTTGGCGGAACAAGTAAAGAAATGGCACAAAATGTAGCTAATTCAGTTTATGACATTCTTAAAATTGTATATAAAGATGGAAGAATTCCTACAGTAGAGAATGTTCAGGATCTTGTTGAAAAAATGCTCATTGAAAGGGGCCATGCAAAGGTTGCAAAGGCTTATATTATTTATCGTGAGCAGCACAGGCGAATAAGGGAGAGCAGGGATCTCATTGATGAAGGGCTTGAACTTGTTGATAATTATCTGGACAGATCAGACTGGCGTGTAAATGAAAACAGCAATATGAGCTTTTCATTACAGGGGCTTAATAATCATATTTCAACTTCCATTACTGCAAAATACTGGCTTGAAAAAATTTATCCCCCTGAAATAAGGGAAAAACATATTAATTGTGATTTTCATATACATGACCTGGGTCTTCTTTCTGCATATTGTGTGGGCTGGGACATCAAGGATCTGCTCCTTAGAGGATTTTCCGGTGTGCCTGGAAAAGTTGAGAGCAAGCCTGCAAAGCATTTTAGAACAGCCCTTGGTCAGATAGTAAATTTTTTCTACACCTTGCAGGGTGAATCTGCCGGTGCTCAGGCATTTGCCAACTTTGATACATATCTTGCTCCATTTATAAGATATGACAAGCTTGATTATGTGGATGTTAAACAGAGCTTGCAGGAATTTGTTTTTAATATGAATATCCCGACAAGGGTGGGATTTCAGACACCATTTACCAATGTAACACTGGATCTTACACCACCTTCAACTATTGCAAGTGAGTATGTGATAATTGGCGGAGAAATGCAGGAAATTACCTATGGTGAATTTCAGGATGAAATGGATATGTTTAATGCGGCTTTTGCAGAGTGCCTTGCAGAAGGAGATGCTAAAAACAGAATTTTTACATTTCCTATTCCCACATATAATATATCAAAAGATTTTGACTGGGATAATCCCAAGCTTAATAATCTGTGGGAAATGACAGCAAAGTATGGCATCCCTTATTTTGCAAATTTCATTAATTCTGATATGGACCCTGAAGATGCAAGGTCAATGTGCTGCAGGCTAAGGCTTGATAATAGAGAGCTTCGAAAAAGGGGAGGAGGGCTTTTTGGCGCTAATCCGCTTACAGGGAGTATAGGCGTTGTTACAATCAACCTTCCCAGGCTTGCGTATAAAAGCGAAAGTGAAGAGGAATTTTTTACAGAGCTTGAAAGGCTTATGGTGCTTGCTAAAAATTCTTTAGAGATTAAGCGCAAGGCTTTGGAGAATTTTACCTTGAATAATCTTTACCCATACACACGTTTTTATCTTTCAGGGGTCTGGGAAAGGGACCGTAAGTATTGGGGAAATCATTTTTCCACAATAGGGCTTGTGGGTATGAATGAAGCCTGTCTTAATTTTTTAAACACGGATATATCATCTCTTGAAGGAAAGACCTTTGCTATTAAGGTGCTCGATTTTATGAGAGAAAAAATAATGAAGTATCAGGAGGAAACAGGGAATTTTTATAACCTTGAAGCTACTCCTGCTGAAGGTGTAACATATCGCTTTGCTAAACATGATAAATCAAAGTTTAGTGATATAAAAACATCAGGGATTGATGAGCCCTATTATACCAATTCGGTTCATCTTCCTGTTTCGTATACGAATGATCTCTTCGAAGTTCTGGACCACCAGGATAGCCTTCAGACAAAATTTACCGGTGGCACTGTTGTTCACCTTTTCCTTGGAGAAAAGATTGACGATATAGAGGTTGTAAAATCACTTGTAAAAAAGATAGCGGAAAACTATGCACTTCCCTATTTTACATTAACACCTACTTTTAGTATTTGTCCTGTTCATGGATATTTATCCGGTGAGCATAAGTATTGTCCTTTCGATCATTCCCCTGAAGAGCTTTTGAGATATGGGGTAGAGGCCGATAAGTAAAATATAATTTTAATAAGATTTAAAGTCAAAGGAGACATAAAATGCAGAAAAAGAGCTTGAAAGTTCCGGTTGAGGTTTATTCACGAGTTGTTGGTTACTTTAGGCCGGTAAACCAGTGGAATAAAGGCAAGCAGGAAGAGTTTTCACAAAGGCGAGAATTCGCAGCTGAATCCTATTGCAAAAATTTAACAATGGAATACAATGAATATAAGAGGGCTGTATAAAACTTCTCTGATAGATTATCCGGGTAAAATATCTTCAGTTGTTTTTACAGGAGGGTGCAACCTTCGTTGTGGTTATTGTCATAATTCTGATATAGTTTTAGGCAATGCTGATCCTGATATTTCAGAGAATTATTTTTTTGAATTTCTTGCAGGGAGAAAAAAACTCATTGATGGGGTAACTGTTACCGGAGGGGAGCCCTCTCTGCATCCTGATCTGCCTCAATTCCTTAAAAAAATTAAAGACATGGGCTTTTTAGTCAAGCTTGATACCAACGGGTTTTTCCCTGGAGCAGTTGAAGCTGTTCTTGAAAAAGACCTTGTTGACTATATTGCACTTGATGTAAAATCTTCGCCTGCAAAGTATCCGTCTGTTACAGGAAAGGAATTGCCTTTTTCTACAGTTCTTGAAACAATAAACATACTTAAAAAATCAGGTGTTGATTTTGAACTTCGCACTACCTGTATTCCGGAGCTTGTAACCCTTGATGATATTGGTGAAATTGGTAAAGCTATTGGAAGGGTTAAAAAATATTTTCTTCAGCAGTTTGTAAATACAAATAGTCTTTTGGATCCTGCTTTGGAAAAAGTTTCTCCCTATCCTGTTGCTTATCTTGAGGCAATGCAAAAGAGGTGTCTTGAATTTGCAGAGATCTGCTCAATAAGAGGAATTTGAAATTACGGGTTAATTAGCCGCCTATTTTTGACATTGCTTTTATACCGCAGGAAATAGACCTGCAACCCTTGTTGTCAGCTGTACATTCAATATTGTGTCCATGCTGTTTTTCCTTAATGGCTTTTGTGATGTATGTTTCAAGCTCTTTATCACTGGCTTGTCTGTCCAGCATTTCCTTTAAGTTGTAGTTGATGTCAGAGTAGAGACAGGTTCTGAGGTTCCCTTCAGCAGTGATGCGCAGCCTGTTGCAGGATGCACAGAACCTGTGAGTAACTGGGGGAATAATCCCCAGTTTGATCTTACGGTTTTTATACTCAATATCATATCTCATAGCTACATCTGAGGCCTCTTTAATTACAGGGGTTAATTTTCCTTTTGATTCCAGGGCTTGAATCAGCTCATCAGATGGAACAAAAGAATTCAGCTCGTCCTGTTCAGTTACAGGCATACGCTCTATAAAGCGGAGGGTAATGTTTTTATCCATGAAATAATCGAGGAAATCATCAAGTTCCTCAAGGGTGTGAGAGAAGAGTACTGTGTTTATTTTTACATTAAAAAATTTTGAGCCTATACTTTTTTCAATATTTGCAATTACTGTATCAAAGTAATCCCTGCCTGTTAAGTCAAGGAAACGGCTTCTTGACATTGTGTCCAGGCTGATATTGATTCGTTTTACACCCTGTTTTTGTAAATCATTTGCGTACTGATTTAAAAGGATACCGTTTGTAGTGAGGCAAAGTTCAACATCCGGGGAAAAGGATCGGGCTGTTGATATAATATCAATTATTCCATTGCGAACAAGGGGTTCTCCTCCGGTAAAACGGACTTTGTTAATTCCCATATTTATGAGCAGGCCTATAATGCGTGCAAAATCTTCGTTTCTTAGTATTTTGTCATGGGGTAAAAACTCCACACCTTCAGGGGGCATGCAATATCTGCACCTAAGGTTGCATTTATCAGTAACTGATACACGAAGGTAATTATGGTTTCTTAAAAAGTTATCTTTTAGCATTTTTGATTATTTCCGGTTCATTGATCTGTTATATATCCGGGTCCTTTCTGTTAATAAAGTTTAAAAAATTTATTTTAAACTTTTCATTTTCTGGTGATAGTAATAATGCCTTAGTGTACATTTTAAATGCAAGGTTTTTTTCCCCTGTTATTTCATAAATTACAGCAAGGTTATTTTCTGCAGCTCCATTATTCCATAGCGTTGAAGCGTCTTTAAGGAGTATTTCAGCTGAGTGATAATTATTATCTGTTATTTTTTCATAGCTTTGCTTTAGTATTAAGTCAAGGTTTTTATCATCGCATTTAATCATCAGATATTTAATTTTTGTGTAAAAAAAAGTGTTTTCTTTTGATTTATTTTTTTGTTCAGGTTCATGAATTATTGCATAATAGGGGTTTTTGTAATCGGTATTATCGGATTTGTATTTTTTGTTTATGCTGATTTCCCTGTAGGATGAGCAGGCGATCAGCATAATTAAGAGGAGAGGAAAAATTTTATATGACAGGTGAAATTTTGTCACAGCTTTTTTCTATAGATAAGGCAATGTTGAGTATTTTTTGTTCCTGAAAATGATTTCCCATTATTTGCAGCCCAATAGGGAGTCCCTGGGAATCAAGCCCTGTTGGTATAGACAGGGCTGGTATGCCTGCAAGGTTTGCAGGTATTGTTAAATTATTGGACTTGTACATTTCAATAGGGTTGTTAGTTTTTTCCCCTGTTTTAAATGCACCTGTTGGTGTGGTTGGTGAAATTATTGCATCAACCTTTGAAAAGGCATTCTGAAAATCCTTTATAATAAGGGCTCTACTCTGCAAGGCCTTTGCATAATAATCATTATAATTTCCTGAGCTTAATGAAAAAGTGCCAAGTAATATTCTGCGTTTAACCTCTTTTCCAAAACCCTCTTCTCTGGATTTAGTGTAGAGTTCGGCAAGGTTTGCTGCATTTTTTGATCTGTAGCCATATTTAATACCATCATAGCGGGCAAGGTTGGAGGATGCTTCAGCTGAGGCAAGGATGTGAAATATGGCAATTGCATAATCAGTAAATTTTAAATTCAGATGTTCTATGCGTGCTCCGGCATTTTCAAGTTCCTTGAGTTTTTCTTTGATCTTTGTATCTATTTCCGGGGATATCCCTTTGAAGTATTCATCCGGCACTCCAATAATCATTCCCTTTAAGTCAGATGTGATGTTTTTACCTGAGAAATCAACTTCCCTGTTCACTGAGGTTGAATCCTTGGGATCATGGCCTGATATTATCTCAAGGAGAGATGCTGCATCTTCCACGCTCCTGCCAAATGTTCCTATTTGATCCATGGATGAGGCAAAGGCAGCAAGGCCGAATCTTGATACACGTCCGTATGTGGGCTTAATTCCTGTTAATCCGCAAAAAGAAGCAGGCTGGCGTATTGAGCCGTCACTATCTGATCCCAGGGAAGCTGGCGCCATAAATGAAGCAACAGATGCTGCTGATCCGCCTGAACTTCCACCAGGAACACGGTTTTTATCATAGGGATTTTTTGTTGCTCCAAAATATGAATTCTCATTTGAAGATCCCATGGAAAATTCATCCATATTTGTTTTGCCAAGGAGTAAAATTCCTTTTGAACAAAGTTTTTCATAGGCGCAAGCGCTGTAGGGTGGGATAAAATTTTCAAGAAATTTCGATGCACAGGTTGTTTTCACATCTTTTGTTAATATATTGTCCTTTATTGCAACAGGGATTCCATCAAAAGGTGAAAGCTCTGTTCCTGAAGAGCGGCGTTTGTCAGACTCTTCCGCACTTTTTACAAGAGCGTCCCTGTTAAAGGTAATGTAGGAGTTTATTTCAGGATCAAGGGTTTCTATTCTGTCAGCAAAAGAGATGGCGATCTCCTTTGAAGAAATTTCTTTTTTGGATAAAAGCCCGGATAATTCAATAAAACCTTTTTTATAAAGCATATACTCCTCCATATTTTATATAATAGAATTTAAGTGTTTATATAAGTGTCAATAAAAAAATATTAAGATGGTTTTGTTTCAGGCTCTGTTTTTAAAGTGTCAGGTTAAATATGGAGTATTATAAAAAAATATCTTGAAATATTGTTTAACAAATATATTTTAGCTATACATATAATTATCAGGTCTGATTCAGCTGTTTTTTAGTATGGAAATTTTTAAAAGACCTGATTGATAAAATCCTCCTCTTAAAGGCGGCTAATCAAAGTTTCCGGAGTGCCTAATGTTTAAAAAAAGATTTATCCCTCTTTTAACTCTGATTATTCTATTTTCATGTTTTAAAAAATCAGAAGGGCTCAAACAGTCCGATATGCAGGTTCTTATAAGCAGGGTTTTAATGGATCATGCTCAATACAATACCATTGATGATACCATTTCCAGAAGGATTTATGCAAACCTTATAAATTCCCTGGATTATGGTAAATATTATTTTTATCAATCAGATATAGATTCCTTTTCAAAGCATGAAATGCTTTTTGATGATTATATAATTTCAGATGATTATACTGCTTTATATGATGTTTTTTCAGTGTATAAAAAACGCATGGCAGAGGCTATGAAGCTCTTTGATGAAGTTTTGGCATTGAATCATGATTTTTCAATTGAGGAGGATATAATTGTAGAGCGGGATAAAGTCCCATTTGCCACTAATAAAAATGAAATGGCTGACAGATGGCGAAAGAACGTTAAACTTCAGCTTCTTAATTATATTTCTTCAGGTAAAAGCATTGAAGAGGCCAGGAGCAAATTAAAAAAGAAATATGAGCTCACACATAAACGCATAGAAGAAATAGAGGAGAGCAGGTTGCTTGGTATTTTTATGAATGCCTTTACCACTGCACTTGATCCTCATTCAAATTATTTATCAATTGATGAGCATGAGGATTTTGAAATATCAATGAGGTTAAAGCTTCAGGGTATTGGCGTGCGCCTTCGTTCAGAGGATGGTTTTGTAATTGTTGAATCAATAATTACAGGCGGCGCTGCTGACAAGCTTCCTGAAAATTTGCAGCTTAAACCAAGTGACAAGATTATGTCAGTTGCCCAGAAAGAGGGTGAGTTTGTAGATGTTATTGATATGGATTTACGCGATGTTGTTAAGCTTATAAGGGGTAAAGAAGGTACAACTGTGAGGCTTAATATTATGCGTGAATCAACCGGAGGTGTTGAGCGGTTTGTTGTGCCTATTGTAAGAGAGGAGATTCAGCTTCAGGATAGCGAAGCATCGTCAGAGGTAAAAAATTATAAAAGAAATGATAAAAATTATAAAGTAGGTTATTTAAAACTTCCTTCTTTTTATGAAGATCCTGAAAAAAATAAAAGTTCTTCAGGAGATGTAAACAGACTATTGACTGAGATGAGTAAGGAAAAGGTTGATATTGTTGTGCTTGATCTTAGAGGGAACCCGGGCGGATTATTATCAGAGGCTATAAGAATAGCTGGATCATTTATTGAAGAGGGTCCTGTTGTTCAAATAAAAAATAAAAACAACCCTGCCCGGATTTATTATGCAGATGAAAAACAGATGCATTATACAGGGCCTCTGATTGTATTGATTGATAAATTTAGTGCAAGTGCTGCTGAGATACTTGCAGGAGCAATAAGGGATTACCGCAGGGGCGTAATTGTAGGGCCAGGTAATACCTTTGGAAAAGGCACAGTACAGTCTTATCAGGTGCTTCCTCGTCGTCTTGGAGCAATAAAAATTACAACACATGTCTTTTATCAGCCTGATGGCACATCTAACCAGCTATGGGGGATTGCCCCTGATGTTGTTGTACCAGATATGAGCTCTATATGGAAAATAGGAGAAAGTGAAGCAAAGTTTCCTTTAAAATGGGAGAAGATAAGGAAGCCTGATTATCAAATGTATAAATATAATACCCCGCATATTGTAGATAAACTCAATGCTTTTTCAAGGAACAGAACAACTGTTGGTGATTATGTTAAACTTAGAGAACAGATAGAAAATTACCGTACAAGGTTGCAGAATAGAACAATTTCTCTTAAAGAGGAGTCTGATATAAGCAGGCAGAGGGAAAAGGAGATGGAGGAAAAGATTAAACAGGAAAGAGATAGAGAAGGGATTGACCTGGACAATGATCTTTTTTTAAAAGAAGTATTTAATCTTTCTGCTGACTATCTGGAAATGCTCAATTAAAAATAAAAGAGGGAGAGGGTCACCTTATTTTAAATCAGCATTGGCAAGGTAATCTCTTACCTTGCCTGGTGACTCCTGAACTGTTGAAACAATAACATCTACCCCATTTCTCATTGATTTAATTTTTAAATAATTTATTATATCATTTGAAATAGCATGCTTATCTGATTTAAGAAAAATTACAAGTTCAATGCTGTAATTTCTTAACAGCTTGTAAAGGAGTTCGTGTCTTTCTTCCGGACTGCGCAAGCATGGAGCCAGGGGTCTGTATGAGTATGCATCAAGCAATTCATAAAAAATATAATCAGATTCATAATTCAGTGATATATCAAAGGATCTTCTTCCTGTTTGCGAATCATCTTCTGCAATGATAATTCCTTCATTTTCAATTAAATCAGCAGTTTTACCATCAAATGGATCGCAGGAAAAAAGCATGGCTTTCAGGGGCGTATTATCCCTGTTTTGAGTGTTATCTTTGCACAGGTTAAAAATTGGTGTAATATACTCAAGCGCTGTTTCAGGCGGAAATACAAGTGCTGTTTCAAATATGAGGGATAGTTCGCTTTGTGTGAGTATAGAGGGAGAGGAATTTCTTGCAGAACATATTCCGCGAAGAGTTTTTCTAAGGGTTTCATATGTACGGGTTTTTTCTTTCAAAATTTCTATATTTATTTTTTTTAAGTCAGCACTGAATAGGGTATTGAGCAGGAGTGCAGTTTCATTATGAATTGCTACTGCGGCATCTTCTCCATACCCAGCTGCTACTTTGAAATTATATACTGGTATGGATGGAATTTTGCTGGTGCAGGAACAGTCTGTATCAGGTATAATATGGGCATCTGCGATTTGTGACCAGTATTTTTTTTTATCATCATCTGCCTTTAAAAAAGATGGTATTTTTAGCGAAATTATATTAAAGGATGCTGTAAGTTCAGGTGGTACTGTTTCCATCTGCCATACCGCAATTGAAGTATTATTTTGCTGTTTGTATTCTGCTATTATGGAATTATATGATACAAAAGCTTCATTTATCTGTTTAAGGGCTGATATTTTTTTGTCCTGGTTCATTAAATGGTTACTCCTGAGAATTAAAATTGTTTAAGCAATAAAATATTTGAAATATAGATAGGCCTTTAATAATGTGTATTTGTTTTGTATAGAATTGAATTATTAATAAAATAATGCAAATAATTTTTATTAAGCATGTCCTGGCTTTCAGGAGCCTGATATGAATTATTTTTTGCATTTAATAAAAGCTTATAATGGAGAAAAAAATGGCACCTGCCCATAAAACAACGCCTAAAACCGTGGCAAAAAAAAATCCCTATATTTCAATTATTCTGCCTGTTTATAATGAAGAGGAGAGTATTGAACTGCAGCACCAGGTTGTTGCAGATGCTGTAAAAAAAATTAAAAAAAGCTATGAAATTATATTTGTTGATGATGGCAGCACAGACTCCTCTCCTGATAAGCTTAAAGATATAGCGAAAAAGGATGTCTTTGTAAAAGTAGTTCATTTTAGGAGAAATTTTGGACAGACAGCTGCAATGGCAGCAGGCATAGATTATTCCAAAGGTGAAATTATTGTTTTTATGGATTCTGATTTGCAGAATGAACCTGAAGATATTGGAAAGCTTGTGGAAAAAATTGAAGAGGGTTATGATGTTGCAAGCGGCTGGAGGAAGAACAGGCAGGATAAATTTATATCAAGGCGCTTTCCTTCCATGATTGCAAACTGGCTTATTTCTAAAGTTACAGGTGTAAAGCTTAAGGATCTTGGCTGCTCTTTAAAGGCTTACAGGGGTGAAGTTTTAAGACAGGTAAAGCTCTACGGTGAAATGCACAGGTTTATTCCTATACATGCTTCATGGATTGGTGCTAAAATAATTGAGGTTCCTGTGGGGCACCATTCGCGGCAGTTTGGGAAATCCAAGTATGGAATAAAAAGAACTTTTAAGGTTCTGCTCGATCTTGTTACTGTTAAATTTATGGGTTCTTATTCAACAAGTCCTATATACATTTTTGGCGGTACTGGAATATTCTTTTTATTTTCCGGTTTTATAAGCGGTATAGCTGTAATTGTTATGAAGCTGTTTTTCAGTTATAATATGACACGAAATCCGCTTTTAATGCTTACTGTTATGCTTATTATCGTAGGAATTCTTTTTATTCAAATGGGGATACTAGCAGAGATTATGATAAGGACTTATCATGAATCACAAAAAAAACCTGCATATATTGTAAAGGATACTGTGAATATTAAGCAATAGAAGAGATGTTTTTTATTCAGAGTCTTTTTTATCATTTTTGCTGCCTCTCATGATAAATCCAAATGGGCGCTTTTTCAGCTCAACTGATATTTCCTGTACTGTTTCCATTGTTTCCCTTAATGTTTTTACAGTTGATATAATATCTCCTTCAGAGCTTGTAAGAATTTTGTTTAATGTTTCCATGCTGCTGTTAAGGTTGGATGTCATGGACAGTATGTTTTGTCTGCTTTCACCTGTTATAAGATTAAGGGTGTTAACTGTATTGGTTATTGTTGCAAGAAGTGTATGAACATCCTGGAGAATTGCCTCAAGGTTTACATATTCAAATCCTTCTATAACATCTTTATTTTGCAAGGGTTTTCCTCTCCTTTCAGGATTTCTAAGTTCAATAACAGTATCTCCAATAATATTCTGGTTCATAATTATTGCTGTGCAATCTTCGTGGAGGTCTATATCTCTTTTTATTCTCATCTTTGCAAGAAAGTGCAGGGCAGGCTTGTAAACAGGTTTTAGCTCCACTACCCGGCCAATGTCATATCCCTTGAGTTTAACAGAGGTGCCTTCTTTTATTGATGAAATATTTTCTATTTTAAGATATATGTCAATTGTTCTGCCGGAGAGGGAATAGCCGAGCTTTACTATAAAAAAAAGTAAAAGTATTGATAGAGGGATTATAATAAACAGGCCCACTTTTAATTCATTTGGATTTGTACGCAAGTTTTTCATTATTAATCTGCCCCTTTATAAAATAGGCATTGGCCCTTCAATGCTGTTGTCTTTATACTGAACAAGATAGGGATTATCTGATACAAGGAAATCTTTTTTTGTTCCCTGAAAGACAATTTTTCCATTAAAAAACATTATGTATTTATCAGAAATATCTATAAATTTTTCCGGCCTGTATGTAATTGCAATCAATCCTTTTTCTTTATTCATGGAGCGCTCTTTTATCAGGTTCATGAGTGTTAGTGTATTTAAAGAGCAATGATTTTCCAGGGCATGTTCCATGAATAGAAAATCAGGGTCAAGTGCAGTGGCTCTGGCATAGGCGGTTTTAAGTATTTCTGATCTTGTAAGAGCAATAGGGCGCAGATTTTTACAGTGGTCCAGGTTGAGGCTATAGAGCAGAGAGTTTATTCTTTTTTTTATTTCTTTTGCGGACTTTTGTGAAAGATACTCCAGAGGCAAGGCTACATTCTGCTCCAGGGTCATATTGCTTAAAAGGCCGAAATCTCCGTGTATATAGCCTATGTCTTTTTTATAATTAAGCTTATCCATGTAATCAAAATCTTTTAAGGAGGTACCCTTGTAATATATATCACCATCAAAGTCGGTATTTACATTTATTATAAGATGAGCCAGGTGTGACATGCCGCATCCTTCCGGTCCGAAAATAGTGATGCTTTCCCCTTTGTGCAGAGAAAAGGAAACCTCTTTAAGTATGGTTATTTCCTGCTGCCTGTATGTTAATTCTGATATTTCGAGTATTGTGTTACTCATTATTATTCATACCTTACAGATAGAATATTATTGAAACAAGGACATTTACAATTATTGAGATAAAGAGCGTTCGTGTAACAGCTTTTGAAACATATATGGGTATTTCAAACTTTGATTGAGGCATAAACCCATAGTAGCAGCTGATTAAAGGTATTGTTATTCCAAAGATAATACTTTTAATCATAGCTGATGCAATGTCAATAAATTTGAAAGAGTCTATGATAGATTGTAGAAAAACGCTGATTGGAATATATATTACAGTAAGTGAAATAAGGTATCCGCCAAAAAAAGCAATAACAATAAATATTATAATGAGTGAAGCAATGGAAATTATTGAAGCAATTATTCTGGGAAATACTATAAAAAGCTTTGTATCAATCCCTATAAGCTCCATTGCCAGAGTTTCTTTTGACCATTTTTGCACAGATATTTCAGTGGCAATAGCTGTTCCTGATCTTATTATTACAATAAGTGCAGTTGTAAGAGGACCCATTTCCCTGGCTATAATAATTACAAGCAGGTTACCTATGAAGTCCTCTACCCCAAACTTTGGTAAATTGGTCATTGCCTGAATAATAACTGTTCCGCCAAGTAGCAGTGCTATAATTATAACTACAGGAAGGGCATCTATTCCTGTAAATCTGGTTTGGTTGATGATTATATTATAAATAGAACGGAAGCGCAGGTATTTAAGGGATTTGAATGATTCAAATATGGCTTTAATAAATTTTAAAAAAGAAATAATTCCTGAGTAAAGAGAGAGTATGTATCTCCCCACTTTTTTATTTATTTTAATCAGCATAGGTTGTCATTTTTTTATCAGTTATTATTATTGTTGTTGATATATGTATTGTGGATTGTATTATAATTCAATATAATTTTATTTTTAGCGGAATTAATAAATAAAAAAGAGCCGGCTTATTTGGCCGGCTCTTTAGGTTAGAATTATAGACAGGATTTAATTGATTACCTTTACATTAGATGCTGTTGAACAGCTGGATGTGCCGACAATTTTGCATCCCATGGATTCGCATTTTTTCCTCTGCTCAGATGTGTCACTTCCGCGATATCTGCACTGATTTGCAGAACTTCCTGAACCGCAGTTGTAGCATCCGTCAGCTGCATAGGCGTTTTGCATAGGCTCAATAGTTATAAAAAGGCTAAGTAATGCTCCTGCAATTACTGTTGCAGTAAAAAGAAAAATCTTTTTCATTGAATACCTCTTATTATTTTTTGTAAGATGCTGCTTTTGCATCATCTTTAACGCGCAAAATTATAACTGAATTTTATATAGCTGCTATAAGACCTGATATTTTTATAATAGGAAAAGTATGGAATATATCAACAAAATTCTTCATTTTTTTGAAATATTTTCAGATATAATTCCTTAATTTTTATTTAAAATTAGATGCTATTATATCTCCGCCGCCTATGGCGGCGGGGATATAAAAAACATCATTATTGCACTAAAAAATATTTTCAGGAATTACTGCTGAAAAATTTTATAAATATGATAAATATTATTTATGAAGCAATTTTAATATTTATTACATAATTTATGAAAGATCACCTTTGTCATTTTTGTTGACAGGAGGTCTGCAAAGGTGGTATTTATGTTAAAATATTGTTTTTTCAGGAGCATGTTATTTATTTTTTTTAACTGTTTTCTGTTTTGGGAAGGTTTATGTCAAAAGGTGTGAAGCGTTTTTTTTATGCAGGTGTTTTTTCCTTTTTTCTTTTTTTTATAGCTGTAGCAGGTTATAATCATGCAGTATATATCAGCGATTACATTAAATCTTTTTTTCTAACAACTTTTGATTTATATAATCTGCCTGTAAGCAAACAGGTTACAGTAACGTTAGGAGAGGATTTAAAGTTCAAAAAAACTTTTTCCGGTATGGAAAGGGGATATTTTCATTATGCAGGAATTCTTTTTTATACTGCCCAGTCAAATATATCAGCTCATGAGCTTTCTGAACAATCCATAGAACTCACAAATTTCAGTAAATTAAAGGATTTGCAAACCACCATTGCAGGTGCAAACAGCATAAATAAAGGTATTATAAACTCAGGTGAAACAGTAGTTATTCCTGGTGCGCTTCCCTGTTTTACACCTGATATAGTAAAAAGCAGGTTTAGCAGTATAATTAAAACAAAGGGGCTTTATTTTACAGGGGACAGGGCAGGGGCTAAAGATTTTATATCAACTCTTGATTCTATGGTGGAAGCAGGCCTTAATACTATTGTTTTTGACATAAAGGATATAACCGGGATTGTTCATACCAGAAGCAGGCTTGATATAGTAAGGCGTTACAGGTTGAATCAAAGGGGCAGTATTGATAATCTTCCCAAATTACTGCGAGAGTGTAGAAAAAGAGGAATATATATAATAGCAAGGGTTTCTCTTTTCAGTGATCATCTGCTTTATGATTCTTTTCCTTCAGTGAGGATAAAGTCAAAAGCTACAGGGAGATACTGGAATTCAGGTTCCCGTGAAAAGTGGTGCGATCCTACAAGCAGAATTGTACAGGATTATAATATTGCCCTTGCTATGGAAACAGCTGCAGCAGGTGTAGATGAAATACAGTTCGATTACATACGCTTTCCTACAACAGGGGATATGGCTGATGCTGATTATGCCTATGATTTTGGCAAGATGGAAAGAACCGATGTTATAACGCATTTTTTAAAAAGGGCAAATGAGGCTTTATCAAAATACAGGGTATTTGTTTCAGCTGATATTTTTGGTGTTGTTGCCTGGGGAAAGGATATTGATATAAAGAAAACCGGACAGAGTGTGGGAATGCTGTCCCGTCACTGTGATATAATATCTCCAATGCTTTACCCTTCACATTTTAATGATAACTTTGACGGAATTGCCAGACCGGGTGATAACCCCTATCACTTTGTTTTGAGCGGTTGCAAAAGAATTAAGGGAGTTGCTGGAAACAATGTTGTTGTAAGACCCTGGCTGCAGGCTTTTCCCTGGCGTGTATCAAGGTATAATGCTGATTATATTGTAAAACAGATTAAAGCAGCAGATGATTCAGGTGCCAATGGGTATCTTTTCTGGAATGCTTCAAATAGCTATGATGAGGTTTTTAAGGCAATGAGTCTTTTAAATAGAGGCAGATGATTGAAGTTCGGAGTTTATCAAAAATTTTGATAAACTCCGGAATGATTTATTTTTATTTAATGTCTACGGTTACTGTAAATGTTTTGATAAACTTCGGATCTTTTTTCCAATGCTCGCCATATTTAAAAACAAGGGTTGCTTTGCCTGTTTTTAAAGGTGTAAATATAAATTCCTGAATATCAATACCACCTGTTTTATCAGACTCTTCGGTTTTTATTTTTTCGTTTTTGAGTTTAATCATGGGA
The DNA here is from genome assembly GCA_964649175.1 of uncultured Leptospirales bacterium. GTDB lineage: Bacteria > Spirochaetota > UBA4802 > UBA4802 > UBA5550 > JBBAGC01. The sequence goes on along the minus strand of CAZYPA010000016.1, from coordinate 3,013 downwards.
GAAATTTCCACTGCTTTCCAGCTGAATCCTGTACTCAGTTGTGAGTCGAGCCTGATTGAAAAATTTTGTCCTTTTTTTACAGTTAAGGATTCTTCATCTGACCCTGAAGATTGAGTAACAACAGGGTGTGCTGCACAGGATATTATTAGTATCAAAGAGCCAAGAAATATGTTGATTATTTTTTTGTTAAACATAATATTTCTCCTGTCCTATTCTTCCAAAGATACAACAACCCAGGTTGCACCATAACCTATATTATTACATCCATACTCAACCCATATAAATCCTTTCTCTCCCCATTGTGGACCCCATGAGTTTTCCACAAGGTATGCCCTTTTATTGTCATCCCATCCAACAATTGTAACAGCGTGGTTAACATCTTTTTGTCCTGTAACACTGGTGTGCTCATCAAATATTCCGCCAGCATAAGCCTGAAATGCTGGTGTTACTTTTACAGATGTGGCAATTGCTCCATATTTTGCAATTGCTTCTTTCATCTCTTTTACACTTGGTATGCCTGCATCCCGCCTTATGTAGCCGTGTTTAATTACTTTATAAGGACTTTTTGAAGATGCAGATGTACAGGAGCCGTCTTTGCCTCTGTATGGCCGCTCCTGTTCAGTGAGAGCTCCGGTTTGCATAAAAAAATCAAAAACACCTGCGTACCATCCGCCATTGCAGCTGCCTACGCTTTTACCTTTGCTATCCTTTGCACAGTCAAGAATAAACTGTTCAGATAGATCTATAACTTTATTGTTTTTTATTTTGTAATTGTTTTCATAAACAGCTGTGGATGTAAATGCCCAGCAGCTTCCACATGTTCCCTGATACTTTACCTCTGTGGTTTTATTGTTGTCTCTCCATGTAAAAGCAGCAAGTGCAAGTGATGGCATTATTGCAGATGGAACATTCTGATTTAAAAGTTCAGCTCTTTCCATTTGTTTTTTCCGGTTTATTTCCTCCTGACGCCTTCTCTCTTCTTCCTCGCGCTTCATCTGCTCCTGCTTTTGCTTATCCTTTTCTTTTTTGATTTCATTTTCACGTTTTTTTCTTTCAAGTTCTTCCTGGCGCTTTTGCTCCTGCTGCTTTTTTTTCTCAGCTTTTTTAAACAGCTCCTCCTGGCGTTTTTGTTCAGCTTCCTGGCGTTTTATTTCATCGCGTGAAGGGGGCTTGTTCCCTGTTATTTCTTTAATATGATACTTCATCATTTCATTTAATTCTACCCGGAACTTTAAATTGCGCTTTTTTACATCATCTACAATGCTTGCCATAAGGCTTGTCATTTCTTCATGGGTACGGGTAATACTCGTTTTATCCTGCTGAAAACGCTTTAAAATATCTTCTTTAGTTGTATGCTGGGCATAAACATCACCATGTCTTTTATCACCTGTTGTAAATATTATTGCTCCTGTGATAATGAATGTGAATAAAAGCGGAAGTATAAGATAAATTCTGGTTTTTTTCATGAAACAACTCCTTTATGGAATTTGCTTTGTTATTTATAGTATAAAATAAGCTTATTTTTTGCAATAAACAATTTTTTTTAAAGTATAAATAATAATTAATATATGATATGGAAAAATTTAAAACCCTGATTTTTGTTTGACAATAAGGAGCAGTTTACTGACTTTATTATTGGGTAAAATAATTATAATAAGAGATGGAGCATAATATGTCGCTTAAAAAAATAGCAGTTCTTCCAGGTGATGGGATAGGGCCTGAAGTAATGGTTGAGGCAGTAAAAATATTAGATAAAATTTCAGAAAATTTTGATATTAAGTTTAATTATACCTATGCAGATGTGGGTGGAGCTGGAATAGATAATCAGGGTGAAGCTCTTCCACAATCAACAGTTGATGTTTGCAAAGCATCTGATGCAGTGCTTTTTGGATCAGTTGGCGGACCCAAGTGGGAAAATCTTCCTCCTGGAAAACAGCCTGAAAGGGGAGCACTTTTGCCTTTAAGAAAGCTCTTTAATCTTTATGCAAACCTGCGTCCTGCAATAGTTTTCAAAGAGCTAAAGGATGCATCTCCCTTGAAATCAGAGCTTATAGGTGATGGATTTGATATTCTTATTATACGGGAATTAACAGGGGATGTATATTTTGGTCAGCCAAAGGGCAAGGATTCAGAAAGGGCTTTTGATACAATGGTGTACACAAGGGTTGAAATTGAGCGCATAGCAAGGGTTGCCTTTGAAGCTGCGCGCAAGCGTAATAAAAAGGTTACTTCCATTGATAAGGCCAATGTTCTTTCAACAATGGTTTTATGGCGCGAAGTTGTTACAGAGATAGGAAAGGAATATCCTGATGTTGAACTTGTACACATGTATGTAGATAATGGAGCAATGCAGCTTGTGAGAAACCCAATGCAGTTTGATGTAATGCTCTGTGGGAATTTATTTGGTGATATTTTGTCAGATGAAGCTTCAATGATCACAGGTTCCATGGGCATGCTTCCCTCAGCATCACTTTCTGATGGGACATTTGGCCTTTATGAACCAGCAGGTGGATCAGCTCCGGATATAGCTGGCAAGGGTATTGCAAATCCCATAGCCCAGATACTTTCAGCAGCAATGATGCTTAAATATAGCTTTGGCCTTGATGATGCCTATACCAGGATATTTAATTCAATTGTAAAGGTACTTGAAGAGGGGTATCGCACTATTGATATTATGTCTGCAGGGAAAAAACAGGTGGGCACAGCTGAAATGGGTGATTTAATTTGTAAGTATCTTTAAAAAATAAGGGGCTGTTTAAAAAGTCAGACTTAAAAAAATTGGTCATTCCGGTTTTGCAACTTCAGTTTGTGGAGCAAACATGAAGTTCGCCTGCCGGCATAGAACAGGATGTTCTAATAAAGCCGGCCAAATACCGGAATCTCCTGATAAAACATGGTGCATGAGATACCGGCATTACGCTTCGCTACAGCCGGTATGACAAGGAAATTACTTTTTAAACAGCCCCATGCTATTATTTTCTGCTCATAGACATGGTCATCTTTTTGGCTTTTT
>CAZYPA010000015.1:0-35995 GCA_964649175.1 uncultured Leptospirales bacterium | reverse complement strand
CAATTATATAATAGAAGCTTAAAGCCTTTTATTTTTATAAATAATGGGGATATACACTCTTACGAAGATATAGAAATGTTGACAAAATTAAATATATGCCTGATATTTTTGAAGGGTATTTATATCGTAATCTTCATTAAAGGGTAAGCAGGAGCGATGAAATGGAATTTATGAGAATATGGACAGAAGTTGATATTGAAGATGTGCAAAAACATATAATTATGGTTGAGGACAAGTTTGGTCATTGCCCTGGATGCAAGCAAATAGGGATTGAGCTTAAGGAGCTGAAAAAATGTCCAGGATGCGGGATAACATTTAAATATATGACTTCAAAGGATGCCAGAGGCGGGAAAACTGCTATTGTTATGAGGTCTATGAAGAAACTTCCTGATCTTGTTTTTGTAGATTATGATGATTATGAAAGGGTCACAGGTAAAAAGAAAGCAGAAAGTCTTTTTAATATTTAAAAAATGACATCATCTTTTTTCCCTTTTACATATATGTATTTTTTATAATAGAGTATTGAGTTTATCCTGTCTCCTTGCAGGTCATATGCAATACTTATGTTGTAAAGAGAGTCATAAAGAGAGATGTTTTTTTCATAAGCTTTTTTAAAGGATTGTATTGAATCGTTATATTTTCCTGTAAGAAGCTGGGCCATGCCAAGATAAAAAAAGCTCTTTGCAAAAGATGAATCAAGGATTGTGGATTTTTTTAAATGCTTTACAGCTTCCTCTGTTTTGTTTTCCTGAGAAAGGTAAACTCTGCCTATGCCATAATGGGCAAGTGAGTAGTTTTCATTTATTTTAGCTGCTTTGGTAAATAATTCAAGAGCCTTTTCTTTGTCTCCTTCTTTAAAACTTTTAACACCTTCATCATAGAATTTTGTTGAGTTTAAAATTTCAGAATTTAAAGGAGAGTAGAGCAGGATTAATGCTGCTACAGATAATATTATGCTGATTAATGTTTTATGCACCAGGCACCATTTTTTTCAGGTATTCGTAAAAAAAAGTATAAATTCCTTCATTGAAGAAAAAGAAAATTATAAATATTATCCAGAGAATAAGCGTGAGAATGCACAAAAATTTAAGGAGTTTTTCAGCTCCAATATCATTGGCCTTATAAAAAATTACCAGTATTGAAACAGGCCATATTATGAATATTGATGCAAAAATGATTAGAACAAAGTCTTTAATAAAGTCAAGGATTGATACATACCAGTTATTTTGAAAAGCTATTAATCCGCTTTTTAGTTCGTTTAAAAAGAACCATACATGAAATATATAAATCAGTGTGGCAATTATTTTCCAGAATATCTCTATTTTGGGTCTGAACCAGAGTAGAAGCATGGCTAAGCCCCAGAATATGAAAAATATAAAAACTGATTTTATCATTAAAATGCCAGATTCCATTGTCACCTGCTTGACTTTTTTAAAAAAATATTTTTTTGGTATTACCTATATTCTTTATCGAAGTATTACCTTGTTTTAATGATTAAAAAAGAGTTTAGGATGCTTTATTGCTATATTTATTGAAACAAATAAAATTCCTGTTCATGGTTCTGCTGCTATCTTTTCTGATTTCCTGTAATACTGTTCAGGAAACTCAAGGCATATCTTCTCTGGTAGTTCAGATTCCTGAAGGGATAAATCTTTCTGAAAAGGATTTTCTAAATATCATTTCTATTCCTTTTTCAGAAAAGAACAGCAATACAATGGTTGTTGTACCCTACAGCTATTCTCCTTTTGTAGAAGTAACTGCCTATTCAGGCGCAGAAATAATTAATAAAAGAAAACCAGGAAAGCTGGAAGTCCTTGTAAGAATAATGGATAATGATAAGGTGATAAAAGTAATCTTTATTGAAGTTGATGGAGAAGGAAAGGAAAACCTCCTCAGTCTGTTTGCTGAGAAGGTTAAGGTTTTGTTATATTCAGGGAATTAACTTTTTTTATCGCTTTTTGCAGTTCTTCTAAATAAATCTTCAGGTATAAGTCTGGTTTTTTCATATTCAGCCTTTATAACGTCTCCTGCGGAAGTTCTAAGGTCATTTGCAATAATGCATTTACCTTCAAGAAGCACTCCGTTCTGTATAATAAGTTCAGGCGTTCTAATGTCTCCAAAAACCTTTGCAGTTGGCATAAGAAGCACTCTGTTTGTTGCATTGATATTTCCTATAATAAGTCCTTCAACAATTACTGAAATAGCATCAATATTTGTCCGTACTTTTCCATCTGAGCCTATGTAGAGCTGGTCAGCTTTTAGGGATTTCCCTTCAAAGCGTCCATCAATTCTTAAAGATCCATTGATATTGAAAGAACCGGAGAAGTATGAATTTTCCCCTATCACATTTGTTGAATTATCACCTGTTTTTGATATAGCCATTTTAACCTCTGCAATTGATTCAATATCATTAACATATGTTTTTATTTTGAAATAATGTCAATCCCATTTCTTGAATTAGGAATAACCCGATTTTTAAAAATTAGTTGATTAAAGTAAAACTAATAGATATTATTGTTTTAATAAAGAGTTTGACAATGTTACAATTAGCTGTTATTTTTAATAATTACTGGGCAGCTGAGCAAAATTTATTTAAAATCTGTGGGATGTAAAAAATGAACGTAAAAAAAACAGGTTTATATATACTGATTATTTTATTGCTGATTTTATTATTATTCTTTTTTATCTGTAATAAAAAATCTGTATTTAATGATGGTGATTCTTCCGATATTTCTGATTCTGAAATAGGGCAGATTGGCTACATGAAGGATGTGACTTCAGAAAATGGAGAAGATCAATTTGTCTCCTCTCAAGCTGGGGCCGGATATAAGGCAGCAGATAGCAATAAAGGTACAATATATTCTGTCAGTGGAAAGGATTCATCGAGCGGGAAGGACCTTAAAATAGCTGATGAGAAAAAGGAAGCTTCATTAAAACCACCAGCTTCCAGTGAAGCAACAAAAAGCTCCAGGGATGAAACTATAGCAAAGGATAAAACCGATACCAAAGAAATACAGGAAAAGTCCGGGGAAGTAAAAGTTGCTGAAAAAACAGAAAAAGATGCAGGTATTAAAAGTGCTGCTGTTAAGGCAGATGAAAAAGCTCTAATTGCAAAAGGCACTGCTGCTGATAAAACAGAAAGCAGGGATAAAATTCCTGGTGATTCTGATGTTGAAAAGGCTAAAGATAAAGTTTCGGAAGATTCAGCCGGATCTGCCAGCAAAGGGAAAGCTCCCTTGAAGGAGGAGCAGGTTGTTGCTGCTGATGGAGTGAAAATTCCAAAGCAGGAAGATGAAAAAGTCACTGGTAGTGTATATAGCAAATCCGGCAGGCTGGACAGGATACGCCTTTATTCAGGCAGGGAATTAACAGGGACAGTTACTGAAAGGGGTGATAACTATATAATAATTGTAAATGAAGGTAAAGAAAAAATTTCAACGAATGATATTCAGGGTAATGAAATTATAAAGTAGTATAAAGTTTTGTTAAAAAAAGGTAAATAAATATGGCAGGGAAAAAAATGTTAAAATCAATGTTATCTTTATTAATTTGTGGATTGCTGTTTGTTGTTATTCCAACAGGTGTTTATTCAGAAACTATTTTTTTAAAAGATGGCTCAATTGCTGAAGGGGTAATTTCTGCTGAAGATGATGCAAAGATTACCTTAAAGCCTTCAACAGGTGCAGAAATTACAATTCCAAGAAGTAATATTTTAAGAATTCTTGTTCATAAAAGATACAAGGATCGAATTTACCTTACACGAGCAGATGGTTTTACCTATGAAGGATTCATAGTTAATGAGGATAATAATAAAGTAACCTTAAGAACTTCTCTTAAATCAGCTGCGGAGATAAATGTAGCCAGGGAAGATATTATAACCATATCGCGTAAAAAACCCTCTGAAAATATAATTCCAGCTGTGCATTATTCTTCTGTCTTTTTAAAAGATGGCGCAATAATAGACTGCCGTATTATCAGAGAGGGAATCAGGTTTATTGAAGTAAGCCCCCTGGAGGGAGAAAGGCAGATTATACAGAGATCGGATATAATGCGTATACAGTATAACAACAGTTATAAGAACAAAAAAGTATTTTCAAAAAGAGATGGAACTAAAATTGAAGGTTATATCATGGAAGAGAATGATAAAGAATATATCTTCCGAAAGGATCTCTACTCTCCTGAAGAGGGACGTGTGTTTAAAAATGATTTAAGCAGCATTTCCGGAATATAGAAAAATTTAAGTTTTTTATTACTTCCATCAGAGAGATTCAAGGGTTGAATAAAATCAGGATTCAAAAATATTGTTCCCAGAGGGGTCTTGCTTCAAGGCGTGAAACTGAAGAGTATTTAAAAAATGGATGGATCAAAGTAAATGGAGTTGTTGTTACTGAACCTGGAACAAAGGTTGATCCTGAAAAGGATATTGTAGAGTTTCTGGATGAGGTAAAGAGTTTAAAAAAAGATTTTAAATATCTTATATTAAACAAGCCACGAGGTTTTGTGACCAATCTTCCTAATGAAGATGAAAAGGAGGCTGCAATTCTGCTTTCCCCTGTTGACAGGAAAAGCGTTTATGCAGTTGGCAGACTGGACAAGGAGTCTGAAGGGCTTCTGTTTTTAACCAATGACGGAGTTGTGGCAAACAGGCTTAAGTCTCCTGGATTTGATGTAGAAAAGGAGTATCAGGTTATTACTGACAGGGAAATTTCTCCGGAAGTTATTAAGGAATACTTAAAAGGTTTTTATATTGATGGCACAAGGCTTAAGCCTGTGAAGGTAAGGCAGCATACAGAGAGAAAATATACCTTTCTTCTTACAGAGGGGAAGAATAGACAGATAAGAAAAATGCTGGAAAAATCAGGATACAAGGTTTATAGTCTTAGAAGGATTCGCATAGGTATAATGGAGCTCAAGGATTTAAAAGTGGGCACATACAGGTCGCTTTCCGGGAAGGAAATTGAAGAGTTGAAAAATTTTTTAAATATTAAACCTGAAAAATAATTTATTTCGGATATCTAAGAAAAGTAATATTATTTTCCACACACACATAGTGAAGTAAGCCCCCGGCGGAATGAACATAATAAATTAATAGACTTTTGATAGCAGGTACTTTATAGTGAAATATTATTTCATGGAGACTATATGGGAAGTTTTTAAAAAATCATTAGGCAGGAATGGTTGTTTAAAGGGGAGAATGAAATAATGGTGCTTAAGAATAAACTCGGGATTACTAATTATTCAGAACTTGCATATCTTGAAGAAGAAATTACCAAGAAAAAAGCTCTTGAGCTTTTTGAAAAGGGGCTGTTAGAAACTTTTGAAGCAGGAACATTTAAGGGTTTAGCGGATATTCATAAATACTTATTTGAGGATATTTACGATTTTGCAGGCAAGGTTCGTGATGTAAATATTTCAAAAGGAAGTTTTAGATTTATTCCTGCTCTTTACCTTGATGCAGCACTCAAGAGTATTTCCAGGATGCCTCAAACAACTTTTGATGAAATTATAAAAAAATATATTGAAATGAATATTGCACATCCTTTCAGGGAGGGCAATGGAAGAAGTACAAGGATATGGCTTGATTGTATATTGAAAAAGGAATTAAAAAAGGTTGTTGATTGGAGTAAAATAAATAAGGAGGATTATCTTTTTGCAATGGAGAGGAGTCCTGTCAAGGATGTTGAAATCAGACTTCTTCTTGAATCTGCACTTACGGATCAAATTTATGATCGTGAAGTTTACATAAAAGGTATTGATGCAAGCTATAGTTATGAAGGTTATAATATGTTTAAAATAGAGAATCTTCAAAATAAAAAAATCTAATAGAGGGTGATTTCAATCGCAGGCAGAGATTTTTATGAAAAGAAAAAAAAGAAAGCTTTTTTACGGGCTGATGGATAAATATAGAGGTGAAGGTGTTGTTCCTGAATGTGCTCACTTTGGTGAGTGCGGTGGATGCATGTTCCAGGATATTTCCTATGAAAATCAGCTCCTCTTAAAAAAAGAATATGTAAACGGACTGTTTCAGGATCTTGCATCAGTTGATGAAGTATTCCCGTCATACCCCTTTAATTATAGAACAAGAATGGACCTGGTTACAGCCTTTGGTAAAAAGGGGTTTCGCAGATCCGGTTCCTACAGGCACGTTGTTGATGTTGAGTCCTGTCCTTTAATGCAGGCACAGTCTAATGAGAAATTTATGGAGCTTCGTAATCTTCTTGAAGGGGTTGAGGATTATGATTATTTAAGGCATAGCGGATATTTAAGATATATAATTATAAGGGAGGCAAGGTTTACAGGAGAAGTTATGGTAAACTTTGTCACATCTCTTCCTGAAAACAGGCTTTCAATCAAGCTCTATGATTTTATTGAAAGTATTGATTCATCATCCATGCTTTTAAGCGATGGTCTTGCGGATTTAAGCTATGGCCCTCAATTTCAAACTATAAAAAAAGGATTTATAAATGAGACTTTTGACAGCACTGTATATAAGATAACTCCCAATACTTTTTTTCAGTCCAATTCAGAAGTTGCATTGCAGATGTACAGGCGTATCCTTTCTGAAACAGGCGGGAATACCCTTGATCTGTACTGCGGAATAGGGAGTATTTCTCTTTATGTTGCATCAGCAGCATCAAATGTAACAGGCGTGGAAGTGGTGGAGGAATCTGTTAATGCTGCTATTGAAAATCGGGATATAAACGAAATTGAAAATGTCGACTTTGTTTGTGCAGATGCTGCTGCCTATGTTAAGGAGAATAGCACTTCCTTTGATACCCTTATTATTGATCCGCCAAGAAGCGGCATGGAACCCAGGATGATTAAGCATATTAAAGAAATGAAGCTGGATAAAATTATTTATATGTCGTGCAATCCTGTAACATGCAGGGATAATTTAAGGGAGCTTGAAGATTACAGGATTGAATCTTTTGAAGCCTATGATATGTTTCCCCAGACTCCGCACGTGGAAACCCTTGCTGTTTTAAGAAAAAAATAATTTATGTATACCTCTATAAAAGACAAAGGCCTTGCCAGAAGGATTAAGAATCATGTTATAGGAAAGGATCATGTTTTCTTTGCAGTGGTTCAGCCCGGGTTTGAAAGCACTGCAGGGAGGGAGCTTTCAGGAATAGGCTTGCATGTTGCTGATGATATAATTGAGGGTGGTGTTGAATTTACAGGCAGGGTTGATGACTGCTACAGGGCATGTATCATGTCCCGCACTGCTTCAAGAATTTTTATGAGGCTTGGAAGTTTCAGGTCAGGCAGGTTTGAACTTCTGGAAAAAGATATAGCTGCCTTTCCATGGGAACTTTATATTCCTTTTGGGGCGCAGATTGTGTTCCGTTCCTCAAGCCGAAAGTCGATGATTTATCACACAGGAAAACTGGAGGAGATTTTTTTGCGGGCAATTAAAAACAGGCTTAAAGATTTTCGCAAGGAAGATGTTCCTCTGGATGCATCTGCCCCTCCCTCCTGTTTAATTCATTTGAGAAATGATAGTGACAGATGTTATGCGAGCATTGATGCTTCAGGGGAATTTCTCTTTAAAAGGGGACAGCGGACTTTTGTTAGCAGGGCGCCTTTGCGCGAAAGCACTGCAGCTCTTATTCTTTTTGAAGCGGGTGTTGAAAGGTACAGCAGAATTATTGATCCCATGTGTGGGGCAGGCACATTCAGCATTGAGGTTGCAGGGATTCTTACAGGTACAGCAGCAGCTCCGGATAGGGTTTTCCCTTTTTTTTCATGGCCATGTTTTAAAGAGAAAAATTTTTTGCATATAAAAAATGATTTTCTTTTGCAGGAAGTGTCTTTTGAAAAAATTGATAAGGAAATCATAACATCAGATATTGATGAAAAATCCTTTGCTGCTGCAAGGCTGAACTGTGAAAATTTTTTCCCAGGGATGCTAAAGCCTGTGTATAAAAATTTTTTTGATATAAAAGGTCCAAGAGAAAATCGGGGAAAAACCCTTTTGCTGCTAAACCCACCCTATGGCAAAAGATTAGGCAGCTCCAGGATTCTTGATTTCTATAAAAAAATAGGTGATAAAATCAGGGAGGATTTTAAAGGGTGCGGCTTTGCTATAATTGCTCCAGGAGTGAAATTTGAAAAAGCACTGGCACTTGATTTTCACAGAAAAATTCCATTTATGAATGGCGGTATAAGAAGCGCTGTTCTTTTTAGAGATGCCTAAACCCTCTTGTATTAACAAGCCCTGTAAAATTTTAAATTTTCATCAATCTTAAACAATTAGAAACTTGACCTTGCATTTCAGCTTATTTTATAATGGATTGAATTATATTTTTTTATGGAGAAGTGAATGAAAAAAGTTGGGCCTATGGGCATGAAAGTTTTTAAAATTATACACCTTGTGCTGGTTTGCATGTGGGTAGGTGGTGGCATAGCCCTTGTTGCTATGGTGAATGCAATGATTTCACAAAAAGGCGGTCCCTATTATGGCTATCTTTATGCAATGAAAATAGTTGATGATTTTATTATTATCCCGGGTGCAATGGGTACACTCTTAATAGGGCTCTTGTATGGAATTTTTACCGGTTGGGGATTTTTTAAGCATAACTGGATTACTGTTAAATGGGTTCTTACTGTTACATTAATACTTTTTGGTACATTTTTTCTGGGGCCATGGCTGAACGGTTCTGTTGAAATCACAGGTGCACTTCTTGACAAGCCCTTTGAAGATATGGAGGTGGCTTCCAACCTTTTTAAACTGAATTTATGGGGTGCTCTTCAGGTGGCTTTTCTTATATTTATGGTTGCTGTTTCAGTTTTAAAGCCCTGGCGTAAAAAAATAGTAAAATAACGGAGCGGATTTATCAAAAAACGAATCATTGAGTCAAGAGTGCCAGAGGGCACAGAATCAGTAAGGCTTGATCTTTATCTTTCAGGAAGGTTCAGCTATTTAAGCAGAAGTGCCTGGCAAAAAGAGATTTTGCAGGGAAAGGTTTATTTAAATGGTGCAGCTGTATTAAACGTTAAACAAAAAGTACATGCTGGTATAATAATACAGTATAGGGCAGATGATGTTAAAGAACCTCATATAGATGAAGATTTTTGTATAATTTTTGAAGATGAAAATTATATTGCTATTAATAAAACAGGAAATCTCCCTGTTCATCCCAGTGGAATTTTTTTTAACAATACACTTGTTTCAATTCTTGAAAGACAATACGATAAAAAATTTTTACCTATACACAGGCTTGACAGGGAAACTTCAGGGGCTATATTGTTGGGAAAAAACAAAGAAGCTGCTTCCTTTGTTCAAAATGTTTTTGAAAATGTAAGCAAAGGTTATACTGCTATTGTAAGGGGAGCAGTAAAAGAAAAATCATTTATTGTAGATGTGCCCCTTGGTCAGGCGCGTAATTCTTTTATAAGAAAAAAAAGAGAAGCTTTTCCAGGAGCGCCTGAAAAAGCTTTTACTCAATTCGATGTTTCTTCAATTTCATCTGACAAAAGCTTTTCACTTGTTAATGCTATGCCTGTTACAGGGCGAACACACCAGATACGCGCTCATCTTTGCTATGCAGGGCATCCGATTATTGGAGACAAGATATACGGAACTGATGAAGGGATTTATCTCCGCTATATTAAGGAGGGTGACAGTGATGAGCTTAAAGAGCTTGCAGGCTTTAACAGATGTGCTCTTCATTCATCATATATAAAATTTTATCATCCATATGAAAAAAAAGATATTAAAATAATTGCCCCTTTGCTGCCCGATATGTCAGAATTTATTAATGATAAAGGTCTATAACAGCTTTATGAGAGATTATGTTAAGGATTAAATAAATTCATATTTTAAACAGAGTAGGCAGGTTCTTTTCTAAGCATTATTTCCTTGATTGTTGATTCCCCTGCTGAAAAATATATTATGTGCGATTCCATTAGTGAGTATTCATTCATAATTATGTAAAATTCTTCATCCAGCAAGGGATCTAGAAGATCTATCTCCCGTAATTTTCTATTACCTATAAATATTGCTTTCATTATTTCTCCGGAAGATATATATTCTTTTTCAATAATACAGGGATTAGACTTTTTGTCCAGCCTTTTAATCACAATTTTAATTGTTGAGCTGTAAAAAATTCATTTACAACTTTCCTTTTTTTTTGGTATTGACTTTTATTGAAGCTTTTATAAAAATATAAAAAAGAATGACTGGAATTATTATTAATAAAAAACTTGAATCGATGAAAACAATGAAAAAATTAAAATATCTATTTGCTGTTTGTTTGTTCTTTGCTGCAGCTTCAGGGCTTTTTGCCTACAAGTTTGATTTTGTAACAGTAGGTGATGTTGTAAAGGAGATCAGAGCTGCCTATGGAAAGCTTGATTCATACCAGGCAAGTTTTACTATTGAGTCTGAAAGGCACGGGAAAAGAATGCTTCAGAAAGGAATTATAAGATTTAAAAATTCCGATCGTATTGTTATGGATTTTTATCAGCCTTCAAATCAGAAAATCGTATCAAATGGTAAAACAATGTGGGTATATATCCCTTCCATGAATGTGGTTGCTGAGCAGGATCTTAAGTCTGATACAGGGCTTTTTTCTTCAGGATCTAAATCAGGGCTAAACAGTCTGTTTTCCAAATATCATTACAGGTTTGCTTCAAAGGAGCAGCCTGAAACAATGAAGGATGGATCAAAAAAATACACTCTGGAGTTAAAGCAGAAGGAGAGCAGAAGCGGTTATCGTGAAATTAATCTTCAGGTAGATGAGAACTATTTCATTACTATGGCTCAGGGAGTAACTTCAACTGGCAAGAAGGTAAGCATAGTGTTGACAGATATTAAAAAAAATCTTGATCTACCGGAAAGTATATTTAAATTTGATGTCCCTGCCAGAGCAGGGGTTCTCAAAAATCCCATGATGTCAGAGGAATAGCATTGGAAAGCATTGGTGATAAATTAAAAAGTATCAGAGAATCGAAAAAAATTACACTTAAGGAAGTTGCGGCTGAAACGAATATAGCTTCAATATATATTGAAGCTCTTGAAGATGAGGACTTTGATAAATTCCCAGGTGAAACATATGTAATTGGATTTCTTAAATCATATTCAGAGTATCTGAAGATCGATTCGGATGAAATAATAGCGATGTATAAAGCCTATAAGATAGGCGAATCTGCTACTCCACTTGAAGAGCTTACCAGGCCTACAAAATCGTCCATGTCTTTGTTTTTTAATAATTTTTTTGATACTTATAAAAATCTTATCTTTTATGCTGGGGTTGCCCTTGTTTCCTTATTTGTTGTCTGGGGAATATGGAGCTTAACAAGGTCTGATGTGAAACTATATGATTCCGATTCTCTTGCCAGAATAAAAAAGGAGTATGAAGAGAAGCAGAATTCCAGAATAAGCAATATACATAACCTTCAGCTTTCCAATGGGAAAGGGTTTACCCTTCTCTATTCTGGTGAGGCAGTGCTTTTTCTTGTTGAGAATAAGGAGGTGGTTTTTCTTCTTAAGGAGGTTGCCCAGGAAAGCGTGGTAGTTTCCTTTATGGATGATTCAGATGAAATAACCCTTGAGCTTGATGAGGATACTCCTGTGCCTGTTGAAGGAAGTCCAAGAGAGCTTATTTTAACCCTTAAGGGCCTTACTGAAAACAGGGCAAAGATTATGGTAACCCTTGGTAAAAAAATAAATGTTGAGGAAATCGTTGTTTCGGGAAATGATGATATAAAGCCCGTTGATGATGATAATACGCAGGTTATTGCTCAAAGCAATAAAAGCCTGAAAATTGTTTTTGATGTACAGTTTGTGCAAAAATCTTTTCTGGAAATTTATCTTGATGGCAATCTTAAACAGCGAGGATTTATGCCTGCCGGCTCTTATCAGAAGTGGGAGGCTTCAGAGTACATACAGGTAAAAATTGGTAATGCTGGCGGAATAAACGCAAAAATTAATGGGAAAGAATTTTCATTTGGTCAAACAGGACAGGTTGCCAATAAAGTAATTACCTGGAAAAAAGATGTGCAAAATCCTAATCTTTACCATATTGATGTAAAAGACTGGTAATGAATTGTTTATCTCTTCAGAACTTTCTTTTTATATAATATCACTGGGATGTTCAAAAAATCTGGTTGATTCTGAAAGGATAAACGGTGAGATGATATCTGCCGGCTTTAATCCTTCCATATCGTCAGAAGATGCAGATATTATAATTATCAATACCTGCGGTTTCATAAGAGATGCCAAGGAAGAGGGTATTGAAGTTATTTTTGATGCAATTAATCTTAAAGAATCTTCTCCTTACATAGATCATCCTTTGGCTTTCCCGGGAAAGAAGATTGTTGCAATTGGCTGTTTAATTAAACGCTACTTTGAAGAGATAAAAAAAGATATTCCTGAAATAGATTTTTTGTATCCTATAGTAGATTCTTCTTTTGTTCCTGAAATGGCTGCTGCATTTAATATTAAAATTGATAATATAAAATCGGAGAGGGAAAAACTTTTTTCCAATCCTCCCTATTCCTATATAAAAATATCTGACGGCTGTTCAAATAATTGCAGCTACTGTGCCATACCATTAATTCGGGGCAGGGAAAAATCCTTTGATCCTGAATTTATTTATGCAGAATCACTTGAAGCTGTAAAAAAGGGCGCTATTGAACTGATCATTATTGCCCAGGATATTGCTTCATATTTCTGGAAAGGGATTAATCTGCCTGACCTTATTAACAGGATTTCTGAAATAGAGGGGCTTGAATGGATTCGCCTTTTATATTGTCACCCTGATAATATTACTGATGAGATTATTGATCTTATAGCTCATAATGATAAAGTAGTGCCTTATATTGATATTCCTTTTCAGCATGTCAACAGCAGAATACTCTCTTCAATGGGGCGGAAAGGAAGCTATGATATTTACTTTGATCTGGTAAAGAAGCTTCGAACCAGGGTGAAAAATATTGTTATAAGAACAACTTTTATGGTTGGCTATCCAGGAGAAACAGAGCAGGAGTTTAATGAAATTATAAGGTTTTTAAAAGAAGCCAGGCTTGACAGGGTAGGCTGTTTTATCTTTTCACCTGAAGATGATACCAGGGCATTTTTGCTTAACGATAATGTTTCATCTGTAGAAAAACAGAAAAGATTTGATGCTGTCATGTCTCTTCAAAGGGATATTTCTGAAGAAAAACTGGAATCTCTTATTGGCACAGAGGTTGATGTTATTGTTGAGGAAATAATAGATGATAATACCTGTATGGGGCGTTCCATTTATGATGCTCCTGAGGTTGATGGAGTTTTTTACTTGACCTGTGGTTCTGAGAGGGTTAACAGTATTGTGCGTGCACAAGTTACAGATTCTTATGAGTATGACCTGATTGGAGAGATCCTTTGAAAATTCCCGGAGCCTGGTTTAATATACCTAATTTCTTTTCTTATTTGCGGATAATTCTTATCCCCTTATTTATATATCTTCTTACTGTTAAAACCGTTGAATCATGGACGCTTGCTCTAATTGTTTTTATGGTTGCTTCTTTTACGGATTTTCTTGATGGATGGTTTGCGAGGCTTCTTAATCAGGAGTCAGAGTTTGGAAAGTTTATTGATCCCTTTGCTGATAAGGTTCTGGTTATTTCTGCTGTAACTGCAATTATTGTTCTTGATAAAAATTTTGAAATTTTTGATTCATGGATGATTATTATAATTGTAGGCCGCGATGTTTTAATTACTGTAATGAGAATGCTGGCTATAAAAAGGGGCAGATCTTTAAGAACGAGCAGGTTTGGAAAATTTAAAACAGCCTTTCAGATGATGTCTATAGTAATAATAATAATGATATATGTTGTGAGAAAAAAAGGAATATATCCTGCTCCTGAATCTGCCCCATACTGGGTTATGCTTGCTGTAACAATTCTTACAGCTCTTTCAGGGGTAAGGTATATTATGACTAACTGGCGGCTGTTTTTACCTGAAAGAAAAAAAAGTAAGGAATCTCAGGAAGAATGAAAGTAAAAGAATTTTTCTTTACCGGATTTTATTCAGGTTACTGCCCTGTTGCTCCTGGTACAGCCGGGACTTTTGTGGCAATGGTAATTTATATTCTTGAAAATATTTTTTTAGGGAATATACTTGGTAATTCTATAATATATGTTAATATAGTTATTGTACTTATTTTTATTTATCCTTCAATAAAGCTTGGTGATGCAGCAGAGGTTTTTTTTAAGGGTAAGGACCCACAGCAGGTGGTACTTGATGAAATGATGGGATATTGGATAGGGGTTCTTTTTATTCCATTTTCATTTACAGGTGCAGCAGTAGCTTTTTTATTGTTCAGGCTTTTTGACATTGTTAAACCTTTTCCAGCCCGCAATGTTGAGTCTCTTAAAGGGGGCCTGGGAATAATGCTCGATGATTATGTTGCTGGAATATATACCTGTATATGCATGAATCTGTTTGTTCATTTTATGAACTTTCATAATATTATTCTTCCCTGAAAAGGGTATAAAGCAATAGGGGGCACATTTGTATGAAAAAAATATTTTTACTCCCTGTAATTATTTTTCTTTTTCCCATATGCTCCGGGCTTTTAGGCCAGGATAAGGCAGCTATTAATCCAGTAGAGCCTGAAGAGCTTATTCATCTGGAGGAGATGCTTTCAATAGTAAAAGCCAATATAGATTTTTTGAATAGCGAACAGATAGAAGCTGATGCAATAAAAGAAAAACACGCTGAAGCGGAAAATCTTTTTTTTGCATTAAAATACTCGCATGAAATCAGGGACCCTGAGCTGCTTAAAAGGTATCTTTCATCTATAGTTGATGAGCTTGTAAATGAGTCTGGAGACAGGGCGGATTTTGTTAGAAGAATGGCTTTTCTTTACTGGACGATGGTTGGTATTGGTTTATTGATTATATTAACGCTTCTTGTTTATTCTGTTTATATGTATGCAAAGAGGAAATAATATCCTGTGGAAAGGAGTTATCTTTTTAATACAGAAAAAATAAAGTATGTTAAAGGGGAAAAACCGGCTGTTGAATGTATACTTTGTGCAATAAGGGATAAAAATCCCCTTGTTAAAGATCTTACTCTTTTTAGAAATAATTCTCTTATTGTTGCGCTTAACCTGTATCCCTTTAATCCGGGTCATTTAATGATCTTCCCCTCCAGGCATGTTGAAACAATTTCCGGTCTTACTGAGGCAGAGGTGTTGGGGATGCATAAACTTTTAAAGAGCTCCATTGAAATTATAGATAATGAATTTTCTCCTCAAGGCTATAATGTGGGTTATAATCTGGGCAATGGCAGCGGCGCAAGTGTTTCTCATATACATCAGCATCTTGTGCCAAGATATAATAACGAAGTAGGTTTTCTTGATGTATTTTCCGGGACCAGGGTTATTGTCATGGATCCTGTTGAAGTTATGGAAAAGCTCAAGAAAAAATTTTTCTTATTGGCGGATAGTTTATGAAAGAAAGGTTTCCTGATATGAATTCTTTGCCAGAGGGGAATGATGTTGACTATATCAGGAGAATTGAAACTCTGGCTATATTTGCCGGGTCTGTTGCACATGACTACAACAATGCCCTTACTATTGTATTAGGTAATTTGTCACTTGCAAAGCTTGAAGCTCAGGGAAACCAGGAACTTCTGGATGTAATTAAAGATGCTGATAATGCATCAATGCGAATAAAAAAACTTACTGAGAGGCTTGCTGATTTTTCTACTGGATTAAAGTTTTTTAAAACCAGGTTCTTTTTAAAGGATTTGATTGCATTATCTGCAGAAAAGGCATTAGCCAGCTTTCATGGTAATTTTAATATAGAAATAAAAAATGAATCCTGTGAGATTGAGGGGGACAAAGACCTGCTGGTAAGGGCATTGATAAATGTCATAGACAATGCAGTTGAAGCTGTTCCCTCTGAAGGGGGCATTGTTTATCTTACAGCAGAAAAAACCAGTGTTTCTGAGAATTTAATTTTTAAAGAAATTGAGCTTTCTCCCGGGAATTATGTTTTAATAAGGGTAAGGGATAATGGAAAGGGGATTGATTATAGTGGGATTAATCGTATTTTTGATCCTTATTATACCACCAAGCCTGATAGCGAGGGCCTGGGCCTTGCCATGACTTATGCTGTAATTAAAAAACAAAGAGGTTTTATTAAAGCTGAATCTGAAAAATTGACAGGTACTACTTTAAGTATATATTTACCGGTTATTTAGTAAAATTTAAAAACTCTAGAGGAATAGGATGAAAAAAATAAAAGAATTCAGGGTTGTTCCATATCTGCCTGAAAAAATCAAGCCTCTTCTGAAAATTGCATACAACCTTTGGTGGGTATGGGATTATGAAGCTATTGACCTTTTTAGAAGGCTTGATGTTGATTTGTGGCGGGAAACTGAACATAACCCTATAAAGTTTTTAGGATTGATCCCTCAGCTTGTGCTGGAGCAGGCTGCTGAATCTGAAAGTTTTATTGCACACATGGAGCGGGTTGAAAACGCTCTTAATATTCATCTCACAAGAAAATCCTGGTATGATCATAATATAGAAAAATTTAATGGTGCTGGAATTGCTTATTTTTCAGCCGAATTTGGCATACATGAATGTTTGCCTGTTTATTCAGGTGGACTTGGAGTTCTTGCCGGAGATCACCTGAAATCAGCAAGTGAGCTGGGGCTTCCTTTTTGCGGTGTGGGCCTTATGTACAGGCTTGGCTATTTTAGGCAGTATCTTAATCTGGATGGCTGGCAGCAGGAAAAATATCCGGAAAATGATTTTTACAATATTCCCATAAGTCTGGTTGAGGAAAGTCCTGGTAAGGCTTTGCTTATAGATGTTGATCTTCCTGGAAGAAAGGTCTATGCCAGGGTATGGAAAGCACTTGTGGGCAGGGTTAATCTTTATCTGCTTGATGCAAACATTGATGAAAATAGTCTGGAAGATCGGGCTATTACTGACCAGCTTTATGGTGGCGATATAGAAATGCGTATTAAGCAGGAAATAATGCTTGGTATTGGCGGTACAAGGGCGTTAAAAAAAATGGGCATTAATATTACCGTGTACCATATGAATGAAGGACATGCTGCCTTTCTTGCTTTAGAGCGGATAAGGGTGGCCATGGAAGAAGATGGCATGAGTTTTAATGAAGCACATGAGTTTGTCACATCCAGCAATATTTTTACAACTCATACGCCTGTGCCTGCAGGGAATGACAGATTTGAACCTGAATTGATTGTCCAGTATTTTGCAGATTTTTATAAGCAGATTGGACTTGAAAGGGAGAGGTTTTTGGCTTTAGGAAGAGAGAACCCCTTTGATAAAAAAGAAAAATTCTGTATGACTGTTTTGGCCCTTAAAACAGCATTTGCAGCAAATGGTGTTTCAAGGCTTCATGGCCATGTGTCACGGAATATGTGGAGCAATGTATGGAAAGGTATTCCTGAAAATGAAATTCCTGTTGGTCATGTTACAAATGGGATACAAACAATGTCATGGACATCTGATGAAATGATGGGACTTTTTCATAGATACCTGGGGCCTGCCTGGGTTGAAGACCCAACATCAAAAAAAATCTGGGAAAGGATAGATAATATTCCTGATTCCGAATTATGGAGATGCAGAGAAAGGCTAAGGGAACGCCTTGTCGGGTTTTCCAGAAGAAGATTGCGGCAGCAGCTTTTATCAAGGGGCGTGCCGACAAAATATGCTAATGTGGCAAGTTCAGTTCTTGATCCGGAGGCCCTTACAATAGGTTTTGCCAGGCGTTTTGCAACATATAAAAGAGCCACACTTATTTTTCGAGATATTGACAGATTAAATGAGCTTTTGTCCTCAGTGGATAAACCTGTGCAAATTGTTTTTTCAGGTAAGGCACATCCAAAGGATAACCTGGGTAAGGAGCTTATAAAAAATATTATACATCTGTCACGGGACGAGAAGTTAAGGAAAAAGGTGGTATTCCTTGAAGACTATGATATAAATGTGGCGCGTTATCTGGTGCAGGGAGTTGATGTATGGCTCAATAATCCCATAAGGCCAAAGGAGGCTTCAGGTACAAGCGGGATGAAGGTTGTAGCAAATGGCGGACTTAATATAAGTGTTCTTGATGGATGGTGGGACGAGGCATACAATTCAAATAATGGCTGGGCTGTTGGCAATGGCGAAGTATATGATGACCCTGAGTATCAGGATGAGGTTGAAAGCCTTTCTGTTTATAATATACTGGAAGAGGAGGTTGTACCTCTCTTTTATAAAAGGGGCGAAGATGACCTGCCAGTTGAATGGCTTGCTAAAATAAGGGCTTCCATGAAATCAATTATACCGGAGTTTAACACAAACCGTATGGTAAAGGATTACGCTGAGAAGTATTATCAGACCGGGCATCAAAATTACAGCCTTTATTCAGTAAACTCATTTAAGCTTTCCCGGGAAATGGCTGAATGGAAGGAAGGGATTAAACAAAAATGGAGCGATGTGGAGGTTCTTGATTTCAGCTTTGATCATAAAAACGATATACTGGTAGGTTCAAAGGTTATGGCCAGAGCTGTGGTTAAACTGGGACTAATTGATCCTGATGAAGTTATGGTTGAGCTCTTTTTTGGATCAATAGATAGTGCCGGAAATATTACAGATGGAGTTGCTGCTCCAATGTATAAATCCGGGGAAAAGGAAAAGGGCGTATTTATTTTTGAAGGGCAGATGTTATGTCTCAACAGCGGAAAGTTTGGATATAGCGTACGGGTCAAGCCTTATAAGGATAATATGGTAAGAAAATTTGATCCGGAACTTCCTTTAACCTGGGCATAATTTTTTATTTTACTGTTTGACTTATTTCCAGGTTTTTTTAATATAGAAGAATATTATACATGCTTTTTGCGGCAGTTTTACTGCCGTTTCTTCATTTTACAGATATTGTAAAAAAATTACATTATTTATTATTTTAAAGAAAGAAATATTCGTACAACTGAATGGTAATAATAGATTATTGTCTGCTCAGGGATTATTATGTGTAAGATGGATGAAATGACTGATTCGAAAAAAGAACAGATAAAGAATCTGGAAAAGATACGGGAGTCTCTGCTTAATAAAAGAGAGGACAATAAACAGGATATTGAATTTCTTCTTAAGAGGCTTTAGCCCTTAGTAAGCTGAAGAATTTTTCCAGAGCTGAACAGACTGTTTATAATATTCAAAGGGTGGAGGGGATGTTTTCAGATTCTGGACAAGTATTTTTCTGGCCCATCTTCTTTCAGTAAGCTCACAAATATCTTTAATATTTCTTCCTGTGGTTTTATCGCTTTTTGAACCAAGATATAAGCATTCATCTTCAGAAAGGTGAACAGCATAGTTTGAAAAGATAGCTCCCCTTTCCTGCTCATTGGGATAGGGGAATTTGATAATCTGGTCAAATCTGCTTAACAATGCAGGATCCAGATCTTCTATACGATTTGTAGCCCCAATTGTAATTGTTTTTTCTGCAGAATCTATTCCGTCAATTTTTCTCAGCAGTACAGAAAGTATGCGTCTGGTTGCTTCAAACATATTCTGGTCTCTTGATCCTGCGAGGGAGTCTATTTCATCAAGAAAAATTACAGCTCCTCCCATAAGTTCACACATATCGAAAATTTCAGAAAGGTTCTGGGATGACTGACCATACCACTTGGACATAATTGATTCAACAGGAACATATATCAGGGGTATTTCGGAATCACCCGCAATTATTTTGGCAGCTGTGGTTTTCCCAACTCCGGGAGGTCCTTCAAAAAGAACAGCCCTTGGCCGGTTTGACTCAGCTGTTTTTCTTGTAAGCTTTGTAATTGCATCATATACTTCAGGGCTTTTAAGCGGCATTGTTATAGACTCACGTATTTTGCGCTTTGTTTCCCTGTATCCGGCAATATAATCCCAATCTGGATTGTTCTCTCCTGTCATTACAATAGCTCCAAGCTCCTGAAGTCGCATTTTGGGATCAAATGAGCTGTCCATAATCATTGCTTTTATTATGCCAATTGTTGAGTTGATCTCATCCTGGCTTAAGTTGCCTTTTTTTGAAATTTCAACGTATGAATTTACAATGCTGAAAAAATCTATTTTAAAATTTCCAGTGAGATTTTCTGTATTAAAAATGCTGCTGTTAAGAGCCTGGAATCCGTAATGCCCTTTTTCAAAAGAGGCAATGCGGATATTTTCCACATGATTTTTTAGTATGCTCAAAGCCTCTATGAGCATTATATCAGTAAGGGGAGGTGTGGAAAATTTTATTCGGGTTGTTCCCTTTTGAAATTCAATTGATAAATCAAGGGATTCTCTGGTTCCTGGGGGTATATCCTGAAGACCATTTTCAAACTGTTCTTTTATCCTGTCAAAAGGGATAAAATTTTTTTCTGCCATGTATTAGTCCTGCATTAAATATTGAATGTAATTTTTAAAAGCTTTCTGTTGAGTTCAATTCGCTCAGTGTAGTCTTTATTCCAGTCTGCTTTAATTATAACTATATAAATGGTATTTCCCTTCATCTGACCTGAAGCGAGCTTGTCCTTGCCTGTTGTAATATCAATAATGCTTTTTATGTCCCTGCGGCAGGTAAAACCTGTTTTCCCCTGATAAACAGAATTGAACCTGCTATCAGCTTCATCAGTGTAATACCAGTATGATGGTGCATCATCTGACAAATATAAAATTGAATCCTTATTAAATAATTCTTCTGAAATACTTGTTTTTTTAAATCCTGGAAGTTCAGAAAGGGGTTCCCCTGATTCAGCTTTTAAGTAGGTGCTGTTGTCCATTGAGGCATGAACAAGGAGGCCATCAGGCTGTGTAAAATTAAATAAAAAGGAAAAAGGGGCTCGTCTTAATTGAACAGTATTATCCAGAAGTTCAACTGTTTCATCATTTTGCTTAATGCTCATAGTGATTATGTTCTGCCTTGTTTCTTCTTTAATTGAGGTTGATGAACAGCCTGTTAAGATTACAAAACAAATGAGTGTTGCGATAATTTTACGCATATCTCATGCTCCTCCCCTGTTTACCTGTGACTTATTTTTTACTCTTATTTGTAATTGAGTTTTTTATTAAACTCAAAGATTTTTTTATCATATAATAAATTCCCATAGTGACTATGATTCCTGCTAAAGCATAGAATAATGTGTCTATGTTAAAAGAAATTCCAGGTGTAAAGTTGTCCGCTGTTTTTTTTAAAATATCAAAATTCATTGTTTTTAAGAAAACAAAAGGCTTCATTATGCCGGATGATTCCATCAGGGCTCTGAGTGCTTCACCAAGTTCTGTGTGTCTGGATAAATTTTCAGCCATAATTTTGCCGCTTGAAACAAAATCATTTATCTCGGACTTAAGGTGTATTGAAATATACTCTTCAATAGTTCTGTTGTTTTTTGCAGCTGCTTCTGTGTATTTGGAAACTATAAATCCAAGCTCGTCAACATGACCGCCAAGGCGCTGCTGGTATTGAACAATGAAAGATGGGAATTGGGCAAATGCCACTGCACCTGCTGCTGCTAAGGCTCTGTCAAAAATAAATAGAAAAAACCGAAATGGTGCCAATAATATGTTTTTGATTTTATTGCTCATTTTTATTTCCCTGCTCTACTATTTTTGAATCCATTACACAGGTGGCAAGTATGCCGCCTCTTATATTATATACTGTTTTTACTGATAAAAAACTTGTCTGTAAAACTTTAGCCAGGTCCTGGTATATTCTGTTAGTTACATCTTCCTGGTATATTCCTACATTTCTGAATGATGTAAAATAGTATTTAAGTGATTTAAGTTCAACAATTCTTTTGTCAGGAATATATTCTATATCAACTTTGGCAATATCAGGAAGTCCTGAGAACGGGCAAACTGCGCTGAATTCTTCTGTTTCATACTTTATTCTTTGGGGATTTCCCTTATATTCAAAAGTTTCAAGAAAATCTGTGCGGATATGACTTTCATCATCAAAGCTGAATGTTTTTCCTTCAGGAATGGCCATTAAATTTACCTCTGATTATAATAAACAAATAAATACGTAGATGAAAATATTTATTTTATATGCTGTGTAAAAGTCAAGAAAAAACAGCACGGCCTGGACCTGTAACTTCAAACTCTGCAGAGCATTCAGGACAAATATGGGGGCCAGTTTCGTTTATTCGTATGAGGTTTGAGCAGCTGACACACTTAATTATAAATGATTCAAAGATCTTTTCTTTTTTTTGTGAATCTATTATTTCTGGTGTTTCATCAATAAACACTGAATTTATCCGCTCCGGACCTTTCATGTCTTTTATATGCCGGGTTGTTTCTTCAGGTTTTTCCTGAACAGAATCTGCTATTGCTTTATCTGGTTTATGATTCACTTCCATATCAGGTTCAGGGCTTCTGGCAAGTTCCATGGCACGATCAAGAACCTTGAGGGCATCTGCCCTGTTGTCCGTTGTTTTAAATATTTCCAGAAATCCCAGAATTCTGAAAAGCGTTTCTATTTCTCTCGAAAGGGACAGGAGTACAAGCACTCCCTTTTTTTCAGATATTAGTTTTTGTATCATGAGCATTACCCCAATACCTTCAGAGCTGAGGTAGCTTAAATTTTTGGCATCGATAATTATGTGAAGAATTCCATTTTCAAGAAGCTTGTTTATGTAATCTTCAAAGTCGGGACTGGTTTCACTGTTCAGCGGGCCTTTAATTTCTATGATAGCTGCTTTGCCTTCAGTTATTTCACTATGATTAATAAAAAACATGCTAATTCTCCTTTACAACAGGGATTGCGTCTGGAATGTTTTTTCTGGCAGCAATTTTCTCATCAATTACAACAGAGGCAATAATTTTTGTACCAGCTGTTTTTGTAATATCAGGGGTTTTCTTTTCATCCTCATCATCAATCTCTCCAAGTAGTTCAATGGTTATATATTCATCATTCTCTTTGTCTGATTCTATATAGGCTGCATCTTCTTCATTTTTTGGGAGGTTATTATCTTCATCAAATGAAATTTCAAAATCAGGAAGTTCATCTTTGTCCTCAGCTTGAGAAGAATCTGTGTTCCCTGAAGTTTCTATGTTAAAATCATCTTCAGGTATAATTTCTCTATCTTCTTCATGGATAGAATCATCGGGAATGGTGTGATCAGAGCTCTTATATTCTTTAACAGAAAGATTTCTTTTCAATCTGAACATAATAATCAGAGCGATAATTATGGCAATAAAGAAGGAAGCAAGAAGGGCTATTGTAAATATTTTTTTCATTTCTTCAGCAGCAGCAAAAATCGATGAGTAGATCCTTTCCTTGTTTACAATAAAATTTACTGTTCCAACTGGTTCGTTTTTGTAAAATACACCTTTTGTAAAAAGCCATCCTGATGTATTGATGCTGCTGTAAAGATGTTTTTGTATGAGTTCCCTTAAGCTTCTGTTAAAGGGAATTTTTTTATCAATAACATTGTAGTTTGAGAAAAAAAGCTCTTTGCTGTTTTTTTCAACAGGTTGAAGAATCAGCTCAAGGTTATAGTACATTTCATCATTGGCAATGTTTCCTTTAAGCTTGTTTTCAGTGGTAGTGTTTGAGTGAACTATGAGGCTTCCATCTTTTAAAACAAAAAACGCCTCATCAATGGTGTTCTCTTCAATCTTTTCTCTGAACAGGGATTTTAATGAAGAGTAGTTTTTGTTTTTATAACTCAATTCAGCAACACTGGCAAATGCTTCAGCAAGGGTTTTGGAATAATTCAATGTATATTTTTCAATATCAGCAAGATTGTTTTTTGAACTGGTATAGAAATAAAAAGCTATACCTGCTGTTGATGCTATAATCTGTATTAAAAAAAGGAGTGAAAATATTCCTGTGGGAAATGTTCTTTTTCTCTCTGTGTGTTT
Organism: uncultured Leptospirales bacterium; assembly: GCA_964649175.1. GTDB lineage: Bacteria > Spirochaetota > UBA4802 > UBA4802 > UBA5550 > JBBAGC01. The sequence goes on along the minus strand of CAZYPA010000015.1, from coordinate 12,149 downwards.
TTTATCCGCTGCCATGTTCGAGTGTTCCTGTAAATAGTTTATTATATGTCTCTTTGGGAGAATATAGATTCTCCTGTTTAATTATCGGTTTAGACTCTCTTTTGGTTGATAAAAAAAGGATTTGGTGTATATATAAGGTTGGGAAATATAAGCAGGGTAAGCATAAAAAGCTCAGGAAAATTAATATTTGAAGTTTTTTTCTTGCAACATGAAGGCTCTGCACTTTCCCATTGTTATTATGAAAGATATAACATTTCAGGAATCCATGGAGCTGGAAAATCCGGTTTATATTGATGTACGATCCCCAAAAGAATTTGAAGAGGATCATATTCCTGAAGCGATTAATCTTCCTATATTTAATAATGAGGAAAGAGCTGAAGTAGGCACAATTTATAAGCTCAAAGGGAGAGATGAAGCTGTAATAAGGGGCACAGAGATTGGAGGACAGCGTATTGGAGATATTATAAATGAAATGGCTGATATTCAGGGACGTAATATAGTTATATGTTGTGCCAGAGGAGGCATGAGATCGGGTGCAGTAGCTGCTCTTCTGGATTCGCTGGGCATAAAAACTTTTAGATTAAAAGATGGCTATAAATCCTATCGAAGATATGTTTTGGAAAGGCTTAATACCTTTCCGGTAAAACCTGAAATTTTTATCCTTCAGGGTCTTACAGGTGCAGGTAAAACTGAGATTATTCGGTATATAAAAAATTCAATTGATCTGGAAGATCTTGCAGGGCACAGAAGCTCTATTTTTGGCGCAATAGGACTTAAGCAGAATAGCCAGAAAGCCTTTGATTCAGGTTTATGCTCAGGAATAATGAAACTTAAAGACGAAGCCTATATTGTGCTTGAAGGGGAATCGAGAAAAATAGGGAATCTGCATATTCCTGATAATATTTTTATGCAGATGAGGAGTTCTCCTGCAATTTATATTGATACTCCCATGTCCAGACGTGTGGAAATAATTAAAAAAGAGTATGACAGGTTTCACGAACATGACAAGGTGATTTCCATTGTAAAGTCCCTTAAAAGAAAGCTCTCATCTGTAAAAATAGAGAAGCTGCTTCAACTTTATAGCTCTGGTGAAGTGGAAGAGTTTATAGAAATCCTTCTTGCTGATTATTATGATGCACTTTACAGCTATACCCTCAAAAAAATGACTTATATTGCCACGCTTGTTAATCATAACTCAGCTGAAACAGCTTCGCAGGTTGTTTCAGTAATAGAAAATTACATTAAGAGGAGTTGAACAAATCTATCATTTAGTACAAGAGCAAAAGCCCATATAGACTAATTCTCTTCTCCTTAATTATAATTATTGACATTTCCTTAATATTTTTTTATTTTATAAATTAATTATTCCTTAATACTTTTATACATCTTTATTAAGGGTGTGATTAAAAATAATCAAATTTTGCCTGATATTAGAATTTGAGTTGGGAACTGGTTTTGTTTTTCAAAGATTAAAGCTTTTACTATTAGTGGAATAAATAAAAACATTATATTCGGGGAGGTTTTTCATGAAAAAATATCTGCTTATATTTATCTTTCTTTTTGCTGTAAGCTGTGGCGGAGGGGTTCAATATCAGGATGCCAGTAAAGCCAGTGGATCAATGGAATGGGGTCCAAAAGAAATAAAAATGACAGTAGATAAGATGGTTACATCTTTATATAGCTTTCTAAAGGAAGATGGCAAGCCTGCTTTTATTCAGGTAATAAATGTGCGCAACAGAACTTCTGAGCATATTGATACAGGTCTTATAATGAGTGAAATTCAGACCAGGCTTATTCAGCAGAGGATAAAGTTTATTGATGATTCTTTAGATGCTGAAACAATGAGTGAAATAGAAAAGGGTATGACAGGTCTTATTGATCCTGACAGTGCCATACCTGTTGGTCAGCTTAAATCTCCAAACTTCTTTTTAAATGGTGAAATCAGGGAAAATGTAAGAACTGTAAAAGGAAGAAGGGTGCAATTTCTTCAAATAACTCTTAAACTTAATAATACAAGAACCAGGGTTGTTGAATGGCAGGATCAGCAGGAGTTTATGAAATCAACAAAAACAAACAGTATCAGCTTTTAAAAATGATGATTATTGAGAGCAAACGATGAAAATAATGATAAAAAAAGGTTTTTTGGTTTTCCTTGCACTGGCTTTTATTTCCTGTTCCTCTTCAAAAGGCTATGATGAAGCAATGAAGGTTCCGGAAGAGAAGTTTTACAAAGGGGATTACAAGGAAGCTGCCCGAATGCTCCTTCCCCAGGTAAATACTAAAGGAAAGGATCAGCTTCTTTTTATGATGGAGTGCGGTTTAATGCTCCATGCAGCAGAGGATTATAAAACAAGCAACAGTGTTCTTCTTCCAGCTGCAAAGCTTGCTAAAATAATACCTGTAAGTATTTCACAGCAGGCATTATCCCTTCTTACCAATAATAGAAACACCAATTATCGGGGTGAGGATTTTGAAAAGGTACTTGTTAATATGTACCTTGGGATCAATTTTCTTCTTTTGAATGATTATGAGTCAGCAAGGGTTGAATTTGCTGCAGTAAATAATGAACTTGCTAAAATTAAAACAGAATCAGGACAGGCCAGGTATAAGCAGAATATTATGGCCAAATATTTAACTGCTATTGCCTTTGAAATAATAGGGGAAAAAAGCAGGGATCTTCGGGACATAGAATTTGCCTATATTGAATATAAACAAATTCATGAGCTGGCTCCCAGGCTTAATATTGTTAAGGAAGATTTATTAAGGGTTTCAAAACGTCTTAACTATATGGATGATTATAATGACTGGGCCAGGAAGTTTGGGCATATGTTTAATGCTTCTGAAGAAGATGGTGAGCTTGTGGTAATATTTCAATCTGGTAGAAGTGCTATTAAAAAATCGCGGGGATCTTTGCTGAAAGATCCCATGATGGAAGCAGCAATAAGGGTTACTTTGAATACCAGCAGCCTTGCTGCTGGTGTAACTGTGGCTACTGTTCTGGTTACACTTCATAATGCTGAAAATCCCATACCAAAATTTAGTAAACGGGATAACAGTGTTAATTCAGTAAGGGCCAATATTGCAGGTAAAAAATTCAATACCTACATGCTGGAAGATGTTGAGCAAACAGCAGTTCAGAACCTTGAGGATGATTACAAGAGGTTGTACCTGAAGGTGGCTGCTGAAGTTGCAGTAAAGGCTGCTGCTTCAGTTGCTGCAGGCCTGGCAGCAAAAAAAATAGCTGAACAGAGTAAGAAGACTGGAGGATTTGCCAGCCTTATAGGCGCTGCAGCAGGCCTTGGAACAGGGGCTATGCTTTTTTCACAGATGAAGCCTGACCTTAGATGCTGGCATACTTTGCCTGCGAACTTCCAGTTAGGCAGGGAGTTTTTGCCGCCCGGGAATTATAGGGTTAATTTTGAATTTATGGGCAAGGGTGGAGCTATTTCTACTATTGAAAAAGAGGTTGAAATAAAAAAGGGAGAAAAGACACTGGTAAACCTTAGAACACTTTTTTGATCATAGGGTTACTAATAATGTCTCAGAGTAGCAACAAGAACATATCAGGAGAAGAGTCTTCCCCTGTTGTGTATAATCATGAATTTTTTGATAACCTCATATATCCTGCAGGAGTAGCTTCTCCTAAAGGGATTATTGAGTATGCAAATAAAGCCTTTGTTGATATTTTTGGTCTGGAAAAAAATCTTGAAAATTTTAACTGGTCTGTTTTTTTTACAATTGATTACAAAAACATTGTAGCCAGGGCTTTTGTCAATGCTTTGAATGGTGCCTTTACCTCTTCAGCAGTTGAACTTAAATCATCGAATATACTGGAGCAGGAAAGTCAACCTGTTGAAATTTTAATGCAGCCGGTTATATCTGATGGTCTGGTTTCATCTGTATTGATTTTTATACGCAGCAGTGAAAAATTAAGCAGTTCTAATATTTATTCAGTAAGTAATAGCAGGGATGATTATCGCGATTCCCACTACTTCGAGTTTTCTCCTCTACCCCTTATCCGTTTTAACAGGAATATGAATGTGTATATGTGCAGCAGATCCTTTGAAGGTATAGTGGGCTATAAATGCGAGGAAATTTCAAGTTCACGTATGGAAGTAATAAAGTCTCTTTTTAAATATGATGCTGAAAGAGTAAAAAACTATATATCAGAAATAATTGAAAATAATATTCCCTTTAAACGGCTGGGTGAGATTAAAATCCGAACCAAAAGTGACGATGAACGCGTAGTGAATATTATAATTTATCCTGTTTTCATAGACAATGAAATAATTGCCATAGATCTTCTTATGGAAGATATTACAATGCTTAAAGATTTGAAATACCGGCTTAGTATTGCAAAGAGAATAAATTTTCTTAGTGATATAGGCAGAGGGTTTATTCATTCCATTAATAACACTACAAACGTAATTCTTAATCAGACTCAGCTTTTGCAGATAATTACAGAAAAAAAGACTGTGCTTGATGGGCTTAAACAGGTTGAAAAGTATGTGCATGATGTTATTGAGCATATAAGAAGAATGCAGGATTTTTTAGATGAAAGGGGGGATGGTGAAGTTGAAAAAGAGGAGTCCCTTGCAAAGGTTATAAACGATTCTGTAGAATTTGTTAAAATTCATTTTAAAATGCAGGAGAGCAGAAAGAGAAGAGCAGTTTCCCTGGAGCGTAATTATGATAATAATCTGACTATTAAAACCGATACCAGATTTCTTAGAGAGCTTATTATCTGGGGAGTTTTAAGGGTAGCAGCTTATGTAGATAAAAAAGGAACAATCTCTATTGATCTTTTAAAAAAGGAGTTTTACTCTCTTTCAATTTCAGTTGAGAAAAACAGCGGCCTTGACAGGGAGAATATTATTCCCTTTACAATAGACGGTTATTCCACATCAGATATAAGGAATGCTGCTGAAAAAATCAATATCAGGATAATGGAAGAGGAATCCGGAGAGCTATATTCTATAAAAATTATTTTTCCTAAAAATTTAGTAATAGAGGATGAAGTTAGCCCTGGTATTAAAGGCGAATACAGGGTTGAGGACAGGGATATACTTATTGTTGAGGATGAAAAGGCTCTTCAGCTTATATTAGGGAATCTTTTTGAAAGAATGGGAAACAGGGTTTTTGTTACAGATAATGGATCAAATGCCTTTGAGGAATTTAAAAATAAAAATTATGATATAGTTTTAACTGATTATGATGTTGCCGGATTAACTGGTATTGAGCTTGCTGCAAGGGTAAAAGAGATTAATGAAGATACAACTACAGTGCTTCTTTCCGGCTGGTCTCTTGACGCTGTTAAGGGGTATGACAGATTAATAGATTTTTACATTGCAAAGCCCTTTAATATTGATGATCTTTTGAAGGGAATATCCTCTGTAATATCTGCTAAAAAAAATATAAATTAACAGGCATTGATTTGTAGAGGCCTTATCAGGAAATAAAGGGCTAAATTTTAGTGCGTAAAGTAATTGTTTTAACAATAATAGTATTAGCTGTGAATAGCTGCGGAAGAGAAAAAATCGTAAGATTTTATGGCCCGGCTGTCAGGGCTGATATTGAGGTTATATCAGGGAAAGCCGGCCTTGTGAGATCCTTTTATTTTGATGTTATTGTTGAACATGTGCAGAAAGAGGACTGGGCATATATTTGCTCATTTCCTGTTTTTAAAGGAGGAGGTTCTGTTTATCCCCTTGAACCGGTTTTTCATGTAATAATAGAAAATACCTGGAACAGGCCTTTTCTTGTTACTGGTGTTGAGCTGGTTTGTGGAGATGAACGAATGAGCCCTGAATATTTTGAATTTATTCAGGATAAAAGCTTCCCGGAGAAGCGCTATAGGGTGAATTTAAAAGAGCTTTGGAAAAAGAGGCGAATCCTTGCAGGAAGTGAACTTATACAAAATATTGATTTTAAAGAGGGTACTATTGATTATAGCCTGGATTTCCTGGGTCCTGGTGACAGGGTGTCGAATTTTTATCTTTTCAACTCTGTTCCAGCAGGATGTAAAAAATTGAGTCTTGCTGTTTCCATTAAATACCTTGATATGGAAAAAGTTATTGATTTTGAATTAACAAAAGTAATTTATAACAGATAGTGTAGTTTAATTGTGGAGTATGTTTAATGAAGATAGATGAAAAGGAAATAGTAAAAATTGCAGAAATCGCTCGCATTGATCTTTCAGAAGCTGAGAAGGCTGAGTTTTCAAAAGAGTTGAATGATATTCTTGAATATGTGGAAAAGATAAAAACGCTTGATACTTCAGGGGTTGAGCCTGCTGACAATATTTCTAATTTAATAAATGTAACAAGAGATGATATTGTTAAAGAATCGCTTGATACAGATGCTATTGAAAAAATTGCACCGGATTTTGCCAAAGGACATATTGTTGTACCAAGAATATTAGAATAGGTATGGCAAGCTGAATGGATCTGCCTGTTCCCTCTGATTTTACCAGGCTTTCATTATGTGCATAAATAAGCTGTGAAGTAAACTTTTGCTGGAGAAAGAATAGTGGCTGAATTAATAAAAAAACCTGAAGAGATAGCTGATAATCACTTTTTGCTTAATATTAAAATTGATAACAATAGATCTGTACCAGGACAGTTTGTAAATATAAGGGCTGCAGAGGGCTTTGAGCCTATGTTAAGGCGGCCCTTTTCAATATTTGATTCAAATAAGGATATTATAAGCCTGGTTGTTCGTGTAATAGGCAAGGGAACATCCCTTATTAGCTCAATGAATCCTGGTTCTATTAATATTACAGGCCCTGCAGGAAGGGGTTTTACTCTTGAAGAGGGCAAGGATGTGCTTCTTGCAGGAGGTGGAGTGGGGAATGCACCGCTTTACTATCTTATGAAAGAGCTTAAAAATCGTGGAAACAGAATAACCTATATATACTGTGCAAGGGGAAAAGACTATGTATTTGCAGCAGATATGTACAGGGCTTTGGCTGATGAATTTATTGTAACTACAGATGACGGTTCTATGGGTGTTAAGGGTTTTGCCACAGATGTTATGGCTGGTGTTATTTCAGGCGAGCATTTTAGCAGAATCTATACATGCGGATCTGATCCCATGATGAGTAAAACAGTTAAGCTTGCAAATAAAAACATCCCTGTAGAGGTTTCAGTGGAAAATTATTTTGGCTGCGGAGTGGGGCTTTGTGTGGGATGCACAGTTGATACTGTTTCAGGGTACAAAAGGGCCTGTGTTGAAGGCCCTGTAATGGATGGCCGAAAAATTCTCTGGGAGAATATGCCGGATTAATTATTGTTTTTCTGTTTCAAAAAGTTCTTTGTTTTCTAAAGGTTTGAATTTTTCAGGTACTTCTTCTGACTCCCCGGATACAGGGGAGAAATAGGGGATTCAGGTTCTAAAACCCATTAAGGGTAAAAGCCATGCATTTACTACAAAAAAAATGATAAATATAATCAAGGCTCCTATTAGTGCTACTGTAAGCTCCTTGTCTTCATTTCTTTCTGTTTTGTTCATAGATTAAATCCTTTTGTATTATTTTCTGGTATGATGTTCGTATATGAGGCTGTCTTTTAGTTACAGTAAATAAGAGTATAATTTATAATTATCAGCAAGTTGAAGAATTACTACTGGAAAAAATTGCATTTATTACCGATAATTTTTAAAACAGTTCGGATTAAGAAATGTAAATGAAAACATTAAAATTAAAAATAATGCTTATATTTGCTTTTTTAGCAACAGGATTCTCATTTCTGCAGGCAGGCCCATTTATAAACATCACAGATGTTGATGCTGAAAAAAATTTCCCTAAAGTCAATCTAAAGGTCAGTGTTGTAGATGCTTTATATAATGGACTTCCGGGTCTGGATGAAAATAACATTCATGTTTATGAAAACGGATTCAGAGTAAATTATGTCAGAGTAAGGGACATCACCTCTTTGAGTGATGACCTTTATCTTGTTTTTTCCATAGATTCCAGCAAAAGCATCAGTGTAGATTTTTTGGCTAAAATAAAAAAGAATGCCAGGGCAATACTTGATGCTGCATCTCCCAAAGATCGTATAGCTGTTTACAGATTTGATGATAAGGTGAGGCTTATTAATAATTTTACTTCAAACAGGGAGGAGATTTTAAAAAGTATTGCAAGTGTGGAAAGGCATGGCAGCAAAACAGTGCTTTATGATTCGCTTTATGACGCATTGGAGCTTCTTCAAAGATCAGATCCCGGAAGGCGTAAAGGAATAATAGTATTTACTGATGGTAAAGATGAAGGAAGTACATTAGGGGCTGATGATGTTGTAAAAATTGCCAGGGAAAATCAAACCCCTCTCTGCTTTATAACAATGCGGGGTATTCCCCAGACCCATATTCTTGCCAGAATGGCAAAGCTCACTGGTGGAAGCCTGATTTATATAGATAACAAAAATATAGCTGCGCTTTACAAGGTTATTCTTTCCCGGATTAAAAGTGTTTATGAAATAGACTATGTTTCTTTGGCTAAAAGGGATGGTGTAAAAAATAACCTGGAAGTTCGTTTAAACTATGGAGACCTTAAAGATAGGGATACAACGGAATTTTCAGTTGAAAGAAATCTGTTAAAAATGGAGTTTCCGGATTATTTTAATGTAATTCTGGCTTTAATGATAATTCTCCTTCTTCTTTTGCTTATTGTTCTCTTTTTTATTTTTATTAAAAAAGGGAAAACCAGGTTTGAAAAAGCCAGAGAGGAGAGTGGGTTTGAGCCAATATTTAATCAGTATTCTGAAGATATGAGATACGGTGCTCCGGTTGAAGAAGATGTATTTGAAGAAGATGCTGAAAAGGAAACACCGGATGTAATGTATTCTGACGTATGGCTTTTAAGAAAAGAGGGGAATAAGGCAGGAATTAAAATGCCAATTCTTAAAAGTGAAGTAACACTTGGCACAGGCAAAGAAAATATAGTTCAGACAGATGATGAATATATGTCCGGCAAACATGCTCGAATCCGAAGAATTGAAGGCGGCTACTACCTTTATGATCTTGTGTCAGATTCAGGTACATATCTTAATGGGAAAAAACTTCTGCGTCCCAGACTGCTTCATGACTGGGACGAAATAAAAACAGGGGAAACAGTTTTTATTTTTCGTGGAGTAAAATAAAGCCTCTTATTTATTTCTGATAACCCCATAAAGGGTCATGTCCAAATTTTTTATGCCAAAACGCCTCAGGGTCAGAGAGGAATTCTTTTTTTTCCAAGTCCTCTTTAGAAAATGAAAATTTATAATTATAGCAATAGTTCATAATCAATTTATATGATTCTATTATTTTTTCAGTCATGATTTTGCATTCGTCAGGCTTTTCCTTACAGTGATCAGGATGCCATTTAAACAACAATGCTTTATATTGGCTGTTGATCTCAATAAGGGATGCATATTTGCCTAAATCGAGTATTTCTGATGCTTCATATAGGGATTTAATCATAGGTTTTTAGGTTTTGTTGCCTTAATAGCAACAGGACTTCCCTCTCTATATAAAATTCTGATAGTTTAAATGATCAGATTATCAGTTAACTTGTGTCAAGAATAACCTGAACTTCATCTGTAAAAAATAAAACAATATGAGTGCATAAACTCTTATGAGACATAAAATAAGTATTGACATAATTAGTGCCTGTAGTAAAATATTATGTCATATTATTTTTTCTAGTCCAACTTTCGGAGTTCTGCAATGATATTAAACGCTATTACTTTTGGTGCCTGCGTTATTATGATGATTTTTTTCAGGAGACTTGACAGAACAAATGTCAAAATGGCTAAACTCCGGAGATATTCATCACGAATTTTCGATGATTTTAAAAAACTTACGGAAAAAGAGAGCCGTAAGTTTCAGGACGCCACAATTGAAATGGATATTCTTATTAAGAAATCAGCTGCCCTTGTTAAAAATATGTCAGAATCCATGGTTGAAATTGAAACAAGGCTTAAAGGGCTTGATATTGAAAGAACAAATTTGAAAAAAGTAGATGATGATTTAAAGACAATTTCCGGTGCTGCAAGGGATGTTAATAAGCAGATACAGTTTATAGCTTCTGCAAAGGAAAGCTTTGGAGATATGACTAAAAAAATTTCCATGATAAGTGAAAGCATTGCAAATATGCAGGCTGATATTCCCGGGCTTACCCATATATTCGAAGAAAAACTGCGTGAAAGGTCCAGAGAGATTTCAGAGGAATTTTATGTGCACGCTGAAAATCTTAAAACGGATCTGGAGAGAAAGGAGAATGAGCTTTCCATTGGTTCAAGAGAAAGGATTTTTCAGCTTTCTGAAGATTTTTCAAAGAATGTTACTGAGATTGAATCAAAAATGGCAGAGTCAGGGGAAATGCTTCACAATAATTTCAGATTAAAAATAGCCCCTCTTATAAAAACAGTAGAAAAAGCTGAGGATCTTGATTTGCGTATAGCAAAACTTCAGGATACGTTTTCATTGATGGAAAACAACTTCTTTGATGAATTCCAGAAAAAAACAAAGGATCTTAAGTCTTCCATAGATGGAGATACAGACAAACTTACTCAGAAGCTTAGAAATGTTGAGATCAATGTTGAGGAGTCCAGAGCAAAGCTTATACAGTCCTTTGAAGGTGAAGTTGAAAAGGTGCGCACTGAGCTTGACAATCTGAGTATCCATGCTGTGTCCAAAAAAGATGAAATTGTTCAGGCAACACGAAAAGAAGCTGAATCCATACGAAAGAGGATTGAGGAGTTTGAGGACAGGTTTGTTGTGCTTGAAAACAGGATTGTGGATACAGCAGAGGAGAAGCTTGATAATATTGATTCAGAATATCAGGCCATTGAATTGAGGCTTAATACCTTGATGAGCAGAATAAAGGACGAAGAGTTACAGGTTAGCAGGAAAACCGGAGAGCAGGCAGATCTTCTGCAGAAGAACTTTGCTGAGCTTGAAAAGAGGATTGAGGATATCCGTACAGAGGTTCTCCGATACGAGCAGAGCAATGAAGTTTTTGGTAAGACAGATGCTATGGTCAAAAAGGTGGATGATTCCCTGGTTCGTCTTAATAGTATTCTCCTGGATGCTCAGGAACAGTCCAAAGACCTTGAAAAGTTTGTTTCAGATATAGAGCAGATTAAGGAGCTTAAAAAGAGTGCTGATAGAGAAATCAGAGCATACATGGTTAAAAAAGAAAAGCTTGGCGATATGGAGAGTGAAATTAAAGGTCTTATGGAGGCAAATGATCTTGTTCTTTATAAATCTGAAAAGCTTCTGGATAGCCTTTCAAAAATCGATGCTGTTAATTCCCGCATAGAAGCCCTGGGTGAAACCTACTCCCTTGTTGAAAGAAGAATTGAAGAGCTCCGTGAGTATGATGATGTTATAGGCAAAAATCTTGATTCTGTTAACAGGTCAGATATTATTATTCAAAGCATAGACAGCAGAATTAAGGCTTTTGAAAAGGTTGTGGAAAAATCAGACAGAAGGGTTGAGAAACTCAATGGAAGCATTAAAAAGATTGAAGAGGAAACCCTTATCCTTAAAACAAGAGAAAGTGAAATCAGGGAACTTCGTGACAAGTTAAACGAAATTGACGGCCTTTCTGATCATATGGAAGAGCGTATTAAGCAGATTTACGCTATGTTCCAAAAGGTTGATACAATAAGAAAAGAGATAGATTTAACAGATGACAGGCTTCAGCAGATGTATCAGGAAACAGATTTGAAAATGAAGGAGTTTTCTGATTTCATACAGGCTGTTGATAATAATAATCCCATTTTAAAGCAGGTTAGAAGTGATATTAAGGGGTTGCCTGGGAAAAATCTCAATGATACAGTAGTGAAAACAGTGAGGGAATTGTCCAATAAGGGATGGAATCCTGAATCAATTTCAAAAAAACTTATGATAGATGAAAATTCTGTAAGGTTTATTATAAATACAACTGCATTATAGAATACCAGACGGTAGCAGTTTAATTTTGCGGGTAATGTCATTCCTGCGCATGCAGGAATCTCATAACCTTGATTTTTTCAGGAGATTCCGGCAGTGCAGCCACGATGGCTGCCTGCAAGCACGAAACAGGATGTTTCTATAATGCTTGCCTACGCGACCGGAATGACAAACTATTACTCCTGCTGTATTATTTTTTTCCTGCAACAAAAATT